>NZ_JANXRJ010000295.1 GCF_025353065.1 Lapillicoccus sp.
CCCGCGGCGAGCATCGCCGTCTGGGAGGGCAGGGACCCGGTCCCCGCGTCGAGCGTGCCGAGGCCGGTCGCCAGCGTGGAGGCACCCGACGCGAGCCGCGTCGCGCCCCCCGACGCGGTGCCGGCACCGGATGCGAGAGCAGCCGACCTGTCGACGAGCTTCTGTTGGCCGGTCGTGAGCGACGAAGCTCCAGAGGCCAGCTGGTCGGATCCGGTCCTTGCCGAGGCGATCCCGCCCTGCAGCTGGGTCGCCCCGTCGACGGCCTTCGCGACGCTGCTATGGACTGTGGTGAACCCGAGGAGCAGCTGCTGCGCGGTTGTCGAGCTGACCTGTCCTGCAACCGACTTCGTGACCTGCGCGACGAGCTGGTTGGCGATGGTCCGGGCCAGGTAGTTGTTGGCGTCGTTGGTCACCAGCTCGAGCCGAGCCTGGCGCGGGGTGAACTGCGCGCTCGAGGCGAGGTCGGCCGAGAACGTCGGAGGCACGACGATCGCGAAGTCGTAGGCGCCGGAGTCGACCCCCGCCTCCGCCTGGGAGCGCGAGACCTGCTGCCAGGCGAAGGACCTGGACGTCACCAGGTCATGGGCGACATGGGCTCCGACCGCCATCCGCTCGCCGTTCGCGAGGGTCGTGCCGCTGTCCTCGATGACGACGGCGGCAGGGACGTTGGGCAGGGAGCCGTAGGGGTCCTTGTTGGCGTAGAGATACAGACCCGCATAGATCATCGGGATGGTGATCATCGCAACGAGCGCGGCCCGGGCGAGCCGGCCGGCGGTGAGGCGTCGGAGCTCGGCCAGACCGAGTCGGAGGAAGGTCATGCTGCTGCTCCCGTTCGGGCGGTGTGCGAGGCGTGGATGTGGGTGGCCGAATCGGCACTGCAGAGCACGACGACGGTGAAGACGTCGGCGGCGGTGCGCTGCGCGGCGGCATACCAGTCCCGAGCCTCGCCTCCGTGACGGTCGGGGCCGGCGAGGACGATGACCTGCGTGGCGGGTCGGCGGGTCGCCAGCTCGAGCAGGATGTCGGTGCGTGTCCCCGCAGGGACGTGGTCCCAGCGCAGGCTGTGGTCGCGCACGTCGTGGGCATCGAGGAGCCGCTGGACATCGCGGCGGCGCGAGCCCTGGCGAGCCAGGGCGAGCTGCTCCTGGACGACGGCCCGCACCGACAGGGCGTCCTCCGGCGCGGTGATCCCTTCGACGTCGACGAGCGCCACGTGCTTCTGGAGGACCCGCGGGTCCGTGCTGCCCCAGAGGTCGACGGACCCGGCCGCGAGGGTCACGGCTCCACCGAGGGCGAGCGCGAGCGCAGTGATCGGCACTCCGGGGTCGCTCGCCACGACCGTCACCTCGCCCGGCTCGGCGACGAAGCTCGTCGGTCCGACGAGGAGGTCGCCGCGGCCGCTGGGGCCCGGGACCGAGAGGGTGTCGACGGTGAGCCGCATGGCTCGCTCCTTCCGAAGGGCTGAGGTGCGGATGCACTTGCATTTTGGATACACATATGTATTCAATACGAAAGTGTATGCTGATGAAATGACCGTGTCGAACCGTGGCAGCATGACCCGCATCACCCCGACCACTCCCCCGATCACCCGCCGCCGGGCCGCGACGCGGGACCGCCTGGTCGGGGCCGCGCAGGAGGTGTTCGCCGAACGCGGCTTCCACGGCGCCAGCGTCGAGGACATCTGCGAGCGCGCGCAGTTCACCCGCGGCGCCTTCTACTCGAACTTCTCCTCCAAGGACGAGCTCGTCGTCGAGATCGCCGCGCGATACTCCGAGCGCCTCCTGGCCGGCATCGCCGAGATCGCCGAGCGCGATGACCTCGACCTGGCCCAGATCGTCGACGCGGTGCTCGAGGTGTGGACGAGCGACCGCCGCGAGCGCGAGATGTGGTTCCTCCTGCACACGGAGTTCACCCTCTACACCATTCGCGACCGTCCGGTCGGGCGCTCCTGGGCGCGGCAGCAGGCCGGTGTCCGCAAGAGCCTGGCGGCGCTCATCGACCAGATCTGTGCGCGCCGGGGGCTTGCGCTCGACGTCGGGTCCGAGCAGATCGCGCGGGTCGCCATGGCGCTGTTCTCGTCAGGCACCTCGCAGCATCTGCTCGAGCCGCGCGCCATCGCCGATGGTGCCCTCGGAAGCACCTTCCTCCCGCTCATCCTCCAGGCAGTGGCCCACCCGCTCGCCTGATTTCGGCCTGCGCGAGAGCGCCGCTCAGCCCCGTGACCCGAGGACGAGGTCAGGCACCTCCGTGAGGTCGTCGACGGCATACGCCGGCTCCTGGGTGTCGGCGTCGACCCGCAGGTGCTCGACGCCGTATGCCGCGTTGCGCACGAGCACGGTCGTCATCCCGAGCCGGTTGGCGCCCCACAGCTCGCGGCTGCCGCCGTCGCCGACGTACCAGCAGTCGGCCGGGGCGACGTCGAGCGCCGACGTGACCTCGAGGAAGGCGCGGGGATCCGGCTTGCGGACGCCGAGGCGCCAGGAGAAGACGGCGGCGTCCATCCGCGCGGCGTAGGGCGTCGTCTCCCACGCCTCGGCCAGCTCGCTGCTGCAGTCGCTCAGGAGCCCGATCTGCAAGCCCGCCAGACGAATTCGGTCGAGTACCGCGAGCCCGCCGGGGCGTGGTGACCGCAGGGTCGCGGCGGTCCCGAGGTGGAGGACCAGCGCGTGGTCGAGCTGGTCCTCGCTCGGCCGCGAACCGCAGCGCAGAGCGATCGCGGCCAGCGTCTCGCGGGTGCCCCCGAGGCCGCCGACCACCCGCTCGGGGAAGCTCGTCCACATCTCGTGCCAGAAGTCGTCGCCGTCGACCCCGAGCGCACGACCCGTCGCGGCATACGCTGCGGCGCGGTCGAACTCGACGTGGGGATCGCTGAGGGTGCCGTAGAAGTCGAAGACCACGGCCTTGCCCTGCCCGGCCTCCAGTCGCTCTGCCGCCATGTCCCCAGTATCCCAGCCGGGCCCGAGGCCGCACCCCTCCCCCCCGCGCCCTCCACGTGCTCCTCGTGCGACCTCAGCGGGGGAGCACGACGTTGGCGAGCGGTGAGCCCGCGGCATACGCCTCGAGCTGGGCCCGCACGAGCCGCCGGGCCCGCGGCAGGAAGGCGCTGCTCGCGCCGCCGACGTGGGGGCTGACGAGGACGCCCGGCGTCTGCCAGAGCGGGTGGTCGGCCGGCAACGGCTCGGGGTCGGTGACGTCGAGGGCGGCGCGCAACCGACCGGACCGCGTCTCGGCCAGCAGGGCGTCTGTGTCGACGACCTTGCCGCGGGCGACGTTGACCAGGAGCGAGCCGTCCGGCATCGCCGCGAGGAAGGCGGCGTCGGCGAGGCCGGTGGTCGACGCCGTCAGCGGGACGATGAGGATGACGACGTCGGCCGCCGGCAGCAGCTGCGGCAGCTCGTCGATGCCGTGGACGATCTCGACGAGGTCGTCCCCGTCGCGCGAGCGGCTCGCGACCACGGCGACGTCCACCTCGAAGGGGAGCAACCGCTCGACGATGGCTCGACCGACGTTGCCGTAGCCGACCACGAGCACCTTGCGGTCGGCGAGAGCCGGCCACTCGCGGATCGGGAGCCACGTCGAGTCCTGTTGCGCCACAACGAACTCGGGTATGCCGCGGAGCGAAGCGAGCGTGAGGGCGAGGGCCAGCTCCGCGGTGGAGGCGTCGTGGACGCCGGCCGCGTTGCAGAGCCGGATGCCGTCGGGGACGTGGGGAGCCACGGACTCGTAACCTGCGGTGAGCAGCTGCACCACGGACAGCAAGGGCAGCGCCGCGAGGTGGGAGAGGTCGACGGCACTGTCGAGGTAGGGCGGGACGACGACCTCGATCTCGTCGGCTCGCGCCGGAGTCGCGTGGAGGTCCCAGGGGACGATCTCCAGCCCCTCGACCGGGCCGAGCCCGTCGAGCCAGCTCCGGTCGGGCAGCGTCACGAGGGGCAGGCGAGGCATGAAGGGAAACTACGCCGCACAGGAAACTTTCAGACACTGGGGTGTGACCGCCCCTCCGAGACGCTCCCGGCACCGGCCCGACGTCACCCTCGACCCGGCCCGCGCGGCCGCCAGGACCGTTACCGAATCCCTCTCGCGGCGCACGCTGCTCGCCGGGTTGGTCGGCGTGACCGGCGCCGGTGCCCTCGCCGCCTGCGGCGCGACGACGCAGGCGACAGGGAGCATCCCCTCCGGCATCTCGCCCGCGCCCACCACCGCCGGCAGCCCGACGACGCCGCTCCCGACCTCCGCCGCAGGCACACGCGTCGCCCTGACCGCTGCCGTGGACGTCGCCACGGGGCTCAAGGTCCCCTGGAGCGCGATCGTCCTGCCCGATCGCAGCGTCCTGCTCAGCGAGCGCGACACCGCCATGGTCCGCCGGATCGCGCCCGACGGATCCCTCGCCGACGTCGGCGCCGTCCCGGGGGTCAGCCCGAGCGGGGAGGGTGGGCTCCTCGGCCTCGCCATCGACCCACAGACCTTCACGACGACCCCGGTGCTCTACGCCTACTACTCCGCCGACGGAGAGAACCGGGTCGTCGCGATGCCGTATGCCGCGGGCGGACTCGGTGAGCAGCGGACGGTGCTCGGCGGCATACCGCGGGCGGGCAACCACAACGGCGGGCGGCTGCGCTTCGGGCCCGACGGCTACCTCTATGTCACGACGGGCGACACCGGCGAACGCGACCGGTCGCAGACGCGGGAGCAGCTCGGCGGCAGGATCCTGCGGGTCACGACGACGGGCGCGGCCGCGCCGGGCAACCCGTTCGGCACCGCGGTGTGGAGCTGGGGCCATCGCAACGTGCAGGGCATCGCGTGGAGTGCGGCCGGGACGATGTGGGCGAGCGATTTCGGGCAGGACACGTGGGACGAGCTCAACGTGATCACGCCCGGCTCGGACTACGGCTGGCCCACGGTCGAGGGCATCGCCGGCAGAGGCGGATTCACCGATCCGGCCCGGCAGTGGCGGACGAGCGACGCCTCCCCCAGCGGCATCTGCGTCGGTCCCGACGGGGCGGTCCTGATGGCCGCCCTCAGGGGCGAGTCGCTCTGGAAGATCCCCCTTGCTCCGGACGGGACGACCGGTGAGCCGCAGCGGCTGCTCCAGGGGACCTACGGGCGGCTGCGGGACGTCCTCGTCGGCCCGGACGGCAACGTGTGGGTCGTCACCAACAACACCTCGCGGGGCACACTGAGCGACGGCGATGACCGGATCGTCCGGCTCCCCGAGTCGCTGACCGGCTGACCCGCCCCGTCACGCGCCCACCCCTCCTCGTTCCAAGCACACGTTTTGTCAAGTCTCGGGGGCGGCTGCGCCGGAAAACTCAACAAAACGTGTGTTCGGAACGGAAGGGGTGTAGGGGGCGGATGGGTCAGGAGGCGCCGAGCTTGGCGAGGATCAGCTCCCGTGCCTTGGCTGCGTCGGCCTGCCCCTTCAGCTCCTTCATGACCTGGCCGATGAGGGCACCGGCGGCCGCCACCTTGCCCTCGCGGATCTTGTCGGCGACGCCGGCGTTGGCCGCGATGACCGCGTCAACGGCGGCCTCGAGGGCGCCGTCGTCCTGGACCAGCTCGAGACCGCGGGCGTCGGCGACCGCGGTCGGCGTGCCCTCGCCGTCGAGGACCCCGTCGAGGACCTGCCGGGCCATCGAGTCGTTGAGCCGGCCGCTGGCGACGAGCCCGTCGAGCTCGGCGATGTGCGCCGGCGTCACCCCCCGCTCCGCCGCGTATGCCGTGACGTCCATCGCGTCCGCGCTGGCCCGCCGGGCGATCTCGCCGAGCCACCACTTGCGGGCGGCGGTCGAGGACGCCCCGGCGGACACGGTCTCCTCGATGACCTCGAGCAGACCCGCGTTGACGACGTCCCGCATCTCGAGGTCGGCGTAGCCCCACGCGCTCTGGAGACGTTTGCGTCGGGCGGCCGGGGGCTCGGGCAACGTCGCCCGCAGCGCCTCGACCATCTCCGGGGTCGGCGCGACCGGCACGAGGTCGGGCTCGGGGAAGTAGCGATAGTCGTCGGCGTCGGACTTCTCGCGACCCGAGGTCGTGACACCGGTATCCTCGTGCCAGTGCCGCGTCTCCTGCAGGACCCTGCCGCCCTCGGCGAGCACCGCTGCGTGCCGAGTGATCTCGTAACGGACGGCGCGTTCGACGGACCGGAACGAGTTCACGTTCTTGGTCTCGCTGCGGGTGCCGAGCGGCACCGCGAGCTGGGCCTCCCCGGTGGCGTCCGCCGCCACCTTCGGCCGGAGCGAGAGGTTGACGTCGGCCCGCATCGACCCCTCCTCCATCTTCACGTCGGAGACGCCGAGCGACTTGAGGATGTCGCGGAGCGCCGAGACGTAGGCACGAGCGACCTCGGGCGCCCGTGCCCCGGCTCCCGGCATCGGCTTGGTGACGATCTCGATGAGCGGGATGCCGGCGCGGTTGTAGTCGACGAGCGAGTGGTCGGCGCCGTGGATGCGGCCGGTGGCGCCACCGACGTGCAGCGACTTGCCGGTGTCCTCCTCCATGTGCGCGCGCTCGATCTCGACGCGGTAGTAGGTGCCGTCCTCGAGCTCGACGTCGAGGTGACCGTCGACGGCGATCGGCTCGTCGTACTGCGAGGTCTGGAAGTTCTTCGGCATGTCCGGGTAGAAGTAGTTCTTCCGGGCGAACCGGCTCCACGGCGCGATCTTGCAGTCGAGCGCGAGCCCGATGCGGATCGCCGACTGCACGCCGATCTCGTTGACGACGGGAAGCGCGCCGGGCAGGCCGAGGCACACCGGGCAGACGTGGGTGTTGGGCGGCGCACCGAACTGGGTCGAGCAGCCACAGAACATCTTGGTCCGGGTGCCGAGCTCGACGTGCACCTCGAGGCCCATCACCGGGTCGAACTGCTCGAGCGCCTCCTCGTAGGAGAGGACGGGCTCCGCTGCGTGGGAGGACATCTCACGCCTCCTTCGGGTCGGCGGTCGGGTGGGCGGACGGGTGCGCGGTCAGGTCGGGAGCGCGGTCGAGCAGGGGGCCACCCCACTGCTCGACGAGGGCGCGCTCGAGAGCGGAGCCCACGGCATACAGGCGCTCGTCCATCGTTGCGGGAGCGAGGATCTGGATGCCGGTCGGCAGCCCGTCCTCGTCGGCGAGGCCGCTCGGCAGCGACATGCCGGGAACGCCGGCGAGGTTGGCCGGGATCGTCGCGACGTCGTTGAGGTACATCGCCATCGGTTCGTCGAGCTTCTCCCCGATGGGGAAGGCGGTCGTCGGCGCGGTCGGCGAGACGAGGACGTCGGCGACCTCGAAGGCCCGCGAGAAGTCGTCGGCGATGAGGCGGCGCACCTTCTGGGCCTGGCCGTAGTAAGCGTCGTAGTAGCCGGACGAGAGCGCGTAGGTGCCGAGGATGATCCGGCGCTTGACCTCGTCGCCGAAGCCGGCGTCCCGCGAGGCCGCCATGACCTGCTCGGCGCTCGGGTCGTCGACGCCTTCGGGGCGCACCCGCAGGCCGTAACGCATCGCGTCGAACTTCGCGAGGTTGCTCGACGCCTCGCTCGGGAGGATGAGGTAGTAGGCCGCGAGGGCGTAGTCGAAGTTGGGGCAGTCGACCTCGACGACCTTCGCACCACGGTCGACGAGCAGCTGCACCGACTCGTCGAACCGCGCTCGGACGCCGGCCTGGTATCCCGCGCCGCCGAGCTGCTTGACGACGCCGATGGTCAGGCCGGACACGTCGGCGGTCCGCGCGGCCTCGACGACGGGCGGCACGGGGGCATCGATCGACGTCGAGTCGCGCGGGTCGTGGCCGCCCATCACCGCGTGCAGCAGCGCCGTGTCGAGGACGGTCCGCGCGCAGGGTCCGGCCTGGTCGAGGCTGGACGCGAGCGCGACCAGGCCATATCGCGAGACGCCGCCGTAGGTCGGCTTGGTGCCGACCGTGCCTGTGACAGCGGCCGGCTGGCGGATCGACCCGCCGGTGTCGGTGCCGATCGCGAGCGGCGCCTGGAATGACGCGACGACGCTCGACGACCCACCGCCCGACCCACCGGGGATGCGGGTGAGGTCCCACGGGTTGTGGCTCGGGCCCCAGGCCGAGTGCTCGGTCGAGCTCCCCATCGCGAACTCGTCCATGTTGGTCTTGCCGAGGATCGGCATACCGGCGGCGCGCAGCTTGGTCACGAGCGTCGCGTCATAGGGCGGGATCCAGCCCTCGAGCATCTTCGAGCCGCAGGTCGTGGGAAGGCCCTTGGTGGCCATCACGTCCTTGACGGCGATCGGCACCCCGGCCATCAGGTGGAGGTCGGCGCCCGCGGCTCGCTTTTCGTCGACGGCCTTCGCCGCGGCGAGCGCGCCGGCGGTGTCGACGTGGAGGTAGGAGTGGACGGTGCCATCGACGGCGGCGGTGCGGTCGAGGTGCGCCTGGGTCAGCTCGACGGAGCTGATCTCCTTGCGGGACAACAGGTCTGACATCTCGGAGGCGGTCAGGCGGGTGAGGTCACTGGTCATCGGTGGTGCTGCCTTCGTGGTGGGTCGGCGAGTGGAGGTATGCCGGGTGGAGGCGATGCGGCCGGCCCGCGGCAGGGGCGGCGCGGCATCCGGGCGGCTAGTCCTCGGCGAGGATGCGCGGCACGAGGAAGCGTTGCTGCTCCTGCTCGGGGGCACCCGAGAGCGCCTCCTCGGCGGTGAGGCCGGGGCGCGGAACGTCGGGGCGCGTGACGTTGGTGAGGGGCAGCGGGTGCGACATCGGCTCGACCCCATCGGTCGGCGCCTGTTGGACCAGGGCCACCGCGTCGAGGATGACGGTGAGCTCGCCGAGCATGCGGTCGAGCTCGGCCTCGCTGAGGTCGATGCGCGCCAGAGAGGCGAGATGGGCCACGTCGTCGCGGGTGAGGGACATGTCCGGCAGTCTATGGGGTGCTCAGACGCCTCTCGGCGGGCCGTCGGTGAGCAGCCGGACGCCTTCCGCGCCCGAGAGCAGCAGCCGCGCCGCGGGGTAGTCGACGAGGTAGTCCAACGCCGCCGCCACCGCCGTCGGTGACCGCAACTCGTGGGCCTCGGCGAGAATCAGGAGGTGGCGCCGGGTGAGGTTGGCCAGTCCGGCCCGCACGGGCGCCAGACCCTGCACGTTGTCGAAGTCGGTGACCCGGACCGCGAGGAAGTTGAGGCTCCGCGGCTCGCCCAGCGGACCGGTGCCGATCGAGAAGCGGACGACCTTCTCGATCGAGCCCCACGGCACGGCCAGGTCGCCGGTGTGCAGGTGCGTCGTGGTCAGGGCGAGCGCGCCGGTGCGCCGGCTCCCGGCGACGACCACGCCGCTGCTGTAGAGCACGACGCCCCCGAAGCCGGCCGCGAGCACCCCTGGACCCCAGGCCGAGTGAGCCAGGCCCTGGACGGTCCACGAGAGGGCCATCACCCCCGGGAAGCCCATCCGTCCCAGCGCCAGGCGCCGGAACCCGAACTGCGTCGCCGGCGGGGACGTCTTGGGCACGAGGACACCGCGCCGCGACGGATCGCCGTGGGGTGCCGGTTGGGCCGACGGTCCGAGAGAGGTCAGCGGTCCGACGGACTTCCGTAGCTCGGGGGGTCTCGGTGGGCTGAGCGCTCCCAGCTCGGGTGGCCCGGCGGTGACCGAGCGACCGGGCGTGCGCCACCCGTTGCCGTCCGGGTCGCGTCGAGGGAGCCATTCGATGCTCACAAGGCATCAACGCTCCAGAGGTCGCGGGAGTGTCACCCGCGGTCGACGGAGGTCGTGACGATCGTCACCCACCGCATCGGTGGCGAGCGACCGCACAGGGATGGCTACGGCGGCCAGCACGGCGGTCAGCCCGGCGCTGCCTCCCGGCGGCGCCGGGACGACCCGCGTCCCGACCGACACGGCATACGCGATCTCGGCCTGGGTGCCGTCGGCCGGCGTCCCCGGTGGCGTGAGGTCGATCAGGACGTCCGCCATCTCGACCGCCGCGTCGTTGACCCGCTGGGCCTGCTCGCTCCAGGCTCCCTGCCAGGCCCGGTGGGGGCTGTAGACGAGGTGGCCCGCCTTGACGCAGGCGACCCGCACGGCATCCCGCCACTCGACATAGAGCCGGTGCGCGTCGGTGTCCCACATCCCCGGCTGCCACCACACCTTGATCGGCCCGGCGAGCATGACGATCAGGGGCTCCGTGGGGGGGAGGTCGACCTGGACGGCTCCCTCTCCCTCGCGGGCGAGCACGACGGGATCGAAAGCGCTCACCCTCACAGAGCCTACGTCGGGTGACCGGGTTTCGCCCGGGTGCTGTCGAAGTCCCCAACTCAGCTTAATTTCGCGCTCGACTTATTTACGCACAATTTGAAATACTCACACCCGTGCACGCCTTCGACGTCCTCGGTGACCCGGTCCGCCGGCGCATGCTGGAGCTCCTCGCCACGACCGGCGACCTCGCCGCCGGCGACATCGCCGCCACCATCCACGACGAGTTCGGTATCAGCCACCCCGCCGTCTCGCAGCACCTCAAGGTCCTGCGCGACGCCGGGTTCGCGACGGTGACGGTCGCCGGCACCCGCCGCCTGTATGCCGTGGGCGCCGAGCCATGGCGCGAGATCGACACCTGGCTGGGCAGCTACCGCAGGTTCTGGACCGGCCGGCTCGACGCCCTCGACTCGGAGGTCGCCCGCGGAAAGCGGACGCGGCCCCCGACACCCAGGGCGCCGACACCCAGGGCGCCGACACCCAGGGCGCCGACACCCAGGACACCGACGCCATGACAGCCTCGGAGGATCAGATGACGACGACCCACGACCGTAAGGACCTCACCGGGTTCGCTACCGGGACCACCCGCGAGATCACCACTGCCGCAGACTGTTTCGGGCTCAGTGTGAGCCGCACCTAGACGACCGACGTCCGGGACCTGTGGTCCGCCTGGACCGACCCGGACCGGCTGGCCCGCTGGCTCGGGCGATCCTTCGGGGAGCTCCGGGAGGGCGGCTCGGTGCGACTCGTCATGGCCGGGCCCGACTCGGTCGAGCCCCCGCCCGGTGTCACCGACTCGTGCGCCGACATCGTCGTCCTCCACTGCCGGGCTCCCGAACGACTCACCGTCCGCCGGGCCTGGGGCGACGAGCCGGCCTCGATCGTGGACCTCGTCCTCACGCCGGTCGACGCCACGAGCACCGTGCTGCAGCTCGACCACGTGGTCCTCGAAAGGGACGACGCCCCACGGACTGCGGCGGTGGGCCGTCCACGAGGTCACGGGCACCCTGTCCCCCGGGGACAGCTTCCGGTGCGTCTTCGACCAGGGCGCCGCGAGCGGCGAGATCCTGCGCTGCGACCCCCAGCACGAGCTGTCGGCGAGCTGGCAGTGGGACGGGACCGACCGGGCCTCACGGATGACGGTCACCCTCACCCCCGAGCGGCGGGACGGGGCCCTCGGCACCCACGTCGTGTGGCGCGAGGACGACGCGACGGGCGACGTCGCGGCATACACGGCCGGGCTGCACGCGCACCTCGCGGGTCTCGACCGAGCCGCCCGGGGCCTGCCCTCGACCGTCACCCGCTGGGGCGCCGACCTCGTCATCGCCCTCAGTGAGCTGCAAGGTCGTTATATCGCCCCCCGCATCGGCTGACGGCGGGTCAGTCGGCCGACCCGGTCTCGAGCAGCCGGCGGAACCCGTCCTCGTCGAGCGTGGTCACCCCGAGCTCCTGCGCCTTCTCGGCCTTGGTGCCGGCGTTCTCGCCGACGACGACGTAGTCGGTCTTCTTCGACACCGACCCGGACGCCTTGCCGCCGCGGCTCAGGATCGCCTCCTTCGCCTCGTCGCGCGAGAAACCCGGAAGGGATCCGGTGACGACCACCGTCTTGCCCTCCAGGGTCCGGGGAGTCGACTCGTCGCGCTCGTCCGCCATCACGACGCCGTCGCGCTTCCAGTGATCGACGATCTCCGCGTGCCACTCGACGTCGAACCACGCGACGACCGCCTCGGCGATGATCGGCCCGACGCCCTCCGTGTCCGACAACGTCTCGGGGCGGTCGCGCACCGCCTCTCGCAGGGCGTCCATCGTGCCGAACTCCTGCGCGAGCGCCCTTGCCGCCGTAGGCCCGACATGCCGGATCGACAGCGCGACGACGACCCGCCAGAGCGGCTGCTTCCTTGCTTTGTCGAGGTTGTCGAAGAACCGCTCGCCGTTGGCCGAGAGCACCTTGCCGTCTACGACGGCGTCGCCCGGGTCCGTCTTCTTCGCAGCGCGGGTGAAGAGCGGCACGGTGATCAGCTGCTCGCGGGTCAGCGCGAAGAGGTCACCCTCGTCGGCGACGACACCGGCGTCGAGCAGCGCGGCGGCGCCCTCCCAGCCGAGCACCTCGATGTCGAAGGCCCCCCGACCGGCGAGGCTGGAGAGCCGTTCGCGCAGCTGTGACGGGCAGTAGCGCGTGTTGGGGCATCGGATGTCCTTGTCCGCCTCCTTCTCGGGGGCGAGCGGCGTGCCGCACGAGGGACATTCGGTCGGCATGACGAACGCCCGCTCGGACCCGTCACGCAGCTCGACCACCGGCCCGACGATCTCGGGGATGACGTCGCCGGCCTTGCGGAGCACGACCGTGTCGCCGATCAGCACGCCCTTGCGGTGCACCTCGTCGGCGTTGTGGAGGGTGGCGCGCTCGACCGTCGACCCCGCGACGACGACCGGCTCCATCACCCCGAACGGCGTCACCCGGCCGGTGCGTCCGACGTTGACCTGGATGTCGAGGAGCCGGGTGTTGACCTCCTCGGGCGGGTACTTGAAGGCGATCGCCCAGCGGGGGGCCCGTGAGGTCGAACCGAGCTGCCGCTGGACGGAGACCTCGTCGACCTTGACGACGACACCGTCGAGCTCGTGCTCGAGCGAATGTCGGTGCTCGCCGAACCAGGCGATGTAGTCCTCGACCTCGGCCATGGTGTCGAGGACCCTGACGTGGCTGGAGGTGGGCAGGCCCCAGTCGTGCAGCGCGGCATACGCCTCGCTCTGGCGGGTGATGTCGAAGCCGACCCGCGCGCCGATGCCGTGCACGAGCATCTGCAGCGGCCGTGACGCGGTGACCCGGGAGTCCTTCATCCGCAGCGAGCCGGCCGCGGCGTTGCGCGGGTTGGCGAAGGGGGCCCTGCCCGACTCGACCAGTGCGGCGTTGAGCGCCTCGAAGCCCTCGAGCGGGAAGAACACCTCGCCGCGGATCTCGACCCGCTCGGGGACGTCGGCCCCCGACAGCTGGTGGGGTATGCCGTGAATCGTGCGGACGTTGGTGGTCACGTCCTCACCGGTGCGGCCGTCGCCGCGGGTGAGGGCGCGGACCAGGCGGCCCCGGTCGTAGAGCAGGTTGATCGCCAACCCGTCGATCTTGGGCTCGGCCAGGTAGTGGAAGTCGGAGCCGGAGTCCCGGCGCACGCGCGCGTCCCACGCCGCGAGCTCCTCGGCCGAGAAGGCGTTGTCGAGGCTGAGCATCCGCTCGAGGTGGTCGACCGGCGTGAAGTCGGACGAGAAGCTCGCTCCGCCCACCTGCTGGGTGGGGCTGTGCGGCGTCCGGAGCGAGGGGTGCGCGTCCTCGAGGGTGTTGAGGCGACGCATCAGCAGGTCGTAGTCACCGTCGCTGATCGTCGGACGGTCCTGCACGTGGTAAGCAAACTGGTGACCGCGGGCCTCCTCCGCGAGGTCGGTCCACTCGTGCAGGACCGTGGCGGGCACCCCGGTGCCGGCCTGCTGCGACGTCTGATCTGCGGTGTCCACTCCTGCGGTGTCCACTCCTGCTGCGCCCTCTGCTGCTGCGTCCGCTGCTGTCACGGGTGTCATCCTGCCGCACCGGGGTGACAGGGGATGGCGCCATCATGGTCGGCATGTCGACCATCGCGATCGTGTCGCCGGGGGCCATGGGATCAGCGCTCGGCCGGTGCTGGCAGGCCGGCGGGCACCGGGTCGTGGCCACGGTCTCGGGTCGGAGCGAGCGCACCCGCCTGCTCGCCGAGGACCTCGAGCTCCTGCCCGACCTCGACGCCGTCGTCGCGGTCGCCGACCTCGTGGTGAGCATCTGCCCGCCGGACCGGGCGGGGCCGGTGCTCGAGGCGGTCCTCGCAGCCGCGAACCGGAGCGGCGTCGCTCCGGTGGTCCTCGACGCCAACGCCCTCTCCCCCACGACCGTCGCCGGCCTGGCGTCGCGGACGACCGGTGCCGGGTGCGGGTTCGTCGACGGCGCCGTGAGCGGAGGGCCACCCGTGTCCGGCGCCGACCCGACGCAGTCGACGATGGTCTACCTCTCGGGCGAGCGGGCCGACTGGGTCGCGGGTCTCGCCCGCGACGGCTTCCGCACCCGTGTGGTGGGGCCCGATCCGGGCCAGGCCTCGGGCGTCAAGATGTGCACGGCGTCGGTCTACAAGGGGACGACGGCGCTCTGGCTCCAGGCGCTGGAGACGGCGCACGCGCTCGGGGTCACCGACGTCGTCCTGGCGGACCTCGCCGAGTCCGAGCCCGACCGGGCGCGGCAGGCGGGCCGCGCGATCGCCCTCGCCGCGTCCAAGAGCAGCCGGTTCGTCGCCGAGATGGAGCAGATCGCGCAGACCCAGGGAGTGGCCGGAGCGAGTCCGGAGCTCTTCGAGGGGATGGCGGCGGTCTACGCCCGGGTCGCCCGCTCCGAGCTCGCGCGGCTCTCACCCGAGGCGGCCCGGTCGTTGGGCGACCTGGAGAGGGTGCTCGCCCTGCTGGCGCGAGGGGACTGACCACCGGCAGGAGGACCTCGCACACCCGTCGCAGGAGGATCCCGTCACGTTCGACACGCGACACGGCAGAGGGTCCCACAGATTTGGACATCGGCCTTCCGGGGCTCACACTGGCGGGGTGGGCGGGGTCCGCTCACGGTCCATCCGTGTTGTCCGTTGCCTTGCCGCCGTTCCGGAGAGTTGGTCCCAGGTGTCCGCCACCCATCCCCGCCGCCTCGTCCTGCTCGGCGTGGCCGTGGCCCTCACCGGCACCCTGGGCGCCTGCTCGGTGGTGTCGCCGTCCAGCGCCTCGAACGCCCCGACGACGCGCACGACGACCGCGTCCGGTCCGACGACAACCACGAGCGCGCCCGCGGTGGCCCTCACGGCGAGCGTCACGTCGGGCCAGGCCGTGCCCGTCGACACCGTCGTCAAGGTCGGCGCCGCCGGAGGGACCGTTACCGGCGTCGCGATGACCTACCGCGACCCGAAGAAGGGCACGACCGTCGCCGTCGAGGGCACCCTCGACCCCGCCGGCGCCACGTGGACGGCCAACAGCCTCCTCGAGCCGGGAGCCACCTACGCCCTCGCGATGACCGGGAAGAACGTCGACGGGGTCACCGCGACGCAGAGCTCGACCTTCACCACCCAGAAGCTCTCGCTGAAGCAGCAGACCTACCCCACCCTCACGGCCAACGGCGCCACGGTCGGCATCGCGATGCCGGTCATCGTCCGCTTCGACGTGCCGGTCACCGACCGCAAGAGCATCGAGCAGCATCTCACCGTCACCTCGACGCCGGTGCAGGTGGGGTCGTGGAGCTGGGTCAGCAACAACGAGGTCCACTACCGTCCCGCGACCTACTGGCAGCCGGGCACGAAGGTCAAGGTCGACGTCGCCATCAAGAGCGTGTCCGCCGGCAACGGCATCTACGGGCAGACATCGCTCAGCGGCGGGTTCACCGTCGGGCGCTCGGTCGTCATGCAGGCCAACCTCGCCACCGACCAGCTGAACGTCGTCATCGACGGCCAGGTCGCCAAGACGATCCCCGTCACCGGGGGCAAGAACGGGTTCTCGTCGCGCAGCGGCACCAAGGTCATCATGGAGAAGTTCTCGACCCTCCGGATGGACGCCAACACGGTGGGCATCGAGCCCGGCGACCCGAACTACTACAACATCCCCGACGTGCGGTTCGCGATGCGCGAGACCAACTCCGGCGAGTTCCTCCACGCGGCGCCGTGGTCCGTGGGCAGCCAGGGGCACGCCAACGTCAGCCACGGCTGCATCGGCATGAGCACGAGCAACGCCGCGTGGCTGTTCGGGCAGGTCCAGGTGGGCGACCCCGTCGTCGTCACGGGCACGAGCCGCACCCTGGAGCCGGGCAACGGCTGGACCGACTGGAACATCCCCTTCGCCCAGTTCAAGAAGGGGTCGGCACTCGCCGCCTGACCGTCACCGCGCTCGCCGCCTGACCCTCATCACCCTCACTGCCTGATGGTCTCGGCTGCGGCCGGCCGCGACGGCTGGCGTCGCGGCGGCATACCGATGACGACGGCCGCGGCGAGGACGATAGCGGCACCGACGACCTGCGGCCACTGGAGGCGCTCGTGGAGGAAGGTGACCCCCAGCCCCACGGCGACGACGGGGATGACGTAGGTCACCGAGGCCCCCACGGTCGGTCCGACCGCCCGGACGACGTCGAACTGCAGGGCGAAGGCGAGTCCGGTCCCGACGACGCCGAGGGCCAGGACCGCGACGACGGACGCCACCACGTGGGTGCTTCCGCCGACGGGTGACCACGGGGCCGCAAGGCCGTCGGGGTGGAGCACCCACCAGACCGTGGTCACGACGACGAGCTGGACCGACGACATCGTCAGCTGGGCCGCCGGGAGGCCGAGCCCCCCGACGTCTGCGGGACCGAGACTGCGCTTGAGGTAGGTCCAGCCCAGTCCGTAGGACGCCCCCGCGACCAGCGTCATCCCGAAACCGAACAGGTCGGGGCGGCCCGAAGTCTGCCAGGGCTGCAGGATGACGACGACCCCGACGAAGCCGATGAGCACGGACAGGATCCTTCGGGCGCCCAACCGGTCGGCGGGGATGAGCAGCATCGAGAAGACCACCGTGGCCAGGGGTGTCGTCGCGTTGCCGATGCCGGCGAGGGCGGAGGAGACGCGCTGCTCCCCCAGCGGGAAGAGGGTGAACGGCAGGGAGCACAGGCACAGGCCCGACACCGCGAGATGCAACCAGATCCGTCGCTCCCGGGGCAGCTTCGCGCCGAGGAGGGACCCGACCAGGAGCACGGTGACGGCCCCGGAGAGCACCCGGAGGGTGGCGATCTGGAGGGGTGCGAGGGACTCCAGGCCGACCTTCATCAGCAGGAAGCTCGCGCCCCAGATCAACGCCAGGGCAACGAACTTGGCCTGCCAGGGGATGCGCGGGACGGTCATCGGGGCAGGCTCAGGCGAGAGCGCGTTCGGTCAGGGCGGTGGCGGTGTCGATGCATGTCTGGGAGACGCTGCGGGCGGCCGGAAGTGTGAGGGTGCCGAGCCCGCAGGCCGGGGTGACGACGAGGTCGTCGAGACCGCGCGGGGCCAGGCCGACCCGCGACCAGGCCTCGGCGAGGGTGTCGGCGAGGTCGGTCGCGCGGGCGGTCCCGGACGTGGGGACGCACCCGGCATACAGGCGCAGGCCGTCCTCCAGAGCCAGCGCCACGCCCTCCCAGCCGCGGGGGGTGAGCAGGCTGGTGTCGGTAGAGATCCCGGCACCGGTCTGGCGCAGCAGCGGCAGGGGAAGGTCGGGTGCGCAGCAATGGATCACCGTCTCGCCCCCGCCGGCGGCGCCGACCACGGCCCGCAGCCCGGCCAGAGCCTCCTGCGGGTCGAGCGCTCGCACCCTCCCGAAGCCCGAGGCGGTCGTGACCCGGCCTTCGAGCACGGCGGGCAGGGACGGTTCGTCGATCTGCAGGACGACCTCGGCCCCGGGGACCAGCCGTCGGACGTCCTCGAGGTGCACCCGCACGCCTTCGGCGAGGGACTCGACGAGGTCGCGGCGGCCGCCCTCGTCGACGAGGACCCGGTCGCCGCGCGGCAACCAGACCCCGGCGGCGAGGGTCCACGGCCCGGCGACCTGGACCTTGAACGGACCCACCCACCCGTCGAAGGCCTCGGCGAGCTCGTCGAGGTCCTGACGGAGCAGGGACGCGGTGCGGCCGGCGTCCCGACCGGGTCGGTCGGTGAGCCGCCAGCCGGACGGTTGGAGATCGACCGGGAGCTCCACGAGGAGGCCGAGGGAGCGGCCGATGAGGTCAGCGCCGGGCCCGCGCTCGGGGAGCTCGGGGAGGTAGGGGAGACCGTGGACGTCGGGGGCGTCGCGGTCCTGGGCCCGGTCTCGGGCCTCGCTGGCCCCACGGGTGGTCGGGCGCTCGGAGGGCCCCAGCCCGCCGAGGGTGTCGCGCACCTGCCGCAGCGTCTCGCGGATGTCCGTGCCCGGCCAGGACCCGATGCCGCTCGCCGTCGTCACATTGTGACTCTAGCGGCCGTCGCGGGCTGGCCCGGGAGCGCGCGCAGAAGTGGTCACGTGATGAGAAACGCACCGGCCCTGGGCCCGGGAGCGCGTGCGCTTCACGTCCGCGTCAGGGCGGACTCCTTGTGCGCGGCTTTGGCGCCGGTCTTCTCCGACTCGACGATCCAGTAGGGGTCGTCGTCGGTGGGTGTGAAGTGCTGGCCGTCGAAGGTGAAGTCGGAGGTGTGCTTCTTGACCACCTTCCCGTGGGTCGGACCCTGAGAGGTGTTCCAGCTGACCTTGGTGCCGGTGCGAATCGTTGCCATGCCCCCTCTCATACCCACTTGTTGCGGCTGGCGACGGCGAGTCGTCCCGCGCATGGCCGAACTGCCCGGATCTCACCGCCACACGTCGAGGGTCAGAGGCGCCACTCGCGGCGGGCGACAGCGTCCCACCGCCGGGCGGAGGCCCACGTCAGGACCGCGCTCGCCTCCGGCGCCGGCTCGGACAGGCAGGCGACGACCGCGTCGCGCTGGTCCGCCGGGACGCGCATGGCGAAGGACACGTGCGGTGTCCAGCGGGCCGGCGCCGTGAGCTCGCCGTCCGGGATCTCGAGTATGCCGGCCAGCTCGCCGTGCAGGGCGAGCATCTCGGGCGAGGGACGCACGAGGCGCACCGCGGCATACGGGCCTGGACCGAAGGTCGTCACCGCACCCCACCCCGTCCGGATCGGGAGGTGCCCGCTCACGATGGCCGCGAGCTGCCGCTCCTGATCGGGAGTGATGACGGGCGAGGTGACGAGGGTGAGGTGCGGACGGTTGGACGATGACCGATGGTCGTGCAGGCTCGGCAGCCCAGCTTGCGAAAGTCGTTGCCAGACAACGCGAATCGCCTCGTCGTCAGCCCTCGCGAGGACGAGCTCGAGGGACTGCCGTGGCTGGCTCACCGCTGGCTCCGGCTCAACGCGCTCAACTCACCGCTGGGTGTCGTGGGCCTTGACCAGGCGCGGCCCGGCGATCCAGCGCCAGGCCTCGTCCACGAGCAGCTCGACGCGGTCCCAGTCGACCCCCGGACGGTCGAGCCACACCCCGATCCAGCCCCGGGCGCCGACGTAGGGCGGCAGGAAGAAGGCGGCGGGCTGGTCCTCGAGAAGGTGGCGCTGGACGCCGTCCTCGGCCGCCGCCCAGAAGGCGACCCGGTCGTCGTGATGGTGGTCGGCGAACATGAGGAACATCCTCTTCCCGCCGACGAACCAAGCGGGCTCGCCGTGGCTCAGCCGCTCCTGCGTCGAAGGAAAAGCCATACACAGCTTGCGAACCGGCCGGACGAGCTCGTGCTCACGGGTGCGGGGCGCACCGGCACCTGGCGAGTCGATCGTCCCGTGGGCGTCCATCCCTGCCGCCGTCCTCGTCGCTCCGTTACCCCTCGTGCGCTCGTCACCCTACCGCCGCCGCACCACCCGTAGTCGGGTTAGCCGTGACTGACCTCGCTGTCGCTGTCCGACCCCTTCCGTCCGGTCCGTCAGTCGTTCGGCAGCCGGGGCGGGAAGCCGCCCGTCGCGATCGGACCCCACCGCTCAGGGGTGACCCGGATGAGGCATTTGCCCTGCTCCACCATCGCCCGGCGGTAGTCGTCCCAGTCCGAGTGCTCCCCCGAGATCGAGCGGAAGTAGTCGACGAGCGGCTCGACGGCGTCAGGGAGCTCGATGACCTCGGCGCGGCCGTCGACCTGGACCCAGGCGCCGCCGAAGTCGTCCGACAGCACCAGCACGCTCGCGCGCGGATCGCGGGTCGCGTTGCGGGACTTGGCTCGTTCGGGATAGCTCGCGACGACGATCCGGCCTGCCTCGTCGACACCGGCGGTCACCGGCGAGCTCTGCGGGAACCCGTCCCGACGGAAGGTCGACAGCACCATCTGGTGGCGCGGACGGATGAAGTCGAGCATCGCCTCGCGGTCGACGGAGGTGTTCGTGGCAACGGTTCGCGGCATGCCCCCACCGTATGCCGGGTGCCTCACCGGCTGCTCGCGGGCGTCACCCCCGCGAGGGCACCCGGCGGATACGGCGGCGTGATGACGAGCGCGTGGGAGCCCGACGAGGAGGACCTCGCCTTCTGGCGGCTCTACGGCCCGTGGGAACCCCTCGATCTCGACGGCATCGCCCGGCTGCTCGCGGGGTTCGACGAGCCGTGGTGGGTGGTCGGCGGTCAGGCGATCGAAGCGTTCTCCGGCGTGCACCGCGTCCACGAGGATCTCGACATCTCGTTCTTCCCCAACGCTTTTCCGGCCTTCCGCGATCAGGTCAAGGACCGGTACCACGTGTGGTGCAACGACGGCGGCACCCTCCGGGTCGCCTCCGACACCTCGCCCGCGCCCCTCGAACCCCTCGCCCAGGTGTGGCTGCGCGAACACGCCCTGGCCCCATGGGTGCTCGACGCCATCCCGACTCCCCAGGTCGACGGCCGATGGCAGTCGCGCCGGCACGAGTGGTTCACCGCCGACCTCGACGACGTGACGTGGGTCGACGACGCCGGCGTCTGTTTCCTCGTTCCCGAGGTGGTCCTCCTCTTCAAGGCGCGTCAGCAGCGACCCAAGGACGAGCTCGACCTGCGGGCGGCCCTGCCGCGGATGTCCGCCGGGCAACGAGCAGCGTTGCGGGAGAACATCGCCCGCGCCCACCCCGGTCACGACTGGCTCGACGTCGTCTGAGCCAACCCTCGCCGCGACCCCCCACCCCACCTCCGTTCCGAACACACGTTCTGTCAAGTCTCAGGGTCTGCGGATCCCGGGAACTCGACAGAACAGGTGTTCGGAACGAGGCGGGTGGGCGGTGGTGTGCCCACGGCATACCGGCGATCAGGGCTTCGGGCGGGTGCTGAGCGCCGCGTCGGTGATCGTCGCGGAACCGACGACGCGCGTGCCGTCGTAGAGCACGACCGACTGCCCGGGGGCGACGCCACGGACCCGCTCGTCGAGGCGCACGTGCACGACCTCGCCGTCCGCCCAGGCGGTCGCGGGCACCTCCTCGCCGTGGGCGCGCACCTGCGCGCCGACGGAGATGACACCCTCGGGCGGCGGACCGCACCACCGGGCGTGCGACCCCGTGACAGCATCGACGCCGAGCAGGTCGCGGGTGCCGATGACGACGGTGTTGGTGCTGGCCTCGACCTGCAGGACGTAGCGCGGCTCGCCGTCCAGGGTGTCCTTCGCCAGGCCGAGCCCACGGCGCTGTCCGACGGTGTAGGAGTAGGCGCCGGTATGCCGCCCCACGACCGCGCCGTCGGCATCGACGATGTCGCCGGGCTGCTCTCCGAGACGCGCGGTCAGCCAGCCCTTCGTGTCACCGTCGGCGATGAAGCAGACGTCGTGGCTGTCGGGCTTGCTCGCGACGAAGAAGCCTCTGGCGCGGGCCTCCTCGCGGATCTCGGGCTTCGTCGTGTCGCCGAGTGGGAAGAACGATCGGGCCAGCTGCGCGGCGTCGAGGACGCCGAGGACGTAGGACTGGTCCTTCGCCGGGTCGACCGCCCGGTGCAGCTCACGGCGACCACCGGGGGTCTCGACGACCTGCGCGTAGTGTCCCGTCGCGACGGCGTCGAACCCGAGAGCGAGCGCCTTGTCGAGGAGCGCCGCGAACTTGATCTTCTCATTGCAGCGCAGGCAGGGGTTGGGCGTCCGCCCCGCGGCATACTCCGCGACGAAGTCGTCCACGACGTCGCGGCGGAACCGAGTGGCCATGTCCCACACGTAGAACGGGATGCCGAGCACGTCGGCGACCCGGCGCGCGTCGCCGGCGTCCTCGATGGTGCAGCACCCGCGGGCGCTCTCGCGCAGGGTCGCGGCGTTCTGGCTCAACGCCAGGTGCACGCCGACGACCTCGTGGCCGGCTTCGACCATCCGCGAGGCGGCGACGGCCGAGTCGACCCCGCCGCTCATCGCGGCGACGACGCGCATCAGCGCGACCCGGCGGCCCGGCGGGCGCGCTCGACGGCGGCGGGCAGCGCGCCGAGGAAGGCCTCGACGTCGTCGCTGGTGGACGTGTGCCCCAGCGTCACGCGGAGGGCGCCGCGAGCCCGCTGCTCGGTCAGACCCATCGCCAGCAGCACATGGCTCGGCTGCGGCACACCGGCCTGGCAGGCCGAGCCGGTCGAGCACTCGATGCCGGCCGCGTCGAGGAGGTAGAGCAGGGAGTCGCCCTCGCACCCCGGCACGATGAGGTGGGCGTTGCCCGGGAGCCGGGTGGTCGCGTCACCGGCGACCCAGGTCCCGCCCGCCTCGATGTCGTAGCCGAGCGCCATCGCCCCGGAGATGAGCCAGTCGCGCAACCCGACGAGGCGCGAGCTCTCAGAGAGCAGTTCGCGGGCCGCGGCATCGACCGCCACCGCGAAGGCCCGGATGGCGGCGACGTCGAGGGTCCCGCTGCGCACCCCCCGCTCCTGGCCACCACCGTGGCTGAGGGGGACGATCGTCGCACTTCGCTTGAGCACCAGGGCCCCCACGCCGACGGGGCCGCCGACCTTGTGACCGGTCAGCGACATCAGGTCGACGTCCGAGGACGCGACGTCGAGAGGCAGGTGCCCCAGGGCCTGCACCGCGTCGGTGTGCAGGGGGATGCCGAACTCGTGGGCGACCGCCGCCGCCGCCGCGACGTCCTGCACCGTGCCGACCTCGTTGTTGGCCCACATGAGCGACACGAGTGCCACCGAGTCGGGATCCTCCTCGACGGCCCGCTGCACGGTCTCGGGATGGACCACCCCGGACGCGTCGCAGTCCAGCCAGGTGACCTTGGCCCCCTCGTGGGCGACGAGGAAGTCGACGCAGTCGAGCACCGCATGGTGCTCGATCGCGCTGACGAGCAAGCGGACGCGCCCGGCGTCGCGTCGCGCGGCGAACGTGCCCTGGATCGCGAGGTTGTCGGACTCCGTGCCCCCCGAGGTGAAGACCACCTCGGACGGACGGCAGCCGATCGCTCCGGCGATGGACTCCCGCGACTCCTCGACCACGCGACGGGCCGCGCGTCCCGACGTGTGCAGTGACGAGGCGTTGCCGACGAGCTGCTGCTGCGCCGCCATCGCCTCGATCGCCGCGGCGCGCATGGGCGTCGTCGCCGCGTGGTCGAGGTAGTGGCGCACCCTGTAGATCTTAGACTTCGCGGCGTATGCTCGCGCCCGGCCACTCCACGAGAGGGGCCCGTCGAGCCGGGTCATCCTCGCCGGCACGAGTCCTCAGCTGGGTTGAAGAGTTCAGACGAGTCCCGTTCCGACGGTCGGTGCCGCCTTTCCGGGGTCGCTTGAACAATAGTGGGTATCTCAGACATAACTCATTGCCGTCCTCGTCGTTGGAAGGGTACGAGCGGTGAGTCCAGAGTCGGGCCCGCCTCCTTGGGCGAAGGAGCACACCATGCGATCAGTGGTTCACAACACGTGCGTCCGACACTTCGTGTCCGAACATCGACGTCGGCGTCGCCTGCGCAGCATCCGACCGACCCACGGCACCACCGGGTGCCGCGACGTGTCCCTCTACCGTCCGGCCGGGCAGCACATCGGCGCCGACTGAGGTCGGTTCTCGACCCTCGTCGATCCTCGTCGACCCCCGTCGGCCGACGTCGCCCGGTCGATCCCCCAGCCGGGGGCGGCACCCCCGCCCGCCCCCTTCCGAGGCCCCCGCCCTGACCCGCAGCCCGAGACCTCTGCTCCCCCCCATGGAGCGGACCCGGGTGGGCGGGGGCCTCATCTACCGCGATGACCAGGGACGGCGAGCCCGTGGCCCACTCGACTCGGAGTCGAGCCACTTCGCAGCCTCAGGGGCGGGGGTCGGTCACGAGCATCGCCATGTCGTGGACGTCGTACCACTCGCCGTCGCGGTGCGCGGCGTCCCGTCGGACCCCTTCGAGGACAAAACCGACCTTGGTGTAAACCGCGATCGCCGCGGCGTTGAAGGCGTTGACCTCGAGCGCGAGACGGTGCAGCCCGAGCGGTCCGAGGGCGAAGTCGCGGACGAGCCGCGTCGTCTCCGTGCCGTACCCGTGCCCGAAGACCTCGGGCCCGAGCAGCGCGATCCGGAAGGTCATCGACCCGTTGTCCTCGTCGAGGTCCATCAGGACGACTTCGCCGAGCACGACTCCGTCCTCGAGACGCACGATCGCCCAGTCGGCCCGGTCCTCCCGGCCGCGCGCCTTGGCCAGCCCGGCCCGGATCTGCTCCCGTGCGAAGTGGTGCATCGTGCCCGTCCCGGCCCGCACGTCCTCGTCGGCGAACATCGGCCACAGCCCGTCGAGGTGCTGCACCCCCATCGGCTCGAGACGCACCCGGTCGCCGCAGAGCGTGGGCTGCGCGGTGAGGAGGTTGACGTCGATCACGGGTCGAGCCCACCACCTCCGCGACCCCACGGCAAGCGACTCGCCGTGGGCCGCTGCGGGTCAAACCGCTGGCGGCACGGCCGGACAGCGCCATACCGTTCGGTCGTGACGTCCGCCGACCCCGCCGCCGACTACCTCGCCATCAACCGCGCCAACTGGGACGACCGCGCGCCGATCCACGCGGCAGCTCCGGACTACGACGTGCAGAGGTTCCTCGACGACCCCGACTTCCTGTCCGGTGTCGTCCGCTTCGACCGGCCGCGCCTCGGCGACGTCGCCGGGCTCGAGGGCGTGCACCTCCAGTGCCACATCGGGACCGACACCCTGTCCCTCTCCCGGCTCGGCGCCACCATGACCGGCCTCGACCTGTCCGGCGCCTCACTCGCCGAGGCACGCCGGATCGCAGCAGCGGTCGGAGCCGACATCGACTACGTCGAGTCCGATGTGTATGCCGCGGCCGCCGCCCTCGGCGGGCGCACCTTCGACCTCGTCTACGTCAGCCTCGGGGCCCGGTGCTGGCTCCCCTCCGTCGACCGGTGGGCCGAGGTGGTGGCCAGCGTGCTGAGGCCCGGGGGCCGGTTGTTCATCCGCGATTCCCACCCGGTGCTCGATACCCTCGACGTCGACGAGTCGTCCGGTCTGCTCACCGCCACCCACGCCTACTTCGAGACCGCCGAGCCGGTCGTCTGGGACCAGGCGAGCACCTACGTGGCCCCGGCCGACGACGAGGATCGACACATCGCGCATACGACGACGCACTCATGGGGCCACGGGCTCGGCGAGACGGTGAGCGCGCTGCTGCGGCACGGACTGCGCCTCGACCTGCTCGAGGAGCACGACAGCGTGCCGTTCTGCCCGTTCGCCGGGCGGATGACCGGTGACGACCTCGGTGAGTGGCGTCTGACCCACCACCCCGAACGCGTCCCCCTGAGCTTCTCGCTGGGCGCGACCAAGGTCAGCTGAGCCCCATGACGTCGGCGGCAACGGGCTCACCCGACATGGGGACGCTTCGCTGGAAAACCGTCCTCGCAGGGAGCGTCCCTTTATCGGGTGACCCGATAAAGGGACGGCGGGTGCGGGAACGGTCCTCGCGCGAAGCGTCCCCTTGTCGAGTCAGCCCTTGGCGGTCTTGACGGCCTCGGTGGCCTGGGGCAGGACGTTGAAGAGGTCGCCGACGACGCCGAAGTCGACGAGCTCGAAGATCGGCGCCTCCTCGTCCTTGTTGACCGCGATGATCGTCTTCGAGGTCTGCATGCCGGCGCGGTGCTGGATGGCGCCGGAGATGCCGACGGCGACATACAGCTGCGGCGAGACCTGCTTGCCGGTCTGGCCGACCTGCGAGGTGTGGGGATACCACCCGGCGTCGACCGCGGCGCGGCTCGCACCGACCGCGGCGCCGAGGCTGTCGGCGAACTCCTCGACCTTGGAGAAGTCGCCAGAGGTCCCACGGCCGCCGGAGACCACGATGGCGGCCTCGGTGAGCTCGGGCCGTCCGGACTTCGCCTTCGGGGAGCTCGCGGTGATCCGTGCCGTCTTGGCCAGGTCGGAGGCCGCGAACTCGACAGGGGTGTCCACGCTCTCGGCCGGCTGCTGCTGCGGGGGCGCGGAGTTCGGCTTGACGGTGATGATCGCGGTGCCGGTCGTGGCGGTCGCGGCGACGGTGTAGGAGCCGGCGAAGACCGACTGGGTCGTGACGATCTTGCCGTCGGCCAGCTGGACGTCGACCGCGTCGGTGATCAGCCCGGAGTCGGTCTTGACCGCGAGGCGGGCGGCGACCTCCTTGCCCTCCGGCGAGGAGGGGATGAGGACCGCCACCGGCGAGGACTGCGCGACGATCTGCGCGAGGAACTCGGCCTGGGGCACGACGAGGTAGTCCGCGAGGTCGGCCGAGTCGGAGTGGTAGATCTTCGTCGCGCCGTACTTCGCGAGCACGTCCGTCGCCTGCGCGACGTTGCTCCCGACGAACACGGCCGCCGGCTCTCCCAGTCGACGGGCGATGGTCAGCAGCTCGGCGGTCGTCTTGCGGACCCGACCGTCGATGTGTTCGACGAGGACGAGTACTTCAGCCATGGTGTCTCGATCTCCTAAATGCGGGATGTCGTGGTGCAGGTGTCGTGGGTGTCGAACCGGCCGGTGCCAGGACCGGTCAGAGGAACTTGTGCTCGCCGAGGAAGACCGCGAGCTTGGAGCCGCCATCGCCCTCGTCGGTGACGATCTGGCCCTTCTGGCGCGGCGGGCGCGCCGAGAACGACTCGACGGTCGTCCAGGCCGCGGTAAGGCCGACGAGCTCCGCGTCGACGCCGAGGTCGGCGAGCGTCCACGTGTCGACCGGCTTCTTCTTCGCCGCCATGATCCCCTTGAACGAGGGGTAGCGCGGCTCGTTGATCTGGTCGGTCACCGACACCAGCGCGGGCAACGTGGCCTCGATGGTCTGCGAGGCGAGGTCACCGTCACGGCGAACCGACACCTTGCCGTCGGCGACGGTGAGCTCCGAGGCGTAGGTCACCGCGGGCAGGCCGAGGCGCTCGGCGAGCATCGTCGGGACGACACCCATCGTGCCGTCGGTCGACGCCATACCGGTGAGCACGAGGTCGGGCTGGGGGTCGAGCTTCTGGATCGCTTTGGCGAGGACGAGCGAGGTGGCGATCGCGTCGGAACCGTGGATGGCCGCGTCGTTGACGTGGACGGCCCTGTGTGCGCCCATCTGCAGCGCCTTCTTGAGGGCGTCGGCGGCGCGGTCGGGGCCGATGGTGAGGATGGTGACCTCACCGTCGTTGGCCTCGGCGATCTTGAGCGCCTCCTCGACGGCATACTCGTCGAGCTCGGACAGCAGACCGTCGACGCCGGCGCGGTCGGTGGTGTTGTCGACGCTGAAGGTGCGGTCGGCCTGGGCGTCCGGCACGTACTTGACGCAGACGACGATGTTCATGGTGGAACGTCCTCTTCCGGTTGCTCGGAGGCGCCCCAGTGGTCGGTGCACCCCGTCGTGGTGATGAGTCTCGTGAACACCTCATCCTCTCAGCCGTGGGGCGGTTTCCCTACAGACAGACCGCGTGACGCGCGTGACACTGCGGGCTCAGAGGCCGTGGACCGTGTGCCGCAGCCGCCCGTATGCCGCCCTCACGTCGGCGGCCCAGTCGCCCTCCGAGTCGGGCAGCGCGGTCGAACGCAACGCCCACACCGGGGGGTCGGGCGCCTCACCGCGCGACGCCGCCAGAGCCCAGGCGGCCTGGCGGGCCGCGCCGAGCGCGACGTACTCCCCTGGGTCGGGCACCTCGATAGGCGCCCCGAAGATGCCGGTCGCGACGGCCTGGACCGCGGTCGACCGTGCAGCGCCCCCGATGAGGAGGATGCGAGCAACGGGAACCCCGTTGTCCCGCAACGCATCCAAGCCATCAGCGAGCCCGCAGAGCATCCCTTCGACGGCGGCGCGGGCGAGGTTCTTCGGCGTCATGTTGGCCCGGGTCATGCCCCCGAGCGTCCCTGTCGCCGAGGGGAGGTCGGGGGTGCGCTCACCGTCGAGGTAAGGCAGCAGGGACAGCCCCCCGGCACCCGGGGCGGCAGCCAGGGCAAGTCGTTCGAGGCCGGCCAGGTCGGTGCCCACCATGACGGCGACCGAGGTGAGGACACGGGCGGCGTTGAGTGTGCAGACGAGCGGGAGGAAGCGGCCGGTGGCGTCGGCAAAACCTGCGACCAGTCCGCTCGGGTCAGCCGTCGAGGACTCCGAGACCCCGAAGACGGTGCCGCTGGTGCCGAGCGAAACGACGATGTCACCGGGGCCGAGGCTGAGCCCGAGGGCGGCGCCCATGTTGTCGCCGGTGCCGGCGCCCACGAGCAGTCCGCCGGCCGTGGTGCCGGCGGCCTCGGCCGGGCCGAGCACGTCGGGCAGGTCGGGCACGTGCCCGAGTCCGAGCTCGAGCAGGTCTGTGCGGTAACGCTCCTCGTGCGGTGACCAGTAGCCCGTACCCGACGCGTCACCCCGGTCGGTCACGAGTCGGACGCCGGCGAGGTCGCCGCCGCCGACGATCTTGGCGGTCAGCCAGTCGTGCGGCAGCAGGACGGTCCGCACCCGAGCGGCGGCCTCGGGCTCGTGCTCGGCCAGCCAGCGCAGCTTGGTGACCGTGATGCTGGCGATCGGCACGGTGCCGGTGGCGTCGGCCCAGACCTGCCCACCACCGAGCTCGGTGATGAGCTGCGTTGCGGCACCTGCTGATCGGGTGTCGTTCCAGAGCACGGCCGGGCGGATGACCTCGCGCGCCTCGTCGAGGACGACCATGCCGTGCTGCTGCCCGGCGACCGCGATCGCGGAGACCCCGTCGAGCAGTCCGCCGGCCGTCGCCTCCTCGTACGCGCGCCACCAGAGCGAGGGGTCGACCTCCGTCGCGTCGGGGTGGGCCGCCCGCTGCTCGCGCAGGACCTCCCCGGTCGCGGCGTCGCAGACGATGACCTTGGTGGACTGTGTCGACGAGTCGACTCCGGCAACGAGGGTGGGCACGGCTCGATCCTGCCGTGTCACGCCCCGTCGCGCAGCCGCTCGAGGGTCGCACGCGCGCCGATCTCGTGCAGAGAGGTCAGCGACCGCGTGTAGACGTCCGTGAAGGCCTCGTGCTGCGCGAGGTCGCCGAACAGCTGCTCGTCCTCGACGAACGCCAGCGGGTCGTCCTTCTGCCGCGCCGCGGCGGCCATCACCCGCTCCTTGAGCTGGTCGACCACCTCGATGGGCTCACCCTGCTCGTCGACCCCCTCGGCATACCGGGCCCAGGCGGCGACGACGAGCGCCGACCGCGTGACCTCTCCCCCGTGCTCGAGGTTGGCGCGGATGACCGGCACGAGCCACTTGGGGATGCGGTCGGAGCTCTCTGCGCAGAGACGGGCCAGGGTGTCGCGGACCTCGGGGTTGGCGAACCGCTCGATGAGCTGGTGCTTGTATGCCGTGAGGTCGACGCCCGGGACCTCGTGCAACGTCGGGGTCGCCTCGTCGTCCATGTAGGCGAGCAGGAACTGGGTGAACAGCGGGTCCTGGCAGACCTCGTGGGCGTAGCGGTAGCCGCTGAGGTAGCCCAGGTAGGAGAGGGCCTGGTGGCTGGCGTTGAGGAGCCGCAGCTTCATCAGCTCGTAGGGCTCGACGTCGGGCACGAGCTGCACGCCGACGTCCTCGAACGGCGGCCGGCCGGCGGGGAAGGCGTCCTCGAGGCACCACTGGGTGAAGGGCTCGCAGACGACCGGCCAGCTGTCCTGGACGTCGAACTCGGCGGACAGCGCGGCGATGTCCTCGGCCGCCGTCACCGGGGTGATCCGGTCGACCATGCAGTTGGGGAACGAGACCGTGGCGGCGATCCATCCGCCGAGCTCGGGGTCCTTGAGGTGCGCGAAGGCGGTGATCATCTTCTTCGCGACCTCGCCGTTGCCGGGGATGTTGTCGCAGGACATCACCGTGAAGGCCGGAGTGCCCGCCTCACGACGACGCCGCAGCGCTTCGGTGATGTAGCCGAACGGCGTCGAGGGCGTCGCGCCCACGACGAGGTCGGGGGCGATGCTCGCCGCCGAGGCGTCGAACTCGCCGGTCGACGGGTGGAAGAGGTAGCCCCCCTCCGTGATCGTGAGCGAGACGATCCGGGTGCGCGGGTCGGTCAGGGCCCCGAGGACCTTCTCCGGGTCGTCGGCCGCCAGAAGGACCTCGCAGATCGAGCCGATCACGCGTGGCTCGCGACGTCCGTCCGGGTGCTTGACCACCAGGGTGTAGAGCCCCCCCTGCGGCCCCAGGGCGTCCCGCATCCGCGCGTCCTGGGGCAGCGTCCCCACACCGACGATGCCCCAGTCCATCGCCTTGCCCTCGTTCATCAGGGCGTCGAGATACATCGCCTGGTGCGCGCGGTGGAACCCGCCGACACCGAAGTGGACGATGCCGGGAGTGACCTTCGAGCGGTCATAGCTAGGCCGGGCAACCGCCTCCGGAAGAGACGCGAGGGTGTCGGGGCGCACGTGCGGCATACCTCATCCTTCTCCCCGGCGATCGGCCGGATCAAGCTGGTGGCGTTGGTTGCTGAGGGCTTCCGGCTCAGCGGACGGCCCCCATCGACAACCCTTGGACGAGCTTGTCCTGGGCCGCGAAGCCAGCGATGAGCACCGGCAGGGACACCACGAGCGAGGCTGCGCAGACCTTGGCGAGGAAGAGGCCCTGGCTCGTGACGAAGCCGGTCAGGAAGACGGGCGCGGTCTCCGCGATGGTACCGGTGAGCACGCGCGCGAAGAGCAGCTCGTTCCAACTGAAGATGAAGCAGATCAGGGCGGCAGCCGCGATGCCCGGCGTGACCACCGGCGCGATGATCTTGCGCATCGTCGTGATCACTCCGGCGCCGTCGATCTGCGCGGCCTCCAGCATCTCGACGGGGACCTCGGAGAGGAAGGACCGCAGCATCCACACGGCGATCGGGAGGTTCATCACGGTGTAGAAGACGACGAGAAGCCAGATGTTGTCGAGGAGGTTCACCTGCTGGGCGAAGAGGTAGATCGGCAGCAGGCCGGCGACGACCGGCAGGAACTTCGTCGAGAGGAAGAAGAACAGCACGTCGGTCCACTTGCGCACCGGCCGGATCGACAGCGCGTATGCCGCGGGGAAGGCGAGCAGGATCACGAAGGCCGTCGAGAAGAGGCTGGCGGTCGCCGAGTTGATCAGGGGTGGCAGTGGGCCGGCACTGAAGAACGCCTGGTAGCCGTCGAGGCTCAGGGGGGCGAAGAGCTTCGGCGGGTTCGAGGCGGCGTCGACCTCCCTGTGGAAGGAGGTGAGGACCATCCACAGGACCGGGGAGACGAAGAGGAGGCCGATGACCCAGGCGAGCAGACCGAGGAGCTTGGCGCTCCACGGCTGCCTGCGGTGCACGATCTTGATCGAGGACCGCGGAGGTCGGGTCGCGGGGGCCGGACGGCCGTCCGTGCCCGACGTGCCCGACGTGCCCGACGTGCCCGACGTGCTCGGGGTCCGCGGCATACCGGACGTGCTGGCGGTGTCGGCGCTCATCGCGACTCCTCCTTGAAGAGGCTGAAGACCGTCCGCAGGGCGATGGTCGCGACGATCATCGTCAGGACCACGACGATGACGCCGGCCGCGGAGGCCAGCCCGTAGTCGTGGGCGGTGTAGAAGGTCTGGTAGATGTAGTACGGCAGGTTGGCCGTGCCGAGGCCGCCCGAGGTGATGGTGAAGACGTGGTCGAAGTTCTGGACCACGTAGATCGTGCCCAGCAGGCCCGCCAGCTCGATGTAGGGACGCAGGTGCGGCAGGGTCATCTTCGTGAAGATCTGCCACGCGTTGGCACCGTCGATCTTGGCGGCCTCCACCACGTCGAGCGGTCGGCTCTGCAGCCCGGCCAGCAGGATGAGCATCATGAACGGCGTCCACTGCCAGACGATCGCGAACATCACGGCGAAGAACGGAAACCGCCCGATCCAGTCCACCTGGGGTGCGTTGTCGCCGAACACCCCCTTGAGGAGTCCGTCGAACAGGCCGTACTCGGGGTTGTAGAGCGCGTGCTTCCACAGCAGCGCGGCGGCGACCGGCACGATGAGGAACGGAGTGATCATCATCGTGCGGACCACGCTGCGTCCGAGGAACTTCCGGTCGAGCAGCAGCGCGATCGCGAGGCCGAGCAGCAGGGACACCACGACGACCGAGAGGGTCAGCCCGACGGTGACCACGATCGCGTGGCGGGCGTCCGGGTCCGAGAGCACCGTCGTGAAGTTGTCGATGCCCGCGAACCGGCGCTGGTCGGGGTAGTACGCGTTCCACTTGACGAACGACGTCACGATGGTCACGACGAAGGGGAGCTGCGTGACGATGACGACGAGGATCAGGGCCGGCAGGAGCGGTGTCCGCCGCGCCCAGTCGCCCGAGCGCTGCAGGCGTCGGCCGGTCGTCGCCCGCGGTCTCGGGGCTTCCTTCGTGGGGGCCGTCTTCGTGGCTGACATGATGTCAGGTCACTTCTTGTAGTTCTTGGCCACGGCCTCGGCGAGCGTCTGCCCTTGGTTGAGGGCGTCGTCGACGGTGCCCTGACCGGCGATGGCCGCGCTGACGTACTGGCTCACCTTGGTGCCGAGGTTGGGGAACTCGGGGATGTCGACGAACTGGATGCCGGGCGCGGGACGCGGCTGCACACCGGGGTCGGTCGGCTTGGCCGACTCGATGGCGGACTTGGTCTGGGGGCCGAACGCCTCGGCGCTCTTGATGTAGTCGGCGTTGCTGTAGGTGGAGGAGCGCTTGCCGGCGGGCACGCGGGACCAGCCGAGCTGCTTGCCCACGAGGGCCTCGTAGTCCTTGCCGGACGCCCACGAGATGAACTTCCAGGCGGCGTCCTTCTTCGTGCTCTTCTGCTCGGCCGCCCAGGCCCAGGTGTAGAGCCAGCCGGAGGAGTCGGTCTTGACGACCGGTGCCGGCGCGTAGCCCATCTTGCCCTTGACCGGGGAGTCGGACGCCTCGAGCGAGCCGGCGGCCGAGGTGGCGTCGTACCACATCGCCGTCTTGCCCTGCGTCATGTTGTTGAGGCACTCGGTGAAGCCGGCCTGGGAGGCGCCGGTCTCGCCGTGCGCCTTGACGAGGTCGACGTAGAAGTTGGTCGCCTCCTTGAACTCGGTCGCGTTGACCTTGGCGTTCCAGTCCTTGTCGAACCAGGTGCCGCCGAAGGTGTTGACCACTGTCGTGAGCGGGGCGAACAGCTGCCCCCAACCGGGTTGTCCACGCAGGCAGATCCCCCGCATACCCTTCGGGTCGTCGATCTTGGCCGCGATGTCCGCGACCTGCTGCCACGTCGGCTTGTCCGGCATGGTGACGCTCTTGGCCGCGAGGACGTCCTTGCGGTACATGAGGAACGAGGACTCCCCGTAGAACGGTTCGCCGTAGACCTTCCCGTCGACGGACAGGGCGCTCGTCATCGGCTTGAGGATGTCGCCCTGGTCGAAGGCGGTGTCGGACTGGGTGTAGGACGTGAGGTCGGCGACCCACTTGTTCTTGGCGTAGATCGGGATCTCGAAGTTCGACAGGGTCGCGACGTCGTACTGGCCCGCCTGGCTGGAGAACTCCTGGCTCGTCTTGTCGCGCAGGTCGTTCTCGGGCAGCACGGTGAAGTTGACCGTGATCCCGGTCTGCTTCGTGAAGTTGTCTGCCGTGAGCTTCTGCAGGTCGACCATCTGCGGGTTGTTGACCATCAGCACGCTGATCGAGCTCGCGGATCCGCCGCCGCTGCTCCCTCCACCTCCGGCGCCGGAACAGGCCGAGAGTCCGGCCCCCAGCGCCAGGACACCCACGACCACCGGGGTCAACTTCATCCGCGACATGAATTCTCCTCGTTGAGTTACGTCGATGGCGTCGCCGACGCCTATGCTCATATGAGCAGCAAGTTGCTCATATGCTCAGGCAGGAGTTAAACGCCGTCCGCGGCCCGTGTCAAGAGGTCGACGGGGCCGAGGCGGTCGCTGGTGCTGGGGTTGCCCAGAACCGACACCGAACCGTGACCCGGACGGGTAGCCTGCGGCACGAGCCGGCCCGGCAACGGTGACGGCTCACCTACCGGTCCCCCACCACCGACGCCCCGAGGCAAGGAGTGCACTCACCGTGGAGACGCGCGAATTCTTCGGTGGCCCGGCCCAGCTCGTGCTCACCGCCACCGTCGCGCGCAGGTACTACATCGATGCGCGCTCCAAGGTCGAGATCGCGGACGAGCTGGGGATCAGCCGGTTCAAGGTGGCTCGCCTCCTCGAGCAGGCGCTGTCCAGCGGGCTCGTCCGGATCGAGATCGGACACCCCGGGAGCATCGACGTCGACCTCTCGAGCCGGCTGCGCAGCCACCTCGGGCTCCACACGGCGATCGTCGTCGACACGGCCGAGGAGGACCCGACCGTCCTGCGCGAGCTGCTGGGCAAAGCTGCCGGCGACCTGCTCGGCGAGACGGTGACCTGCGACGACGTGCTCGGGCTGGCGTGGGCGCGGGCGGTCGCCAGCACGGTCGCGATGATCACCTCGATGCCTGCCGTGCCGGTCGTCCAGCTCACCGGATCCCTGCCACGCGAGGACCTCGCGATGACCTCGATCGAGATCGTCCGTGACATCGCCCGCCACACCGGCGCCGCGGTCTTCTTCTTCTACGCGCCGTTCCTGCTGCCCGACACCGCGACCGCCGCGACCCTGCGCAAGCAGCCCGACATCGCCCGGGCGATGGCGCGGTTCGCCTCGGTCACCAAGGCGGTCGTCGGTCTCGGCGCCTGGCGGGAGGGGCAGAGCACGATCTACGACGCGATGTCGCCCGCCGAACGCGGCCGGCTCGACGACGCCGGCGTGGTGGCAGACGTCTCCGGCGTCTTCCTCGACGCGGACGGCGTCGTCGTCGGCCGGCACGAGACCGCCCGGATGATCTGCATGGACGCCGACCAGCTCGCCCGTGTCCCCGAGGTGATCGCCCTCCCCTACGGCGCCGCCAAGGCACCCGCCGTGCTGGCCGCCGTCCGGAGCGGCCTCGTGACGACGCTCGTCACGCATACCGAGATGGCGGAGGCCCTGCTCGCCGGACCGGCGCCGCCACAGCGCGACCGGGGCCACGCCTGAGGCACCCTTACGACGAGCCTCAGGCGCACGTCGGCAGTGGCGTCCGGCAGGGTCGGGAGTCCACCCTTCGCGGCGGTCGCTGGCCTGCTCGACGTGGTCATGGAGCGCTCGGAGGCCACGCCACTTCATCGAGGCCGTCCGGCAGGCTGGCGGGGAGCGGTTGTCCTGGTGGGCAATTGGCGCCGTGGTCGGAACCAGCGGGGAGTCCGCCCGCCACGGCACTTCGACACGGTCGCCTGACACTCCCGGACGCGGGGCTCGGTCGGACCATCAAGTCCGCCAGATGCGGAGCTTGGTCGCGAAGTAGCCGGGTCACCATTCGCAGCTCTGGGACAGCATCAGCCGCGGCAGAGGAGTCTGGACTCATCCGGACATGATTGTCGACACGCGCAGCAAGCCACCACTCGATTTCGTCGCTCGCACATGCCGCGAAAAGCCCGCACGCAGAGAGATCGGTCTCGACAACGGTTCACCCACCACAGCGTCAGTTGACCCGCCTCGAGCGAAGGGGCCAACCAGACTCGACCCCTGAGGGGAACATCGACGCATCGCCCGTCGTCGCCCCCGTCTGACCCATGTGGTCGTCGGAGCGATCATTTCGCTCCCTGCGCCATACCCGGGCTGTTCTTCGTCATGCTCCTCGGACTCTCGTCCAACCCCTGCGTGCAGATCGGTGACCCAGTCGAGCGACGGCATCCCGAAACCGACAGAGTAGCTCCTGGTGTCGACCCGAGACAGCGACGCGTCCACTGGAACCGTGGACTCTGAGGACGTGTACGCCGCCATGACTCACGGATTCCATTGCTCCACGTGGAGTCGGGTGCACGTGTTTTGGAGGGGACTCAAGAACGACCCCACGGTCCATCACCGGGAGAACCGTGAGCGCGCGCCGCGCCCCACAAGCGGCGAGAAGAGGCGCTTCACGCAATGCGGCAGGACTGGTCGTTCGTCAGCGGCGCTCGTAGGTGTCGCGGCGGTGGCCGACGGCGACCACCAGGACGAGGAGGACGTCGTCGTGGACCTCATAGACGATTCGGTAGTCGCCGGTGCGGACCCGCCACTCGCCCTCGCCACCGACCAGTTTCTTGGCCCCGCTCGGCCGTGGCTGATCGGCGAGGAGCTCAATTGCTGCTTGGACGCGCCGACGGGCGGGCGGGTCGAGTTTGCGCAGCTGACGCAGCGCCGCCAGCGCGATCTCGACCCGGTAGGTCATGCCAGTCCGAGGTCGACCTTGACCTGATCCCATGGGATCGTCGCCTCACCGCTGGCGATCTCGGCCCGGGCGGCCCTGGTGGCTTCGATGTCGGCCAGGTCCTCGGCGGAGGCGATCAGACGGTCGAGGTCGTCGGCGTCGATCACCGCGGCCACCCGCTGCCCCCGACGGGTCAGGTACACCGGGTCATGCCCCACACGAGCTGCATCCACAACACCGGCCAACCGGGCGCGCGCATCGCTGACAGTAATCTCACTCATGGTCCGATGATATCGCTGGCAGCGCTGTTATGTACATCTACGTCAATTCGGCGTTGAGCCTCCGTCCGATACTCGCAACGTCGGGCCACGGCGTGTCCGTCGGGCGTCGTGGCGGCATCAAGCGCCCGACCGTGGGTCAACACCTGAGCCGAAGGGTCGTACGGTCTCGAGGACGTGGAACGCGGGCACCTCGTAGGGGTGGGCCTCCAGCAGCGCCGCCACGACCTCGTCGCGCAGGCGTCTCGGCAGGACGAGCTCCACCCGGTGCTCCAGCACGTGTTCGAGCTCCCCGAGGTGCCCGATCACCGGGCTGGCGTCGCGGACCGGGCGGAACTGTCCGGTGCCCTCGCTGACGAAGCACGCCTCCTCGTAGTCACTGATCCGTCCCGCGCCGGCCGCGAAGACCGCCTCGAGCACCTCCCGGGTCGACTCCCGCGGCGTGAAGAAGACGAGGACGTCCAGCGGCTCAGGCCCGACAGCGTCCTGGACGTCGTCGGCATCCGGTCCGCTCAGGGCGTCGACCTGGATGTCGGCGACGCCGAAAGCGTCGCTGTCGTCGCTCACTTGCCCTCGAAGACCGCCTTGCCCGGCCCCTGCTCGACGAACGAGGTCATCCCGGCCGCACGGTCACGCGTCGCGAACAGACCGGCGAAGAGCATCCGCTCGATCTCGAGACCGGTGTCGAGGTCGGCCTCGAGCCCGCGGTCGATGGCCTCCTTGGCGGCGCGGAGGGCGTAGGCCGGGCCGTCGACGAAGCGGCCCATCCACTCCCTCGCCGCGGTGTAGACGTCGCCCGCGGGGACCACCTTGTCGACGAGACCGATCGCGAGCGCCTCGTCAGCCGCGACGAAGCGACCGGAGAAGATAATCTCCTTGGCTTTCGCCGGTCCGACGAGGCGCGAGAGCCGTTGTGTCCCACCGGCCCCCGGGATGATGCCCAGGAGGATCTCCGGCTGCCCGAGCTTGGCGTTCTCGCCGGCGATCCGGAAGTCGCACGCGAGCGCGAGCTCGCAGCCACCTCCGAGGGCATAGCCCGTGACGGCAGCGACGGTCGGCTTGGGGATCCGCGCGACGGCGGTCAACGAGCTCTGCAGGGCCGCGCCCCGGTCGACCATGTCGGTGTAGGATATGGCCTGCATCTCCTTGATGTCCGCACCGGCAGCGAAGACCTTCTCGCCGCCGTAGACGATGACGGCCGAGACGTCGTCGCGGGCGGATGCCTCGGCGGCGGCCGCCCGGATCTCCTCCTCACCTGCACCGACAGCGGGTTCATCGGTGGCCGGTCGAGCCGGATGGTGCCGATGCCGCCCTCGACCTCGAGACTCACGAAGTCAGCCATGATCAGACCTCGTCGCTCGGGCGGTGGCGGGGTTGGTAGTCGTCTCCCGGCGACGACGACAACGGGCCCTCGGTGCCGTCGGTGCCCCCGACACCCTCGGCCCCGCCGCTCCCGTTGGTGCCGGGGTCGCCGGGGCTGCCTGCGTTGCCGGCCTGCTCGGCCAGCTGCTGCTGCTCCTCGGGCGAGAGGAACGAGGTGTGCCACATCTGCACGACCTCCATGATGATGTTCACGGTGATCTGGATGAGCATGGGGATGTCGCCGCCCATCGGGACGACGTGCTCGCCGCTGACGATGAGGTTGTCGTTCGCGATGCCGACCTTGACCAGGTTGAGCTGCAGCGAGAAGTCGTTGCAGCGCTGGAGGCGGAGCAGCGGGTCGGGCGGCACCCGGTCGCTGATCATCCACTGCCCGAAGATCCGCATGATCGGGAAGTCGCCGTCCTGGCAGCGGACGAACAGCTGCTGCGCCGGCTCGCCGACCGTGAAGGCGACGTCGCCGTCGGCATCGATGTTGGGGTCCAGTCCCAGGTCCTTGAGGGCGTCCAGGACACGCCCGCGCAAGGGGTGCTCGTCCGCCGGCGGCGGGAAGTTGGGAAGGCTCGTGGGATCGCTCATGGGGCCACCGTAACGGCCCCTTACGCTTGGGGCCATGCGACCCCCGCCGCCCCCGAGACCGCTGCGGGACCTACCTCCTCCCACCGGAATGACGCTCGTCGAGGGCGGCGCCGAGTTCTGCGTCTTCGCCGACGACGCTGACAGCGTGGACGTCTGCCTGTTCGCCATCGGGGACACCACCGGGGCGAGCGAGACCCGCATCCCGCTCATGGAGCGCGCCCACGGCCACTGGTTCGGGTTCCTACCGGGCGTCGGACCCGGGCAGCGCTACGGCCTGCGGGTCGCGGGGCCGTGGCACCCGGAGAACGGCCAGCGGCACAACCCCGCGAAGCTGCTCCTCGACCCCTACGCGCGCGCCATCGAGGGCGACGTCACCTGGCGTCCCGAGGTCTTCGGCCACCGCGTCGGGCGCACGCTCGTCGGCGACCCGAGCCTGCCCGACGACCGGGACTCCGCGGCATACGTGCCGCGGGGTGTCGTCGTCGACGACCGCTTCGACTGGGAGGGCGACCGGCCGCCCCAGCACCCGCTCACCGACTCCGTCGTCTACGAGACCCACGTCCGCAACCTCACGCGGCAGCTGCCGGGGGTCCCGGAGAAATTGCGCGGCACGTATGCCGGGCTGGCGCACGAGGCGACCATCGACCACCTCACGGCGCTCGGGGTCACCGCGGTCGAGCTGTTGCCCGTGCATGCCTTCACGAGCGAACCGGCGCTCGTGCAGCGGGGACTGACCAACCACTGGGGCTACAACACCATCGGCTTCTTCGCCCCCCACGCCCCGTATGCCGCGGCCTCGGACCCGCAGGGCGCGATGGACGAATTCAAGGGCATGGTCAAGCTGCTCCACCGCGCCGGCATCGAGGTGATCCTCGACGTCGTCTACAACCACACCTGCGAGCAGGGTGCTGACGGCGCGACGCTCAGCTGGCGAGGCCTCGACTCGCGCTCCTACTACCGGCTCGACGAGCGCGGTCGCGACATCGACGTCACGGGCTGCGGCAACACCCTCGACCTGCGCCATCCCGTCGTCGCGCGGATGGTCCTCGACTCCTTGCGCTACTGGGTGCAGGAGTGTCACGTCGACGGCTTCCGCTTCGACCTCGCCGTGGCCCTCGCCCGGGGTCGGAACGACGACTACGACATCAACCACCCGTTCCTCGTCGCCCTGCGCACCGACCCGGTCCTGTCGCGCGTGAAGAACATCGCGGAGCCCTGGGACGTCGGCCTGCACGGTTGGCGCACAGGGCAGTTCCCCCCGCCGTTCAGCGAGTGGAACGACCGCTACCGCGACGCGCTGCGCTCCTTCTGGCTGGCCGACCTCGGTCTCGGCGACCCGCGGCACGGGCACGGCGTCCAGGACCTCGCCACCCGCCTGGCCGGCTCGCAGGACCTCTTCGGGCACCGGGACCGTGGGCCCATCGCGTCGATCAACTTCTTCGCGGCCCACGACGGCTTCACGGGCTGGGACCTCACCGTCTACGACGTCAAGCACAACGGGGCCAACGGCGAGGGCAACCGCGACGGCTCCGACCACAACCTCTCGTGGAACCACGGCGTCGAGGGACCGAGTGGCGACGAGGGCATCGAGGACGCCCGTCGGCGCTCGCTGCGCAACCTCCTCGGCACCCTGCTCACCTCCACCGGCGTGCCGATGATCAACGCGGGCGACGAGTTCGGGCGCACGCAGCACGGCTCGAACAACCCCTACTGCCAAGACAACTCGATCTCGTGGTTCGACTGGGAGCTCGAGCCGTGGCGGGCCGACCTGCTCGAGACGTCGCGCTTCCTCACCCGGTTGCGGCGCGACTACCGCGTGCTGCGGCAGCGCTCGTTCTTCTCCGGCCGCGCGGTCTCGGACGACGGGTCCGAGGACATTGCGTGGTACGACGGGGACGGCCGGACGATGAGCAGGCAGGCCTGGGGCGACCCCGCCTCGCGGACCCTGTCGATGTACCTCGACGGGGCCTGGCTCGGCGAGCCGTCTCTGCTGGTGACCTACCACGGTGGGACGGAGGACACCGCGGTGACGCTGCCACGGCCGCCGGGGCTCACGGCATACGCGCTGCTCTGGGACAGTGCCTGGCCCCGCCCGCAGGAGCCCAGCGACATCGACCTCGAGGTGCCGGTGACGATGACGGCCGCCTCGATCCGGGTGTATCGGGCGACCGACCCCACCTGAGCGGTGGGGTCCCGTCACGGGCCGGTCGGCTCCGGGAGAAGCCGTCGCGCTCTGGGAGCAAACGCGTGACCTCCTTGTGATGCGAACGTAACAAATCTCGGGCAATATGACTCCCTGTAACTAATGAAACGGAGCCAGGGCGCACTGACCTGGCCGTCGCGGAGAGAGTAACCCGATGAGCAGACGTGTGGGAGCAGCAGCAACAGCGATCGTGACGGCGCTGGCACTGGCCGGCTGCAGCGGCGGTGGCACCGCAGCCGGGGGGGCTGGGGGCGCGACCGGCGCTCCGGTCAAGGGCGGCACCCTGACCATGGCCCGGTCGGCCGACATCATCTCGATGGACAAGACGACGACCTTCGACAACAACTCCATCCGCGTGATGGAGCAGATCATGGAGCCGCTGTTCCACGCGAGCCCCGACGGCACGAAGGTCGAGCCCTGGCTCGCCACGGGCTACCAGGCCTCGGCGGACGGACTGACCTACACGATCACCCTGCGGGACGGCATCACCTTCTCGAACGGCAGCCCGATGACCTCTGCCGACGTGAAGTTCTCGATCGACGAGAACACCAAGACGGCCGAGACCGGGTGGGGCTTCATCAACTCCGCCATCGCGTCGGTGGCCGCGACCACCCCCAAGACGGTCACGGTCACGCTGAAGTACGCCTGGGCCCCGCTCATCGCCGATCTCGCGCTCTTCGCCAACGGCATCGTCCCGAACAACTACGGCGGCAAGACCTCCGCGCAGTTCTACGACGCGCCGGTCGGGACCGGTCCCTTCGTCTGGGGCGGCTGGAAGAAGGGTCAGTCCGTGTCGGTCAAGGCCAACCCGACGTACTGGCAGGCGGGCAAGCCCCACCTCGACGGGGTGACCTGGACCGTCGTCGCCGACGCGAGCACGCGCAAGCTGCAGGTCCAGGGTGGTCAGGTCGACATCGACGACACCCCCGACTGGTCGAGCCTCGCCTCGCTCAAGAGCGCCTCGGGCGTCAAGGCAGTGACCTACCCCTCGACGCAGATCGACTACATCGCCTTCAACCAGAAGCGCGCCCCCTTCGACGACGTCCACGTGCGCCGGGCGGTCTCGATGGTCATCGACCGCGACGCCCTGGTCAAGGCGGTCCTCTTCGGCAACGGCCAACCCGCCTACTCGCTGCTGAGCCCCGGCACTCCCTACTTCGACAAGGCCGCCGGGGGCGCCAAGCTCGACGTCGCGGGCGCCAAGGCCGAGCTGGCGAAGTCCAGCAAGCCGAACGGCTTCACGACATCGCTCCTGATCCCCTCGGGCAACCCGAACCAGGCCTCCGTCGCCCAGATCATGCAGTCCGAGCTGTCGGCGATCGGGATCACGATGACCATCAAGCCGCTGGACCCGACGGCGAACAAGCAGGCCCGCCTGGCCTCGGACTTCGACATGACGACCTCGGCCTGGACGATGGACATCCCCGATCCCGACGAGTGGACGTCCTTCGCCGTCGACCCGACCGGCGGCTCGCACTCGGCGTTCACCTACTACAACAACCAGGACGTCATCGCCATCAACAAGCAGGCGCAGAAGGTCAACGACCCGACGAAGCGCCAGGACCTCTACTCCCAGCTGCAGAAGCAGGTCAGCCAGGACGCCTTCCTCGCCTACCTCTACTACTCGCCCTACGTCTACGCCACGACCGACAAGGTCGAGGGGTTCACGGTGACGCCCCTCGGCACCTACCCGCTGCAAGACGTCTACAAGACGAAGTAGCCGTGCTCCACCGACTGAGCTTCGTCCCCGGACGCCTCCTCCAGTCCGTCCCGGTGGCGTTCGGGGTGACGCTCCTCGTCTTCTTCCTCGCGCACCTCCTGCCGGGCAACGCCGCACTCGCCCTGCTCGGTCAGCGAGCGACCCCCGAGAGCGTCGCCGCGCTGACCGAGCAGCTCGGGCTCAACAAGCCGCTGTGGGAGCAGTACCTCTTGTTCCTCAAGCAGCTGGGCCAGGGCAACCTCGGGACCAGCCTCACCTACCAGTCCCCCGTGACGGGCCTCGTGCTGGGCGCGATCCCCGTGACCCTGACCCTGCTCGCCTACGCGCTCGTGCTCTCCCTCGCGATCAGCATCCCCCTCTCGGCCCTCGCCTCGTTCCGGCCGGGCGGTGGCCGGGACCTCGGGGTGCGAGCCTTCACGCTCCTCGGTCAGGGCATGCCGCAGTTCTGGGTGGGCATCATGCTCATCCTGCTGCTCGCCGTCGGGCTGCGGACGTTTCCCGTGGGCGGCTACGGCGAGACGGCCGGCGAGCACCTCTACTTCCTCTTCCTCCCCTCCCTCACCCTCGCGATCGCCATGTCTCCCACCATCATCCGCAGCCTGCGCTCCTCGATGATCACCGTCCTGGAGTCCGACTACGTCGGCACCGCCAAGTCGAAGGGTGCGTCCGGCGTCTCGCTGCTGACGGGTCACGTCCTGCGCAACGCCGCCATCCCGACCGTCTCGGTGATCGGGGTCAACCTCGGCTACCTCGTCGGCGGCTCCCTCGTGATCGAACGGGTCTTCGCCCTCCCCGGCCTCGGGTCGTTGATGATCAACTCGATCTTCACGCGCGACTTCCCCACCGTGCAGGGCGTCACGCTCTTCGTCGCCCTCTTCGTCGTCGTCGTCGGGATCCTCACCGACGTCATCTACACGATCCTCGACCCCCGGGTCGACCTCGGACGGGCGTCCAGCGCATGACCACAGTCACCACCCTGTATGCCGCTCGCCGCGCCCGCCGAAGCACGGCCGGCTCCCGCTCGCTCAAGCCCTGGTACCGCAACGGGTCACTCGTCGCCGGCATCGTCATCGTCGGGCTCCTCGTCCTGGCCGCCCTGCTCGCTCCTGTCCTGTCGCCCTACGACCCCATCAAGCAGGACCTCGTCAACGCCCTCGCCCCGCCCTCGTCCACGCACCTGCTGGGCACCGACAAGTTCGGCCGGGACGTCCTCAGCCGGCTCCTGTGGGGCGCCCGCGTCGACCTGCGCGTGGGCTTCATCGCCGTGCTCATCCCCTTCGTCATCGGGACCGTCGTCGGCGGCGTCGCCGGCTACTTCGGCGGCTGGCTCGACACGGTGCTCATGCGCATCGTCGACGTCTTCTTCGCCTTCCCGTTCTACGTCATGGTCATCGTGCTCGTCTTCGTCCTCGGATCGGGTGAGGCGAGCATCTACATCGCCATCGCGGCGGTCTCGTGGGTGTCCTACGCCAAGATCGTGCGCGGGGAGGTGCTCGTCGCCAAGGAGCAGGACTACGTCGTCGCCGCCCGTCTCGGCGGACTGTCGCACGCGCGAATCCTGGTGCGCCACATCGGTCCCAACGTCCTGTCGCAGGCGATCATCTACGGCATGAGCGACATCGTCATGGACATCATGGCCATCGTGACGCTGGGCTACCTCGGCCTGGGCATCGCGCCGCCCACCGCAGAGTGGGGCAGCATCATCAGCGACGGCCAGGAGTTCATCACCACGCAGTGGCAGCAGGCGACCATTCCCGGCCTCGCCGTCGTCGTGACCAGCCTCGGGCTCTCGTGGCTCGGCGACGGCCTGTCCGACCTGCTCAGCCCCGAGAGGCGGAAGTGACCGTGCGCACGTCCTCGGCAGCCGGCACCGCGGCCTCCACCGCGCTGTCCCTCCTGCGCGTCACCGACCTGCGCATCGGCATCCGCCGCCGTCGGGGCGACGACACCGTCATCGTCGACGACGTCTCCTTCGACATCGCCGCCGGCCAGCGCTTCGGCGTCGTCGGCGAGTCCGGATCGGGCAAGTCGCTCACCCTGCGCGCCGTCGCCGACCTCCTTCCGAAGGGCGTCGAGGTGCTCTCCGGCAGCATCCTCTACGACGGCCGCGAGCTCGTCGGCATGCCCGGCGCCGAGCGGCGACGGCTCATGGGTCCGGAGATCGCGATGATCTTCCAGGAGCCGATGACCGCGCTGAACCCGGTCGTGCGCGTCGGCGACCAGATCGCCGAGGGTCCGCGGCGGCACCTCGGGCTGTCGAAGCGGACCGCGCACTCCCTCGCCGTCGAGATGATGGCGAAGACCGGCATACCCGACCCCGAGCGCCGCTCGCGCGCCTACGCCCACGAGCTCTCGGGCGGCCTGCGCCAGCGGATCATGATCGCCATGGCGGTCTCCTGCAGCCCGCGCCTGCTGCTGTGCGACGAGCCGACGACGGCCCTCGACGTCACCGTGCAGCACCAGGTGCTCAGGGTGCTCGAGGACCTCTGCGCCGACACCGGCACCGCTCTCGCCTTCGTGACCCACGACCTCGCGGTCGTCAACCAGACCTGCACGAGCATGGCGGTGATGTACTCCGGGCGCATCGCCGAGTCCGGCTCAGTCGTCGAGGTGCTCAGCAACCCTCGGCACCCCTATACGAGAGGGTTGCTCGACTCGGCGCCCGACTTCGACCAGCCGGAGCGGCAGCTGATCCCGATCGCCGGCTTCCCGCCCAGCGTGACCGGCCGGCCGGTAGGCTGTGCGTTCGCACCCCGATGCCCCTTCGCTGTCGAGCGCTGCCGGACCGCGGTCCCGCCGCGGGAGGAGATCACCCCTGGTCACGACACCGCGTGCTTCGAGTCGGAGCGGATCTTCGCCGGGGTGCCGGCATGACCGCGGCCCGGCAGGACGCCACGCAGGACTCGACCGACGTGCTGCGGGTCGCCGACCTCACGAAGGTGTACGCCCTGCACTCACCGGTCATCTCGAGACTCACGCGCGGAGGCGCGCGCGACGGCCAGCTGCGCGCACTCGACGGCGTCGATCTCGAGCTGCGCCGGGGCGAGATCCTCGCCCTCGTCGGGGAGTCGGGATCCGGCAAGTCGACCCTCGCGAAGATCCTCGTCGGTGGCCAGACCGCGACCTCGGGCAGCGTGCACCACGACGGGCACCCGATGCCGGCCCACCGCGACCGTGACCAGCGGCGCCGGATCCAGATGGTTTTCCAGGACCCCTACTCCTCACTCAACCCCCGGATCTCGGTCGGCTCCATGCTGCGTGAGCTGCTCCTCCTCCACAGGGTCGTGCCCCGCCGCGACGTCCGGGCCGAGAGCGTGCGGCTGCTCAACCTCGTGGGGTTGGAGGAGGACGCGCTCGAGGCCTATCCCAGCCAGTTCTCCGGTGGGCAGCGGCAACGGCTCGCCATCGCCCGAGCCCTGGCCGTCCGTCCCGACGTCCTGATCGCCGACGAACCCGTCTCGGCCCTCGACGTCTCGGTGCAGGCCACGATCCTCGAGCTCTTCGCGTCCCTGCAGCGCGAGCTCGGCCTCAGCATCCTGTTCGTCGCCCACAACCTGGCGGTCGTGCAGCACCTGAGCCACCGGGTCGCCGTCATGTATCTCGGCCGCATCGTCGAGGTGGCCGAGACGGCCGAGCTCTTCGCCAACCCCCGGCACCCCTACACCCGGGCGCTGATCGACTCGATCCCGCGGATGAGCGTCGGCAGCATCAACGAGGAGTTCGTCCTCGAGGGGGAACCGCCCAGCCCCTTCGACGTCCCCGCCGGATGCCGCTTCCACCCGCGCTGCCCCTACGCCACCGACGCCTGCCGCACGACCGACCCGGCGCTCGCCGACGTGGCCCGCGAGCACCGGTCCGCGTGCCTGCACGCCAGTGACCTCGACGCCTTCGACGCCGCCCCCGACCCTCGTCGCTCGCTCGAGTTCGGCTCTCCCACAACGGCGGACCTCGAGCGGGTCGCCACCACCACCACCGTCACCACCACCGTCACCACCACGAAGGACAGGAGCACGTCGGCATGAAGGTCTGGATGTCGTTGGACATGGAGGGCGTCGCCGGCGTCGTCGACTGGGACCAGTGCCGACCGGGCAGCGCCTCCTACGCTCTCGGCTGCGCGCTCCTCCAGGACGAGGTCAACGCAGCGATCGAGGGCGCGATCGCCGGCGGCGCGACGCAGGTCGTGCTCAACGACTCGCACAGCCGGATGGCCAACCTCGACCCCCGCAGGATCGTGGGCGAGGCCCACTACATCTCCGGCGGCCACAAGCCGATGTACATGATGCAGGGGCTCGACGCGTCGTTCGACGCCGTCTTCCTCGTCGGCTACCACGGCTCGATCTCGGGAAAACCGTCGACCTTGTCGCACACCTACAACCCCGAGGTCTTCACCCGGGCGCAGGTGGGTGGCATCGACGTCGGCGAGAGCGGCATCAACGCCCTCGTCGCTGAGCACCACCGGGTGCCGATCGCCTTCGTCACCGGCGACGTCGTGACGTGGGAGGAGACCGAGCCCTTCGCGCCCGGCGCCGCCCACGTCGTCACCAAGGAGTCGATCACCAGGGGGAGCGCCCACAGCCTCCACCCGACCGAGTCCTGCCGCCTCATCCGGGCCGGAGCGGAGGACGCGATGGCCCGGGTTGCGGCCGGGTCGGTCGGGCTCCCGGGGATCACCCGTCCCGGGGTCCTCGACCTCGAGCTCGCGACCGCCGACATGGCCGACATCGCGACCTGGGCCCGGGGCGTCGACCGGACCGGCCAGCGCAGCGTGCGGATCTCCGGGGACGACCTGCTGGAGGTCTACCGCTCATTCGTCGCGGTCACCTACATCACCCGCCAGGCCGGAGGGCGCTGAGTGCCTCACGCCGAGGAGTCGGTCGCACCGCCCGGCACCACCCGTCTCTGGGACCTCCCTCCACGGGGTCCCGTCGCGCTGGCGCTCCACGGAGGGGCGGGTGGGCGCATCGAAGAGCTCGGGGCGGAGCTGCGCGAGGCGTTCGAGGCCGGCCTGGCCGCGGCATACAGGGCGGGGAAGGCGGTACTCGAAGAGGGTGGCAGCGCGCTCGATGCGGTGTGCGCGTGCGTTGCCCGGCTGGAGGACGACCCACTGTTCAACGCCGGCCGTGGCGCCGCACTCACCATCGACGGCGTGGCCGAGCACGACGCGGCCGTCATGGACGGTAGCGGAGCAGCCGGCGCCGTCGCCGCCTCACGCCACGCGCGCAACCCCGTCCTCGCCGCCCGGAGCGTCCTCGAGGAAGGCCCCCACGTCTTCCTCGTCGCTCCGAGCGCCGAGCTCGTCGCCGGCTGGGGCCTGCAGACCGCCGACCAGGAGTACTTCGTCACCGAGGCACGGGTCGCCCAGCTCGGCCGCATCCGGTCGCTGCGGCTCACCGGCCCCCGACACGGGACGGTCGGGGCCGTCGCCCGTGACGCCCTCGGCCACGTCGCCGCGGCGACCTCGACCGGGGGGATGGCCGGCCAGGCGGGCGGGCGGATCGGGGACACGCCGCTGGTCGGCGCGGGGACCTACGCCCGGGACGACTCGGTCGCCGTGTCGTGCACCGGTGAGGGGGAGGCCTTCATCCGCGGCGTCGTGTCGCACGACATCGCCGCCCGGGTCCGCTACCTCAACTGCGACGTGGCGCAGGCCGTGACCTCGACCATCGCGGAGGAGCTCACGGCGCGAGGCGCCAGCGGCGGGCTCGTCGCCGTCTCCGCGGACGGGCGGGTCGTCGTGGCCCACAACTCCCCCACGATGTTCGCGGCCTTCGAGCAGGACGGCCGGCTGGTCCTGCTGACCTGACACGACGACCCGACCAAATCCGACATCGACACCACGAAGCGAGGAGCACGGCCCGAGATGGCGATCGACGACCAGATCTTCGCCCGGATGGGCGAGCTCAGCCCGGCCGAGAAGAAGGTCGCGCGGGCCCTGCTGTCGACCTACCCCAGCTCGGGACTGCAGAGCGCGGCCGCTCTCGCGAAGGAGGCGGGCACGAGCACCCCCACCGTCCTGCGGCTCGTCGCCCGGCTCGGCATCGGCAGCTATCCCGACTTCCAGCGGCGGCTGCGCGAGGAGATCACGCACCACATGAGCAGCCCGGTGAGCCGCACCGAGCGAGGGGTACGCGAGCACGAGGAGACGGGCTCCTTCACCGCAGCCGTGGCCGGCAAGATCGGGCTCGTGGGGGCGCTCGCCTCGAGCATCCCACCGAGCGAGTTCGACCACGCCGTAGGGCTCCTCGCCGCGCGTCCGAAGCAGGTGGCCGTCTGCGGGGGCTACTTCAGCCGCTACCTCGCGATGCTGTTCGCCACCCAGCTCGACCAGGCGATCCCGCACGTCATCTTCGTGGCTGAGCCACTCGGCCACGACATCGGGCGGCTGCTGGGGCTCACGAGCGGCACCGTGGCGATCATCATCGACTTCCGCCGTTACGAGCTGACCGCGAAGCAGGCGGCGGACATCGCGAAGCAGCGAGGAGCGACGGTGATCGTCATCACCGACCAAGGGCTCTCCCCCGCAGCCGAGAGCGCCGACATCGTCCTGCCGGTGCCCGTCGACGGCATCCCCTTCGACTCCTTCATCGGTCTCCTGGCCCTGCTCGAGACCCTCGTCGAGGCCGTCCTCGCCGCCTCGGACGGTGACGGGCTGGCGCGCATGAAGGAGTGGGAGCAGACCGTCCAGATCGCCCGGGCCTACCGCGCGACCGCGCTCTCCGAGCTGAACCCGGCCGCAGCCACCCACGGGCCCGACCTGCGAGGGGGGGCATGAGCCCCCTCGGCGCCCGGGTGGCCGTCGTCACCGGCACGGCGCAGGGCATCGGGGCGGCCATCGCGGACCGCCTCGAGCTGGCGGGGGCGACCGTGCACCGGGTCGACCGTGACGAGGTCGACCTGAGCGACACCCGCGCGACCGAGGCGTTCTTCGCGTCCGTCGGCGACGTCGACGTCCTGGTCAACAACGCCGGCGGCGTCGTCGGGCAGACCCACGTGCCGCTCGACGAGCTCGACGACGCGGCCTGGGATGCGGTTCTCGCGGCGAACCTCACGACCACCCGCAACTGCACCCGGGCGGCGGTCCGCACGATGAAGCCGCGGGGCTGGGGGCGGATCGTGATCATCTCCTCCGGGGCCGGCCGCAGCGTCAGCCTCACTGGCATCCAGGCCTACGCGACGGCCAAGGCGGCGCAGATCGGCTTCACCCGACAGCTGGCCCACGAGCTCGGTCCCCACGGCATCACCGTCAACTGCATCGCCCCGGGGTTCGTCCTGTCCAATCCCACGACGCGGGCCCAGTGGGAGTCCTACGGCGAGGTCGGTCAGCAGGCCCTCGTCGCCGGCATCGCCGTGCGGAGGACCGGCACGCCCGAGGACATCGCGCGCGGCGTGGAGTTCTTCGTGGTCCCGGACGCCGGTTGGGTCACCGGCCAGACACTCTCGATCGACGGAGGACACTCGCTCTTCTGAGCGAGACAGCAGATGACGCCAACGACCAGTTCCGCTCTCTCACAGACCCTTACCGGCCTCGGCGAGAGATACTTCGACGTCCAGCACCGCTACGACCCCTACAACGCCACCCTCCTCGGCATCTCCGACGTCGACCACCTCGCGGGCGACCCCCGCCTCGCGGCGAGTGAGCAGGCTGCCGCCGACCTCGACGCCATCGGTCGCGAGGTCGCGCGGCTCGACCTCTCGGGCGCCACCGAGGCCGAGCTCGTCGACCACGGTGTGATGACGTCCCTGGTGCGCGGGGCCGGCGACGACGCCCGGCACGCGCTCTGGGCCACCAACGCCTCCCCCAACGGCTACGTCAGCCGGCAGGGTCTCGTCTTCCAGGCGGTGCCGGCGATGACGACCGGTGACGACGAGAGCCGCGGGCGCTACCTCGAGCGCCTGTCCGGGCTCGGCGGCTACTTCACCGCACTCGGTGAGCGGTATGCCATGGAGGCCTCCCGCGGGCGCGTGCCCACCCGGCTCGGGGTCCTGCGGTCGGTGCAACAGCTCGAGGGCTATCTCGCGCTCGCGGTCGCGGACGACGTCCTCCTCGGCCCCGCCCGCGCGTCGGGGGACGCGGAGACGCTGTCCCGCGCCACGGCCCTCGTCGAGCGCGAGGTGCGACCCGCCATGGCCGACCTCGCGGCTCGCCTCACCGCGGAGCTGCTTCCGGTCGGCCGCGTCGGCGACCGGGTCGGCATCCACGCGGTCCCCGGTGGCGCCGAGGGCTACCAGGCGGCGGTGCGCCGGCATACGACGACCGATCTCACCGCCGACGAGATCCACCGCCTCGGCCTCGACGAGCTCGAGCAGATGCGGGCGGAGTGGAGCGCGATCGGCCGACGAGCCCTCGGCGAGGAGGACGTGTCGCGGATCGCCGCCCGGATGCGGGGGGACCGCTCTCTCCGTTTCGAGACGACCGACGAGATCGTCGCCGTCGCCCGTGGCGCGCTCGCACGGGCCGAAGCCGTGCGCGGCGACTGGTTCCCGGCGACCGCCATCCCTGAGTGCGTCATCGAGCAGATCAACCCGATCGACGCCGGCAACAGCGCCCTCGGCTACTACCGCCCACCCGCCGTCGACGGCAGCCGACCCGGCGCATACTGCGTTCTGGCTGCCGACCCCACCAGCCACTACCGCTACGAGTACGAGGCGCTGTCCTTCCACGAGTCGGTGCCCGGACACCACCTGCAGCTCGCGACGGCCCAGCTGCTCGACATCCCCCGCTACCGCCGTCACCTCGACGTCGAGGCCTGCAGCTTCAACGAGGGCTGGGGCCTCTACTCCGAGCAGCTCGCCGACGAGATGGGGCTCTACAGCGACGACCTCTCGCGCCTCGGGATGCTGTCGTTCCGCGCCCTGCGGGCGTGCCGGCTCGTCGTCGACACCGGACTGCACCACCTCGGCTGGACCCGGGATAAGGCCATCGACTTCATGTTCGACCACACGGCCACGACGCGGGAGCACGTCACGAGCGAGGTCGACCGCTATATCGCGTGGCCGGGCCAGGCCCTCGCCTACCTCATCGGCCGCCGCGAGATCGTCCGACTGCGCGCCGGGGCCGAGCAGCAGCTCGGGACCCGCTTCTCGGTCATCGACTTCCACGCCGCGCTGCTCGGCCACGGCGCCGTGCCCCTGACCGTGCTCGCCGAGATCGTCGAACGCTGGACCGCCAGCACCGTTGCCCCCAGGAGGAATTCGTGAAGATCACCGTCATCGGCGCCGGAGCGATCGGCGGGACCCTCGGGGCGCTGATGGCCCGCGACGGGCACGACGTCACGCTCTGCGACGCGGACGAGGCGCACGTCGCGGCGATCCGCGAGCACGGGCTGCGGATCGAGGGACCGGTCAACTCCTTCACCGTCGCCGTCCCCGTGCTCACCCCGGCGCAACTGCCGGACACCATCGAGCACGCACTCGTCGCGGTGAAGAGCCTGCACACCGCATCGGCGGCCGCGCTGCTCGTCGACCGCCTCACGGCCGACGGCGACGTGCTCACCGTGCAGAACGGTCTGACGGCCGACGTGCTCGTTGCTGCTGTCGGGGCCGACCGGGTGCTCTCGAGCTTCGTCAACATCGGCGCCGACGTCATGGGACCCGGCGTCGTGATGCAGGGCAACGTCGCCACGTTCCGGGTGGGCGAGCTCGCAGGCGGCGACATCACTCCGCGCGTGCAGGCCCTCGCCGACGCCCTCCCGTATGCCGAGGCGACCGACAACGTGCTCGGCTACCTCTGGGGCAAGGAGGCCTACGGCGCGATGCTGTGGGCCGGCGCGGTCTCCGACCTGCCCATCGCCCAGACCCTAGACAGGGCCGAGTACCGCTCTCTCATGGTCGCGCTCGCGCGGGAGGTGCTGGCCCAGGCACCCGTGCGGGTCGAGTCCTTCGACGGCTTCGTGCCCGACGACCTCGAGGGGTCCCTGGACCGCCTGGCGGCCTTCAACCGCCGGAGCGCCAAGACGCACAGCGGTATCTACCGCGACCTGATGGTGCGCCGCCGCAAGACCGAGGTCGACGAGGTCCACAAGGACATCTCGGGCCCGATCTTCGACCGCATCGTCGAGATCGTCCACGACATCGAAGAGGGACGCCGCACCTGCGAAGTCGCCAACCTCGACGAGCTGGCGGCGTTCGCCGCCAGACTTCCGGCCTGACTCCCCCACCCGAAAGGAACCCCGTGCGCGCCGCCGTCTACCAGTCCGCCGGTCACGTCGAGATCCAGGACGTCACCGACGCCAGCATCCAGCAGCATGGCGACGCGCTCGTGCGCGTGGTCCGATCCTGCATCTGCGGCTCCGACCTGTGGTCCTACCGCGGGGTGATCACCCGCGTTGCCGCTCGAGGCTCGGGCACGAGTTCATCGGGGTCATCGAGGCCGTGGGCGCGGACGTCACGACCCTCAGCGTGGGCGACCTCGTCGTGGCCCCCTTCCAGTGGTCCGACAACACCTGCCCGGCCTGCCTCGACGGCATCCAGACCCGGTGCGAGCACGGCGGCACCTTCGGGGCGCCAGGCACCGACGGCGGGCAGGGCGAGGCGGTCCGTGTCCCGGAGGGCGACGGGACGCTCGTTGCCGTCCCCGGCGGTCTCGAGGGCACCGACCCGGCCCTGTTGACAGGGCTGCTCGCTCTGACCGACGTCGCCGCAACCGGCCTGCACGGGGCAGTCCTCGCCGGCGTGACGCAGGGGTCGACCGTGGCCGTCGTCGGTGACGGCGCCGTCGGCCTCTCCGCGGTGCTCGGCGCCACCACGGTGCTCGGTGCCGAGCGCGTCATCCTGATGAGCCGGCATACCGACCGGGCCGAGCTCGGCCGCCGCTTCGGTGCGACCGATGTCGTCGCCGAGCGCGGCGAGGAGGGCGTGGCCAAGGTGCTCGAGCTGACCGGCGGTCTCGGTGTCCGTCACGTCGTCGAGGCCGTGGGCACGCCGGAGTCCTGGGAGATGTCGCTGGGCATGGCTCGGGTCGGCGGCCGGGTCGGGGCCGTCGGGGTGCCCCACACCAGCCCCCAGCTCGGGATCTTCACCCCGTTCCGGCAGCACCTCACCCTGAGCTTCGGCGTCGCCCCCGCACGGCGCTACCTGCCCGACCTACTCACCCGCGTGCTGGCCGGGACCTACGACGCCGGCGCCGTCTTCGACCTGACGATCCCCCTGGACTCCGTCGCTGACGGCTACCGCGCGATGGACGAGCGCCGGTCGATCAAGACCGTCCTCGTCCCCTGAGGTGGCGGGCGCGCCAACTCGGTGGGGTTGACGCTGCGTCATCGGGGTTGACGCCCGTCATCAC
>NZ_JANXRJ010000261.1 GCF_025353065.1 Lapillicoccus sp.
CCCGCCCCCCAGCAGGTCGTCCGGCCCGCCCCCCAGCAGGTCGTCCGGCCCGCCCCCCAGCAGGTCGTCCGGCCCGCCCCCCAGCAGGTCGTCCGGCCCGCCCCCCAGCCCACCAGCACCAGCACCAGCACGATCAGGAGCCCGCCCATGAGGCTGAAGTTCGCTCTCCAGTCCGGCAGCTCGGTCGTCGACCTCGTCGCCACGACCGACGCCAACGCCACCGTCGGCGACCTGGCCTGGCACCTCGACCACGCCGACCCGGCGCGCTCGCCCTCGCTGTCGAACGGCCAGGAGATGACCCTCGCCCTCGTCGACGGCGAGCGACAGACCCTCGACCCGCGCACCACGGTCGCCGAGAGCGGCCTCTTCTCGGGCGACACCGTCACCCTGGTGCGGGCGGGCGGCTCGTTCGTCGAGGCGGGCCGCGCCGTGGCGATGGTCGTCATCACCGCCGGGCCGGACGCCGGGCGCGAGATCCCGCTGCCGCGCGGGACGGCATACATCGGTCGCGGGCGCGGGTGCGAGGTCACCCTCGCCGACGGTTCGGTCTCGCGCCGGCACCTCAAGCTCATCCTCACCGACGTCGCCGAGGTCGTCGACCTCGGCTCGGCCAACGGGATCACCGCCGAGGGCCAGCAGGTGACGCGGGCCCAGCTGAAGTCCGGCGACACCATCGGGCTGGGCGACACCGAGCTCGAGGTCCACCTGCTCGGCGGGGCGGCGACGGGACCGCCTCCCGGCGTCGGGGTGATCGGCACCGACGGTGGGGTCGTCAGCTTCTCCCGCTCGCCCCGCCTCGCCCCGATCCATGCGGGGAAGCCCTACGTGGTGCCCGACCTCCCGGAACGCCCACGGCCACAACCGTTCCCGGTCGTCTCGCTGATCATCCCGATCATCATGGCGGTGGTCCTCTACGTCGCGACCAAGAACGCGCTCTCGCTGCTCTTCCTCGCGATGATGCCGATGATGATCGCCGGCCAGACCTTCGAGAGCCGTCGCCAGGCCAAGAAGGAGTTCGAGCGGGAGATGACCGACTTCCGCGAGGACCTCGAGCTGCTCGTCAGCGAGATCCACGCCGAGCACGACCGCGAACGCACCGGTCGGCTCCACGAGCACCCGTCCGGGATGGAGGTGCTCATGGCCATGGACAGTAGGGCCGAGCTGCTCTGGACCCGCAGGCCCGGTGACCCGGGCTTCCTCGAGCTGCGTTTCGGCACCGGCACCCGGCCGTCGCGGTCCACCGTCGAGCTCCCCCGGGTCGGCCGGTCCAGGGCCGAGGCCTGGCTCGAGGTCTCGAGGACGATGACCGGGGTCGAGATGCTCGACGGGGTACCCGTCGTGGCCGAGCCGCTGAAGGTCGGTGCGATCGGCGTGTGCGGTCCGCGGGAGACCGCGGTGGCCGCCGCGCGGTCGCTCGTCCTGCAGGCCGCGGGGCTGCACTCGCCGGCGGAGCTCATCGTCCTCGCCTTCGCCTCGACCCGGACGGCGCCGGACTGGGACTTCCTCAAGTGGCTGCCGCACACCTCCTCCCCCCACAGCCCGTTCACCGCCCGGGCGACGGCCAGCACCGCGCCGGCCTGCGCCGCGCTCGCGGACGAGCTCGAGGACCTCGTCGAGAGCCTCGTCGGGGCCAAGGACGAGGAGGGGGGGCGCGAGGAGCCCTACGTCATGGTCGTGGTCGAGGGTGACGCCCCCATCGCCCGCAGTCGCCTGGTCGATCTCGCCGAGCGTGGTCATCGGGCCGGCATCGTCGTCGTGTGGGTGGCCGAGCGGCAGGCGATGCTCCCCGCCTCGTGCCGTACGTTCCTCGTGACGAGGCAGGGTGGGCTCGTCGCGGACACCCTCGTCGGCTACGTCCACGAGGGCACGGCCGTCGCGCCGGTCTTCGCCGACGAGGTCTCCGCGCTCGAGGCGCTGAACGCCGCCCGACGACTGTCCCCCGTGGTCGACTCCGGCGTCGCCGCCGACGACGTCAGCGACCTGCCGCGGGCGGTCTCCCTCGTGGCCCTCACGGGCACCGAGCTGATGAGCTCGGCAACCGCCCAGATCGAGCGGTGGAAGGAGAGCCGGTCGATCCTCACCGGTCCCTTCGCCCCGGCCGTCCCCTCGCGCAAGCCCGGCAACCTGCGGGCCGTCGTCGGCCAGTCGGGCCAGGGGACGCTGACCGTCGACCTGCGCGCCGACGGACCCCACGCCCTCGTCGGTGGCACCACCGGCGCCGGGAAGTCGGAGCTGCTCCAGGCCTGGATCCTCGGCATCGCGGCGGCCCACTCACCGCAGCGGGTGACCTTCCTCCTCGTCGACTACAAGGGTGGCTCGGCGTTCCGTGACTGCGTCCGGCTGCCGCACACCGTCGGGCTCGTGACCGACCTGTCGCCCCACCTCGTGCGCCGGGCCCTGGAGTCGCTCTCGGCCGAGCTCCGTTACCGGGAGCACCTGCTCGCGCGGCACAAGGCCAAGGACCTCATCGAGCTCGAGCGCCGCGGCGAGGTCGACGCGCCCCCGAGCCTCATCATCGTGGTCGACGAGTTCGCCGCCCTCGTCAACGAGGTGCCGGAGTTCGTCGACGGCGTCGTCAACGTCGCCCAGCGCGGCCGGTCGCTCGGGCTGCACCTCATCCTCGCGACCCAGCGACCGGCCGGCGTCATCAAGGACAACCTGCGCGCCAACACCAACCTGCGCCTGGCGCTGCGGATGGCCGACGAGGCCGACAGCGATGACGTCCTCGGGTCGAGCGCCGCCGCCTTCTTCGACCCCGGGCTGCCCGGCCGGGCGATGGTGAAGAGCGGTCCCGGCCGGCTGACCCCCTTCCAGACCGCGTATGCCGGGGGCTGGACCTCCGACACCCCACCGCCGGCTGAGCTCACTGTCGCCACACTGGCTTTCGGCGGCGAGAAGGAGTGGCAGCTGCCCGACCCGCAGGACGGGACGGAGGGCGCCGACCCCGGCCCCACCGACATCCAGCGGCTGGTGACGACGATCCGCGAGGCGTCCGCGACGGCCGAGATCCCGCAGGCCCGCAAGCCGTGGCAGCCGGAGCTGCAGGAGGTCTACGACCTCGTCGCGGTGCCGACGGCCCGCCGCGACAACGAACTCGTCTTCGGCATCGCCGACCATCCGCACGACCAGGAGCAGCCGCCGATCTCGTTCCACCCCGACTCCGAGGGCAACATCGCCGTCTACGGTGCGTCGGGCTCGGGCAAGTCGGTCCTGCTGCGGACCATCGCGATCGCCGCCGGCTTCACCGTCCGTGGCGGCCCGTGCCAGGTCTACGGCCTCGACTTCGGCAACCGGGGTCTCGCCATGCTCGAGGAGCTCCCCTACGTCGGGAGCATCGTCCCGGGCGGCGACCACGAGCGCGTCGTCCGGCTGCTGCGCTACCTGCGCGGCGTCATCGACGAGCGCGCCGTGCGCTACTCGAAGGTGAGCTCCTCGACGATCACCGAGTACCGTCGGCTGGCCGGGCAGCCCGACGAGCCCCGCATCCTCGTCCTGCTCGACGGCATGACCGCCTTCCGGCAGGCCTACGAGGTCGGTGGTCGGCTGCAGTACCTCGACATGGTCAACGCCCTGGCGGGGGACGGACGCCCGGTCGGCGTCCACTTCATCATCTCGGTCGACCAACGATCCGGTATGCCGCAGTCGCTCGCCGCCGCCATCCAGCGGCGGGTGGTCCTGCGGCTGCCGTCCGCCGACGACTACGCCGTCCTGGGGGTCCCCGGCGACGTGCTGACGATGGCGAGTCCGGCCGGTCGGGGGCTCTTCAACGGGGACGAGCTGCAGGTCGCCGTCCTCGGCGGGTCGTCCGACGTCTCGATCCAGGCCGCGTCGGTCCGCGCCTTCGCCGAGGCGACCCGCAAGGCGGGTGGCACGGAGGCTCCACCGATCGAGAGCCTGGTCGAGCGCGTTACTCTCGCAGAGCTGCCCGCGGCCGTCGACGGTCTCCCCGTGATCGGGGTCGCGTCGGAGACGCTCGGCCCGAAGACCTTCGAGCCGCGCGGCTGCTTCATGATCGTGGGTCCCTCGGGGTCCGGGCGGACCACGGCGCTCGCGACGATGGCGATGTCCCTCGACCGCTTCAACGGCAGGGCCGACCTCTATCTCCTCACCCCCCGCAAGCGGTCCGAGCTCATCGGGCTGGGGGTCTGGACGAGTGTGGCGGCCGGGGTCGACGACGTGGTCCGGCTCGCCCAGGAGCTCACCGCCGCCATCACCCAGGACCGGCTGCCCCACCCGATCGCCCTGGTCATCGAGCGGGTCGACGACCTCGGGGGATCGACCGCCGAGAACGTCCTCACGACGCTGGTCAAGGCGTGCCTCGACAACGACCAGTTCGTCATCGCGGAGGGCGAGGCCCAGTTCTTCGGGTCGAACTTCGGTCTCGCCGGTGTCCTCAAGACCTCCCGGTCCGGTCTGTCCCTGCACCCGGACGGCAACGAGGGACACCCCGTCTTCCGGGCGAACCTGCCGGCCCTCAACCGCAGCGAGCTCCCGGAGGGGCGTGGCTTCTTCGTCGACAAGGGGCGCTTCGAGCTGGTGCAGGTGGCAATTTGACTGTGCCACAGTGCTTTTGGAGACTCCTCTGCGTCGTGAGCCGACCCCGCGGCATACGGGAGGGAGGGTGGGGAGCCCGACGGGGAGTGCTCCCCATCGACATCCCCGCAGGACCCACGTAACTTTTTCCTTGTCGCCGGAACCACCAGGGGGACGGCGACATCACAGCAGTCGATCCGGACGAGAACCGGAGACGATCGGGGTCCAGCACAGCGCTCGGGCCCACCTGACAGGGAGGACATCTCATGGCTTGGGTTGGCATGAACGACACAGAGGTCAAGGCTCAGGGCAGCGTGCTGCAGGTCGAGGCGGAGAAGATCAAGGCGCTGGTCGCGAAGGTGGACACCGAGATCACGGCCATCTCCCAGAACTGGCACGGCGACGACCAGAAGAAGTTCCAGAACGAGTGGAACACCCACAAGAACGAGCTGAACCAGGCCCAGACCCTGCTGCAGAACATGAAGACGACCATCGACCAGCAGGTCACCGAGCAGGTCAACACCTCCAGCGCCTACTGAGCGTCGCGTCACCAACCACCACTTCAGCAAGGGAGATCAGCAATGGCACTTCTCGCCAAGGGCATGGACCCGGCAGCTATCGACGCGTCGGGCGACAAGTTCAACACCTTCAAGAGCGAGCTGATGACGATCGTCACCGACGTGTCGACGGCCGTCACCAAGATCGACACGAACTGGGACGGTCAGGACTCACAGACCTTCGTCACCGACTGGAACCAGAAGAAGGCGCAGATCACCGCCGCCGCCGACCACCTCGGCACGCTGGGCCAGAAGCTCAAGACCAACGCGGCGATGCAGACGCAGACCTCGGCGAAGTAGGGCCGTCGGGCACGGAGGGCGATCAGTCAGGGGGCTGGTCGCCCTCCGCCGGGGGGCTCGGAGTGGGAGGGTGTATCAGGGGGAGCGGTAGCGGCTCTGTACGAGGTGACCCTCATGCCGCCCAGTCCCGTGCTGACCCGTGGGAAGGCCCCTCAGATGAACCCGTCCGACAGCCTCACCGATCTCGTGGCCGCAGCCGCGGCCGGCGACCAGTCCGCCTGGAACGCGATCGTCGAACGCTTCTCCGGTCTCCTCTGGAGCGTCGGCCGCTCGTTCCGTCTCGGCGAGGACGACGCCGCCGACGTGATGCAGAGCACCTGGCTGAAGCTCCTGGAGAACCTCGGCCGCATCGAGGAGCCGGAGGCGCTGCCCGGCTGGCTGGCCACGACCGCGCGCCGCGAGGCGCTGCGGGTCATCCAGCGCCGCGGCCGCGACATCCCGGTGCGCGACGAGGACCTCGGCGTCGGGCTCGCCGACCCGCAGGCCAGCGAGCTCGATCTCGCCCTCCTCGAGGACGAGCGGGCCGTCGCGCTGTGGTCGGGCTTCACCCAGCTGTCGGAGCGCTGCCAGCGGCTGCTCCGGGTGCTCATGTCCTGCGACCGGCCGGCCTACGTCGAGGTGGCGGCCGCCTTCGACATGCCCGTCGGGTCGATCGGACCCACCCGGATGCGGTGCCTCCACCGCCTCGGTTCGGTCCTCGGTGAGTCGAGCTACGCCTTCGACGGACGCTCAGGGGGGGTGGTCTGATGGCCGGGCAGGGGAGGCCGGGGATGCATCCGGTGGACGCCCAGATGCTCGAGCAGCTCGGCGCCATCGTCGCGGTGGTCGACCCGGTGCCGGCCGAGCTGGTCGAGATGGGCCGGCAGCTCTTCGCCTTCCGCGACCCCGATGCCGCGCTGCTGGAGGCGGTCGTGGTCGACCATCCGGGCGACGGTGACGAGGCCACCGGGTCGGGAGCGCCGGTGCTGCTGGCCGTCCGGTCCGGGTGGCCGAGCCGGATGCACTTCTTCGAGTTCGAGGAGGTCTCGCTCGACATCGAGCTCACCGTCGGCGATGCCTTCTGCGCCGTCCTCGGCGCGGTCACCACGGTCACCGGCGAGGCGGTCCCGACGGGATGGTCGGTGGTGCTCGAGACGACGTCCGCGTCCTACACGTGCGCGGTCGGCGAGGACGGCCGCTTCGCGTTCGAGCGGGTCCCGCTGGGGATGGTCCGTCTCCACCTCGACCGCGGCGAGGACACCCGCCCGACGAGTCCCTGGCTCGACGCCCGCTGACCGCGGAGCACCTCCGGGTGCACGCCCGGGTCACGCCCCCCAGGCGGTGAAGGCCGCCGCCGTGGCGGCGACCAGCGGGTCATCGGCCCCTTCGCGGCGGGCGGCGAGGAGCCCCTCCGCGAGTGACCCCCCGGCCGCCACCACGGTGTGCAGGGCGCGCATCACGACCAGGGTGGCTGCGTCGTTGACCGGAGTGACGCTGGCGACGACGCCGCTGGTCCCGATGGCCAGCAGGCTCGTGACCAGGCCCAGCGCCTCGTCCGCCCCGATGGGCTGGAGGCCCCCGGAGTCGCAGGCCGACAGCACGAGCGACTCGGGCGGACGCCGCAGCCGGTCGAGGTCGTGGATCATCAGGGGTCCGTCGGCCAGCGTGAGCGACGTGAACGTGGGCGCGTCGCTGCGGAAGGTGCCGTGGGCGGCGAGGTGACCGAGCCGCGCGCCGTCGAGCGCCTCCAGAGCGGCCTCCACGGTCGCCGCCGCCCCCTGGAGGACGGTGGCGTCCGCGTGCAAGGACCTCAGGGCGGTCACCTCGGCCTGCTGGGTGCTGAGCCCTGGACCGGTCACGAGGGCAACCGGGCCCGGCGTGGTCGCCGCTGACCGCTCGCGGGCCCGTCGCGCTCGCTGCCACATGGTGAGGGACGGGGCGACCATGACGGCGGTCTCGCGGAAGGCCGGAAGCAGGCCCCACGGGACGGTCAGCAGGCTGGCCGAGGGGACGACGAGCACGGAGCGGCGGGACCACTCCGGTCGCAGGGTTTCCCCGAGGAGTGCCTGCTGGAGCTGGGCCCCCACTGCCCAGAGGTCGACGCGGCGCCCGTAGGCGGCGCGACGGAGCGTGAAGCGGGCAAACTCCGCCTGCCGGGAGGCCGCGGCGAACGACGTGAGTCGGCGCATGGTGGCGCGCCCGTCGGCGACCGTGACGGCATACAGGGTGTCGGCCACGAGGACGAGGTCCAGCAGGACGGTGTCGCCGAGGCCCTCCAGGAGGCTGCCGACGTCGGGGCCGGCGGTGGCAGCGGCGCCCTCCGCACGCAGCTGGCGATAGCGCACCCGGACGGCGGCCTCGAGCCGCACCCGGTCGCGGGCCAGGACGAGGTCGTCGTCCGCGGACAGCCTGCGGGTGACGTCCCGGAGAGCGGCGATGTCGCGGTCCAGCTCGGGGTCGTCCGGTCGTGCCGGGGTCACGACGAGGGACGTGCTGCGCCACCGCTCGACCCACCACAGCAGGGCCCGCGAGCTGCCCGTCGCGACGGCCGCACCGGCGGCCAGCCCCGCGAGCTCGAGCCCGTATCCCGTGGCGAGCGCCCGCAGCTCGAGGTCGCCGATGACACGACGGTGCTCGTCCACGGCATCGAGCCCCCGGCGGCAGGCGAGCAGGAGGGCCCGTCGGTCGCCTCGCAGGTCGGCCAGGAGCGCGGCGGCGAGCCAGCCGGCCGCCCGGGAGAGCGGGGTCCCGACCCGGCGCGACCGGGATGCCTCCTCGAGCGCCGTCCGGCTGCTGCGCGAACGCCCCGCGTCGCGCGTGATCTGAGCCAGCAGCAGCAGGGCCTCGGTCAGGCTCGGGTCCCGTAGGTCGCGCAGCCGTCGGACGACCCGTCGGGCGCGGAGCACCAGCTCGGAGAACGCGGCCGGTGGGCTCGGGGTGGGATCGGGTCTCGACGGATCCGTCCGCAGGAGCGAGTAGCCCGCCTCGAGACCGAGCAGGGTCGCCCGGGCGGCCCATCGCTGCCGCCGGTGGGCCCTGAAGAGCGACTCGGCCTCGGTGGCCCGCTGCTGGGCTCGAATCCCGTTCTGCTCCAGCAGGGCCACGCGGGTCGAGCTGATGAGGAGGTCGGCGCGCCAGACGGGTCCGAAGTCGTCCCGCTCGAGAGCCTGGTCGATGACCACCCGGGCCTCGCTGGTCAGGCGCGCGGAGACCAGGGCATTGGCGTAGTCGACGAGCTGCTCGACCGGGTCGACCCCGTAGGCGCGGTAGCGCTCGCGCGCGTGCTCCATCCCGGCCAGCGCCCCCACGACGTCACCTCGTTGGAAGGCGGCGAGGGCGCGGCCGTGGATCGCGTTCACCACCTCGATGTCGTGACCGATCTCGGTGAGGACCTGCTCGGCGCCGCGGTAGGCCGCCTCTGACGCGTCGGCGTCGCCGAGCGCGCGCAGGACGTCGCCCGAGACGCCGAGCGCCCTTCCCTCCCAGAGCCGGTCGCCGCTCTGGCGGCTGAGCTCGACCGAGGTGAGCAGGTCGTCGAGCGCCTCCGTGTAGCGGCCCAGGAGCCAGTAGGTCGACCCGCGCAGGTGCAGGACGCGCGGTCGCGCCGCCGCCGACGTGAGGTCGAGCGCCCGGTTGAGCTGGGCGAGGGCCTTCGTCGTCTCGCCCGCGAAGAGGAACGTGGTGCCGAGGGTGGCCCGCACCTCCGCTTCCCGGCCTCGGCCCGCCCCTCGCCCGGAACGCAGCGCGGCCCGCCCGTGGCGGACCGACTCGGCGATCCGGCCGCGGTCGCGCTCGACGATCGCGACCGCGTGGTGGGCGATGGAGCTCTCCCTCGGGGAGGGGTTGCCCGCCAGCAGGTGGAAGGCGGTTGTCAGCGCGGCGGCCGGCTGGGATATTGCGAGGGCGAGCAGGGTGTCGGTGTCGCTATAGGGGCTGGCGGTGCTGGTCTCGCTGCGCTCCCTGATGCTGCCGCCGCCCGTACGGCTCGCGGATGTATCACGGCCGGGTGAGGCCGGCTCTTCTTCACGGGCGTTCATGTCTGGGGCAGGTTCCACTTCACCACTGGAGGTTTGATGACCACTCGACGAGATGATGACAGGCCGGGTCCACCCACGGGGCCGGTGCCCGCGACGGCGGAGCAGATCCGTTGGTGGGAGCCCCGCGACGACGCGGTCGTCCTGAGCCGGTCGGAGGTCCAGGTCGACCTCATCGTCGCGGCCTTCCGGGACGCGGAGGTCCCGCTCGCCGTCCATCGCGACGAGTCGGGCGCGGCCGACTACATGTACCACCCCGGGCGGGTCCTCACCCGGGACGAGGACGCCAGCCGGGTCTATCGGGTCCTCGGCATCGACGCTCCGCCCGAGAAGGGCGACCGAGAGACGCCGGTGCAGCCGGCCGGCTTCCACGTCGTGCTCCTGCCTCCCGGCCGTGACGCCCTCTCCGCGATCGACGACCTCGACGCGCGCCTCGGGGTGGGGGTAGCCGTCCCGGACCATCTGCTCCACGTCTGCCCCGCGGTGACCTGGTGCGCCGTGACCGAACCGACCCCCGCCGATCTCGACGAACCGATCGGTCAGGACGACGACGTCGCCGACGGGCGCCGCAGCAGGGTGTCCGTCGTCGACACCGGCCTGCTCGAGGAGGTCGTCGCCGCCCACGACTGGCTCGCCGGCGTCGAGGGAGACCCCGAACCACCCTTCGTGGGTCACTACACCGGCCACGGCACCTTCATCGCCGGGGTCGTCCGCGCCCACGCCCCCCGCGCCGAGGTGCGTGTCGAGTCGGCGATGTCGATCGGTGGCGCGTCCTTCGAGAGCGACCTCCTCGCCCAGCTCACCCAGGCGCTCGACTGGGTCCCGGACGTCATCTCCCTGTCGGCGGGGACCCGCACGCGGGGCAACCTGCCGCTGCTGTCGCTGCAGGTCTTCTGGGAGCAGCGCCTCCAGCACCTCAAGGGCACGGTCCTCGTGGCGGCCGCCGGCAACGACGGCGACCGGGGCCCGTTCTGGCCGGCCGCGTTCCCGTGGGCCGTATCCGTCGGTGCGCTCGACGACCCGCCCGAGTCCCGGGCCGGCTTCTCCAACTTCGGCAGCTGGGTCGACGTCTTCGCGATCGGCACCAACGTTGTCAACGCCTACCCGACGCAGCGCTACGACTACCGGGAGCCTCCGCGGGTCGGCGAGAGCGCCGAGTTCCCCGAGGGCCTTGCGGAGTGGAGCGGGACCTCGTTCGCCGCTCCCATGGTCGCCGGGCTCGTCGCGGCACGCATGACGTGGAGCGGGGAGAGCGGCGTGGACGCGGCCGACTCGCTGCTCGAGATCGCCCGCGACCAGGCCATTCCCGGGGTAGGCGCGGCACTGCTCCGAGACCGTGACGCCCGGCCGCCGTACTGACGGGACCCCCTGTGGTGACCGGGTGCGCCGTCAGACATACAGAGGGCGACGGCTGGCCCGGCATACCGGGGTGAGTCGGGCGCGCCGGCCTCTTCTGTATGTCTGGTTGACCGCACTTCACCTGTGGACAACGGTCGAGGGGGTCGAATACCCCGGCAGAGTGAGGGGATGCCCCACCAGCGCGTCGCAACCGCGCTCACCCGCCCGGGCGGCAGCACGACCTGGGGCCAGCTCAGGCGGGAGGTGCCGGCGCGGAAGATCCGCCGCGCCGTGCGTGACGGTGTCGTCGAGCGCACGCGCCGCGGCCGGTATGCGCTCCCGGTCGCGAGCACGCACCTCCGCGAGGCGGATCGGCTCAGCGGGGTGCTGTCCCACCCCAGCGCGGCCGTGGCCCACGGCTGGGCGGTGAAGCACCAACCCGACAGGCCGTGGGTCACCTTCCGGCGAGGCCGTCACCTCGTCGACGCCGACCGGTCGGTGGTCGTCGCGAGCCATGGCGAGGTGAGCGCCGAAGAGGTCCGACTCGGCATCACCTCGCCCGTCCGGACGGTCCTGGACTGCGCCCGGAGGCTCCCGTTCGACGAGGCCCTGGCGGTGGGCGACTCCGCCGTGCGTGAGGGCGACGTCACCGTGATGGAGCTGCGGCACGCGGCCGCCTCGCTGCGCGGCCCCGGTGCGGCGCAGGCCCGCCGGGTCGCGCTCGAGGCCGACGGCGGCGCCGCCAACCCCTTCGAGTCGGTCCTGCGGGCGATCTGTCTCGACATCGTCGGCCTCGACGTCGTCTCGCAGCTGCCGGTCTCGGACACCGGCCTGTGGGCCCGGGTCGACCTCGGTGACGAGCGGCTGCGGCTCGCCCTCGAGGCCGAGGGCTTCGCGAGCCACCGGACGCGCACGGACCTCGTCCGCGACGCTCGCCGCCATACCGAGCTCACCGTCCGGGGGTGGTCGATCCTGCGCTTCACGTGGGAGGACGTGATGCTCCGACCCGACTGGGTGCGGTGGGCGATCCTCGGGTGGCTCGAGCAGCGGGCCGGGCGCCCGGTGGCCGCTCCGCCCCGGGTCGCCTGACGGTGGGTGCGCCGTCAGACATACAGATGACCGCCGTTGGCGCGGCATACCGGGACAGAGGGGGACACTGTCCGGCCCTGTGTATGTCTGGCTGACCGCCGGACGCCGGTATGCCGCCCGCTCGAGGTGAGCGGGCGGCATACGGGCTGGTGCGGGTGAGGGCCGAGGTCAGCGCGCTTCGGTGCCCGCGATGTAGGCCTCGAGCTTGGCGCGGCCCTCGGTGTCCTCGCGCTGCACGGGCGGGGACTTCATCAGGTAGGACGAGGCGGAGATGAGGGCGCCGCCGATGCCACGGTCCTGGGCGATCTTCGCCGCGCGGATGGCGTCGATGATGATGCCGGCGGAGTTGGGGGAGTCCCAGACCTCGAGCTTGTACTCGAGGTTGAGCGGGACGCCGCCGAACGCGCGACCCTCGAGGCGGACGTAGGCCCACTTGCGGTCGTCGAGCCACTGGACGTAGTCCGACGGGCCGATGTGGACGTTCTTCGCACCGAGGTCGTGCTCGATGTTGGAGGTCACGGCCTGGGTCTTGGAGACCTTCTTGGACTCGAGCCGGTCGCGCTCCAGCATGTTCTTGAAGTCCATGTTGCCGCCGACGTTGAGCTGGTACGTGCGGTCGAGCACGACGCCGCGGTCCTCGAAGAGCTTGGCCATGACACGGTGCGTGATGGTCGCGCCGACCTGGCTCTTGATGTCGTCGCCGATGATCGGCACACCGGCGGCCTCGAACTTCGCCGCCCACTCCGGGTCGCTGGCGATGAAGACCGGCAGCGCGTTGACGAAGGCCACCTTGGCGTCGATCGCGCACTGCGCGTAGTACTTGTCGGCCACCTCCGAGCCCACCGGCAGGTAGGAGACGAGGACGTCGACCTTGGCCGCCTTGAGCGCGGCGACGACGTCGACGGGCTCGGCGTCGGACTCCTCGATCGTCTCGCGGTAGTACTTGCCGAGGCCGTCGTTGGTCACCCCGCGCTGGACGATGACGCCGGTCGGCGCCACGTCGGCGATCTTGATGGTGTTGTTCTCGCTGGCGACGATGGCCTCCGCCAGGTCGAAGCCGACCTTCTTGGCGTCGACGTCGAAGGCGGCGACGAACTCCACGTCGCTGACGTGGTAGTCACCGAACTTCACGTGCATCAGACCGGGGACGACGCCCGACGGGTCGGCGTCCTTGTAGTACTCGACTCCCTGGACCAGCGAGCTGGCGCAGTTGCCGACGCCGACGATGGCGACGCGGATGGATCCCATGGGATCACTCCTGATTCTGTGTGGTGGTGCGGGTGGGTGGGGGTGTGGTGGTGGGGGCGGAAGGCGCCGTGCGCTCGGCGACGATGAGCTCCTCGAGCCATCGCACCTCCTGCTCGGCCTTCTCCTCGCCGTGCCGCTGCAGCGCGGCGGTGTAGGCGTCCATCCGCTCGCGGTTGCGGGCCGAGGCCGCGCGGATGGCGG
>NZ_JANXRJ010000277.1 GCF_025353065.1 Lapillicoccus sp.
CATCATCACCGACGGGTTGGAGGTGTTGGTGCAGCTCGTGATCGAGGCGATCGAGACGATGCCGTGGTCGATCTCGAACGTCGCACCCTCGGCGGTGGTCACCAGGACCTTCTTCGAGGGCCGGCCGATGCCGTCGCCCTCGTCGGCCGGCTTGGGGCCGCCGTTGCTGCTGGCTGCACCCGGGTCGCTGGCCGGGAAGCTCGCGCCGGCGCCCGGGTCGCCCTCGTCGTGGGCGACGTAGGTCGGGAGCACCTTGCGGAAGGACTCCTTCGCGTCGGTCAGGGCGATCCGGTCCTGCGGCCGCTTCGGGCCGGCGATGGACGGGACGACGGTCGAGAGGTCGAGCTCGAGGCGCTCGGAGAAGCGGGGCTCCACGCTCGCGTCGTGCCACATCCCCTGCTCCTTGGCGTAGGCCTCGACGAGCGCGACGGAGGCGTCGGAGCGGCCGGTGAGGCGCAGGTAGTCGAGGGTGACGTCGTCGATCGGGAAGATGGCGCACGTCGAGCCGAACTCCGGGCTCATGTTGCCGATGGTCGCGCGGTTGGCCAGCGGCACCGCGGCGACGCCCTCGCCGTAGAACTCGACGAACTTGCCGACCACGCCGTGCTTGCGCAGGATCTCGGTGATCGTGAGCACGACGTCGGTGGCGGTGGCGCCGGCCGGGATCGATCCGGACAGCTTGAAGCCGACGACGCGCGGGATGAGCATCGAGACGGACTGGCCGAGCATCGCGGCCTCGGCCTCGATGCCGCCCACGCCCCAGCCGAGCACGCCGAGGCCGTTGACCATCGTCGTGTGGGAGTCGGTGCCGACGCAGCTGTCGGGGTAGGCCACCTGGGTGCCGCCCACCTCGCGGACCATGACGGTCCGGGCGAGGTGCTCGATGTTGACCTGGTGGACGATGCCGGTGCCCGGGGGCACGACCTTGAAGTCGTCGAAGGCCGTCTGGCCCCAGCGCAGGAACTGGTAGCGCTCGCGGTTGCGCTGGTACTCGATCTCGACGTTGCGCTCGAAGGCGTCGGCGCGGCCGAACACGTCGATGATGACGGAGTGGTCGATGACCATCTCGGCCGGTGACAGCGGGTTGATCTTCGTCGCGTCGCCTCCGAGCTCGACCACGGCCTCGCGCATCGTGGCGAGGTCGACGACGCAGGGCACCCCGGTGAAGTCCTGCATCAGCACGCGGGCCGGCGTGAACTGGATCTCCGTGTCGGGCTCGGCGTTCTCGTCCCACTGCGCGAGGGCACGGATGTGGTCGGCGGTGATGTTGGCGCCGTCCTCGGTGCGCAGCAGGTTCTCGAGCAGGACCTTCAGGCTGTAGGGCAGCGTCGCGCTCCCCTCGACCCCGCCGACGCGGTAGATCTCATAGCTCTCGTCCCCGACGGTGAGCTCTCCCCTGGCCGAGAAGCTGTCGACCGAACCTGTGCCTTGCGTAGCCACGTCGGGCTCCCTTCATCGCGAACTATCTTGACGTCAAGATAATTAGACCACATCGTCGGGCGTGTGTCACCGGCCGAACGAGGGCCGATACGGTGAGGCCTGCCGCACTTCCCCAACCGCGGTGAGATGGTGGCGATGATGTCCCTCGAGACTCCCGACACGACCCTCCCGTCACCTGGTGCGCTGCCGGATGGTGACCCGGATCTCGGGGAAGCAGGGCCGGAGGAGTTCTACCGGTCTCCGGGCCGAACCCGGCTCGATGGCCGCGGGCACTGGTGGGCGGAGTTCATCGAGGACGTGGCGCGCTATCGGGCTCACTACGACGGGAGCCTCGTCAAGACGGTGCTGCTCGAGCAGGGCGTCTGGGCGTTGCTCCAGTACCGCATCTCCTCGGGGGTCTACCGCAGTGCGTTGCCCGCCGTCGTCAAGGGGCCGGTGCTGCTGCTCTGCGTCGCCGGCCACAAGATGACCGAGGTCGTGACCGGCTTCAGCCTGCCCTACCGCGCCAACATCTACCCCGGGCTCTACCTCGGCCACTACGGTCCGACGCTGATCAACTCGGGTGCCCAGGTCGGAGCCGGCTGCAACATCAGCCAGGGTGTGACGATCGGGCTCTCCGGGCGAGGGGCGATGCGAGGCGCGCCGGTGATCGGCGATCACGTCTACATCGGTGCCGGCGCCGTCGTGGTGGGTCCGATCACGGTCGGGAGCGGAAGCGTCATCGCGGCGAACTCCTTGGTGGCCAGGGACGTGGAGCCGGCGACGACGGTCATCGGGGTGCCGGCCAGGCGCGGTGGGACGACCGGGAGTGCCGGGATGGGCTTGCACATGCTCCCGCTCCCCGTCGCGGGACGGAGCTGAGGGTCACCCCTGCCGTGCAGGAGCCGACAGACGACGCTGGATCGCCCCGACGTCGGTCAGGGTCGTGACCTCGTCGTCGTCGATCTCCACGTCGAACTCGGCCTCGATCGCGTAGAGGAGGCTGACGGTCCCGAGAGAGTCCCAGCCGGTGATGTCGTCCGGGCCGGTCTGCGGCGTGATCACCAGGCCGGGGTCGCCGAAGACCTGCCGGAACACCAGCTGCAGACGTCGGACGACATCGTCCGTGGGCTCGGCCACGTCGGCTTCCCGGTCCGCCGGGTCGGTCGTCGTCACCGACCCACCGCCAGCATCACCATGACCTGGTCCGGCCAGCGGTCGAGGGTCATCCCGTGCTCGGCGAAGAGGGCCAGGGCCACGCGCTCCAGCCCGAACCCGACACAGGCGGTGTGGGCGGTCGCCCCGTCTTCGGTCGTCAGACCGAACACGGTCCCGAAGTGGTCCTCGTGGTAGTTCGCCGAGGCCAACGCGGTCAGGGTCCGTGTGCTGCTGGTCCGCCCGCCGACCTCGTACTTGAGGTTCTTGGCCCGCTGACCCGCCGCGAGGACTCCCGACAACCGGCCGAAGAACGCGTCGTTCGCCGGTTCCACCGTGGTCGTCAGACCCAGCTCGGCGAACACCCGCGAAGCCTCGGACAACCACCGATCGCGGTGGGCCAGCGCCGCGGCCGGTGTTCCGACGACCACCTGCTCGTGCATCCGGAACGATTGCATACGGGCGGGGTCCATCGACGGCTCGGCGCGGAAGCACTGCCCGAGGACGTCGAACCGCAGTCCGGCGGGGGGAACGACCGGGCCGCACAGCGGGTAGACCTGGTGGCACGCGGCCGGACAGAGCACCGCATCGACGGGGGTCAGGTCGCCGGCCCAGTCGCCGCCGGACGCGGCCGCCGCGACGAGCGCGGCGTGCTCGCGGTGCGACCCGCGGAAGGAGTGGACGGACCCGATCAGGTCGGGGAACGCCGACAGGTAGTTCGTCTCGAGCAGCCTCGACCGCGCCATCACCGGCGGAACCCGCACGACGACGGGGTGGTCCGTGCTCCGCGCCCGGTCCGACACCACCGCCGCCACACCCGAGACGACGCGCTCGAACGCCTCGGAGTGGATATAGGCGCCCGGGAGAGCGGTGCCCAGCAGCACACCCGCATCGAGCAGCTCGGCGCGGAACGCCTGCTGCTCGTCGTCGAGCGTTTCGGACAACGTCGAAACCGTCATCACCACCTTGCTTCACGTCCGGGTGTGTCATCCAACCCGCACCGACCCTACTCGCGGCAGCGAGGAGAACGTCGAACCCTGCCTGGGGCGCTCCTGCATGTCTGCCGGTCGAACGGGACCTGGACCCGGTCACGGCCTGTCCAGACGCCGCCTCGGCACCTGGTCCGTCCGACGGGCACCGCGCGCGATCAACGACCGGTTGACCACCCCAACTGCGCGACCCTCGTGATCTGGCCAGCGCGACGACAGCGACGACACCGGAGGGGGGAGCGACCGCTGATGGACCGCACCGACAGCTACGGCCTCTCCAGGGCGTCAGACCGGCTCGAAGACCGCGATGCACTCCACGTGGTGGGTCATCGGGAAGGCGTCGAAGGCCCGCAGCGACCGCAGGCGATACCCCCCCGCCAGCAGGTATGCCGCGTCGCGGGCGAGCGCCGCAGGGTCGCAGGCCACGTAGGCGATGGCTCGGGCGCCCAGGGTGACGAGGTCCTCGACGACCTCACGTCCGGCGCCGATGCGCGGCGGGTCGAGGACGACGAGGTCGGCGTCGATGCCCTGCTCGCGCAGACCGGCGAGCGCCGCGTCGACGGTCCCGGCCCGGAACTCCACCTGAGGGAGATCGGCCGCGTTGGCGATGCCGTCCTCGACGGCCCGCTCGTCGCCCTCGACGGCGAGCACCGCGCCGTCCTCCCCCAGCGCATCGGCGAGGGCGAGGGCGAAGAGGCCGACCCCGGCATACAGGTCGAGGGCGCGCTCCCCCGGCTGGGGGGCGAGCTCGGCGAGGACGTGCGTGACGTAGGTGGCTGCCGCGCCGGGGTGGACCTGCCAGAACCCGCGGGCCTGCAGCTCGAACTCCCCCGTCCACGAGGCCGTCTCGACGCGCTGCCCGACCCGGGGCACCCGCGACTCCGGCAGGGGGATCAGGACGGCGTCCTCGGGCAGGTCGGCGGCGACGACGTCGACCCCGCGGCAGCCGGTCCACTCCGTCTGGAGCACGCCGGAGTCGATCACCCGGTGCGCCGCGATGAGGCAGTCGTCCACCGGGATGACGTCGTGGGACCGATGGCCGCGCAGGCCCGCGCGGCCCTGGGCGTCGACCGCGAACTCGACCCGGGTGCGCCACCGCAGGCCCTCCTCGTCGCCCGGCACGGGCTCCACCTCGACGTCGACCTCGAGCCCGGCCAGTCGGAGGAACTGCTCGCGGACGACCGCGGTCTTGAGGGCGCGCTGGTGGTCGAGGCTGATGTGCTGGAAGTCGCAGCCGCCGCAGCGGCCGGGACCGGCATACGGGCAGGGTGCCGGGACCCGCTCGGGCGCAGCCGTGAGGATCGCGACGGCGTCACCGCGCAGGAAGCTGTCCTTGGGTCGGCCCTCGGTGACGAGCACCCGGACGCGCTCCCCGGGCAGGGCGTGCCGGACGAAGATCACCCGCCCGTCGTGCCGGGCGACGCAGTGCCCGCCGTGCGCGATGGGGCCGACCTCGACCTCGATCTCGGTGCCGACCAGCGGGTCGGGCACCGGACGTGGTCGGCCGTCGGCGCGCGACCCCTGGCCCGGCGACGGACGACCCTTGCCGGACCCCCGCCGGTAGTGGGGCCGGGGCGGGCGCGGGCTCATGAGGGCCCCCGCCGGACCGAGCCGACGGCGGGCCCGTCGAAGAAGGTCTCTTCGAGGCCCTCGGAGGAGCGCAGCTGCCACGGCACGCTGGCCACCATGACCCCGGGGGTGAAGAGCAGCCGCGCCTTGAGGCGCAGCGCGCTCTGGTTGTGCAGGATCTGCTCCCACCACCGACCGAGGACGTATTCAGGGATGTAGACGACGACGACGTCGCGCGGGCTGCCGCTGCGGATCGACAGGACGTAGTCGATGATCGGCCGCGAGATCTCGCGGTAGGGCGAGGCGAGCACCTTCAGCGGCACCGGGATCTCGCGCCGGGTCCACTCCTCGCGCAGCGCCTCGGACTCCTCGGGGTCGACCTCGACGGTGATCGCCTCGAGGAAGGTCGGCCGGGTGGCCCGGGCGTAGGCGAGCGCCCGCATCGCCGGCTTGTGCAGCTTGGAGAGCAGGACGATCGCGTGGACGCGGCTCGGCAGCAGCTGGGACTCGTCGTCGTCGAGCCGCAGCTCGTCGTTGACGCGGTCGTAGTGGCGCCGGATGCCGAGCATGAGCACGAAGAGGATCGCCATCGCCAGGATCGCGTAGCGCGCGCCCTCCATGAACTTCGTGATCAGCACGACGACGAGGACGGTGCCCGACATGAACGCGCCGAGCGCGTTGATGGCCCGCGAGCGCATCATCCGCCGGCGGGCCCTGAGGTCGCTCTCGGTGCGCAGCGCCCGGTTCCAGTGCCGGATCATGCCGGTCTGGCTGAGGGTGAAGGAGACGAAGACGCCCACGATGTAGAGCTGGATGAGTGCGGTGACCTTGGCCTGGTAGGCCACGATCAGCAGGGCCGCGGCTCCGGCGAGGATGAGGATGCCGTTGGAGAAGGCGAGCCGGTCGCCGCGGGTGTGCAGCTGGCGCGGGAGGTAGCCGTCCTTGGCAAGGATCGAGCCGAGGACGGGGAAGCCGTTGAAGGCGGTGTTGGCCGCGAGGACGAGGATCAGCCCGGTCACGATCGACACGAAGACGATGCCGGGGGTGAAGCTGCCGAAGACCGTCTTGGCCAGCTGGCCGAGGACCGTGTCCTGGACGTAGCCGGGGCCGATCGGCTGCCCGTTGAGCGTGAGCTGGCTGCCGGGGTTGTCGGCGATCTGGATGCCGGTGGCCCGGCCCAGGCCGATGATCGTCGACAGCATGACGATGGACAGGCCGCCCATGAGCAGCAGCGTGCTGGCGGCGTTGCGGCTCTTGGGCTTCTCGAAGGCCGGCACGCCGTTGCTGATGGCCTCGACCCCGGTCAGGGCCGCGCACCCGGAGGAGAAGGCCCGCAGCAGCAGGAACGCGGTCGCGATCCCGGCCATCTCCTCGTGCCCGACCTCGGGGATGAGGGTGTACTTCGCGCTCTCCGCCTGCCCGAGCGTGCCGGTGAGCCCCTGGACGATGCCGAAGACCCCCATCCCGATGATGCCGACCATGAACGCGTAGACGGGCAGGGCGAAGGCCTTGCCCGACTCGCGCACCCCGCGCAGGTTCATCGCCGTGAGCAGCGCGATCAGCCCGATGGCGACCTCGACCTCGTGGCCGCGCAGCCCGGGGAGCGCGGTCGCGGCGTTCTGGACACCGGAGGAGATCGAGACTGCGACGGTGAGGACGTAGTCGACGAGCAGGGCGCTCGCGACGGTCAGGCCGGCGCGGGGACCGAGGTTGACCGTGGCCACCTCGTAGTCGCCGCCGCCGGAGGGGTAGGCGTGCACGTTCTGCCGGTAGGAGGCGACGACGACGGCCATCACGAAGACGACACCGACGGCGATCTGCCACGAGTGGGTCGTGACGAACGCGCCGCCCGCGAGCCCCAGCATGAGCAGGATCTCGTCGGGTGCGTAGGCGACCGACGACAGCGCGTCGCTGGCGAAGATCGGGAGGGCCAGGCGCTTGGGCAGCAGGGTCTCCCCCAGGCGGTCGCTGCGCATGGCGCGTCCGAGGAGAAGTCGCTTGAGCACGCGTGCGGAGCTGGGCACGGCCACACTGTATGCCGCGACTGTCGCCGTGCGCGCAACCGTCCGACGGCGCTCGTGTAGCGTCTCTCGACGTGCACTTCGTCATCATGGGCTGCGGCCGTGTCGGGTCGACCCTCGCCAAGAGCTTGAGCAAGCGCGGGCACGATGTCGCGGTCATCGACGTGGAGCCCGCGTCGTTCCGGCGGCTGGGCAGCAGCTTCGAGGGGATGACGGTCACGGGGCTCGGGTTCGACCGCGACACGCTGCGCTCCGCGCGCATCGACGAGGCCTACGCCTTCGCCGCCGTCTCCAGCGGCGACAACTCCAACATCCTCGCGGCCCGCGTCGCTCGCGAGACCTTCGGCGTCGAGCACGTCGTCGCCCGGATCTACGACCCCGGCCGGGCGATGGTCTACCAGCGGCTCGGCATCCCGACGGTCGCCACGGTGCGCTGGACGTCCGACCAGATGCTCCAGCGGCTGCTCCCCCAGGGGTCGGTGCCGTCGATGACCGACCCCAGCGGCCGGGTCGTCGTCGCCGAGGTGCCGTTGGCCAAGGGCTGGATCGGCAAGCGGATCAGTGAGATCGAGAGCATCACCTCGAGCCGGATCGCCTTCCTCAGCCGACTCGGCGAGGGCATGGTCCCCGGCCCCAACACCGTGTTCCAGGACGGTGACCTCGTCCACGTCGCGGCCGCGATCCAGGACCTGCCCCGGATCGAGAAGCTCTACGACCAGGCGCCGCCGGCGCACTAGCCCGCACCGCCACCTGCACGTCCGCACCACCACGAAAGGTCACCAGGTCACATGCGCGTCGTCATCGCCGGAGCCGGCAGCGTCGGGCGCTCGATCGCCCGGGAGCTGCTCCACAACGGCCACCAGGTCCTGCTGATCGACAAGGACGCCGATGACGTCCAGGCCTCCCGGGTCCCGGACGCGGCCTGGTTGCTCGCCGACGCCTGCGAGATCGCCGTCCTCGAGGAGGCGAAGGTCCAGGAGTGCGACGTCGTCGTCGCCGCGACCGGTGACGACAAGGCCAACCTCGTGGTCTCGCTGCTATCGAAGACGGAGTTCGGGGTGCCCCGGACCGTCGCGCGGGTCAACAACCCGAAGAACGAGTGGATGTTCGACGAGTCCTGGGGCGTCGACGTCGCGGTCTCCACGCCGCGACTGATGACGGCCCTGGTCGAGGAGGCGGTCAGCGTCGGCGACCTCGTGCGCATCTTCCAGTTCCAGCAGGCCAAGGCCTCCATGGTCGAGCTGACCATCCCCGCCGACAGCCCCTACATCGGCCGGCCCGTCGGTGACGTCCAGTGGCCGGACGACACCGTGCTCGTGGGCATCATCCGCGACGACCGGCCGATCGCCCCGAGCCGCGACGACGCCGTCGAGGCTCACGACGAGATGCTCTTCATCACCACCCCCGAATCCGAGGACGCCCTCGAGCAGATGCTCTCACCCGGCCTGCGGCTCCCCCGCGGCGACGAGTAGCCCGTTCCCGCAGCCGGATTGGGGTCAGTCCTCGGGGTCAGGGCTCGGGGCGCTCCAGCGGGGTGTGACCCCGCAGGATGACCAGGCCCATCACGAGGACGGCCAGCAGGTATGCCGGCCAGCCCAGGACGATCTTGGTGATCCCCAGCGCGGTCACCTGGCCGCCGAGGTAGAGCGGCACCATCACGCCGAGCCGCAGCACGTAGAGCCCGACGAAGACCCAGCCGAGGCGGCTGGCCACCGAGACGATGCCGCTGTGCCGGCGCCAGCCGAGGAAGGCCTCCTTGAGGACGTCCTCGTCCTGCGCGGCCCTGGCCAGCGACTCCTCGTCCTGCGGGGCGCCCTTGCGCCCGGAGGCCTTGAGCCGCTCGGAGGCCTCGAGGAGCTCGGGGTCGCCGGCCGAGATCAGGAACCCGAAGATCGGCCAGCGCACCAGGTTGGAGACGAGGAAGAGCAGCCCGACCGCGGCGGACTGGAGCAGACCGGGCAGGAAGGCGTCCTGCGCCTTGCCCGACCGCAGGGCGAAGAAGGCGGCGATCGCGACGGCGACCGCGGCATACCCGATGAAGCGCACGGTCTCGTGCCGCGCGAGGCGCACCAGGGCGAGGACGAGCAGGACGCCGACCGACGCGACGAGGGTCAGGCGCACGTCGGAGGTGATGGTCCAGACCACGACGAAGGCCAGCGTCGGCAGCGCTGACTCGAGGGCGCCCCGCCAGCCGCCGAGGGCGCTGGAGATGCGGTCGCGCAGCAGCTCCTCGACCGTCGTGTATGCCGTGACCGTCCGGCCCGGCACTCCGGGCAGGCGGGGGGCCTGCTCGTCGCCGGTGCCCTCGTGCCCGGCGGCGGACCCGAGGGACGCCTCAGACACTCTTCGGGACGATCTCGTAGAACGGGTTGAACATCGTCGGGACCCCCCGGTAGTAGGAGACCCGGCCCTGGGCCTGGAGCTGCACCCCGGGCACGATGCCGGCGATCTCTCGACGGCCCAGCCACACGAGGTGGAGCGGCCGGCTCCCGTCGTAGATCTCCACGACGAGGGCCGGGACGTCCGCACGAGGACGCAGGGTCACCGACCGGACCACCCCGCAGACGTCGGCGCGTTCGCGGTTGGGCAGGTCGCAGATGGGGGTCGCGCCGACGCGCTCGGCGTCGGCCTGGAGCTCCTCGTCCTCGAGCTCGTTGGCGGGACGCACGAAGCGGTCCGCGAACCGGCCGAAGCGGCCCCGGGGCTCCTTGGCCGGCGGGGTGCGCGTGGACCGGGTCGCGAGCCGGCCGGCGGGATCGTCCGTCCGGGAGGAGGGGATGGCGGGGTCGATGTCCATGGTGCTCCAGGTGCTCCTCAGGCGCTCGTCAGCGGACTTCGGTGATCTCGGGACCGCGCTCGAACGGTTTGAGGTCGTCGAGGCGGGGCGGGGTGGCCTCGGTGCTCTCGGCTGCGTCGTCACTCGTGGCGTCGGCGTCCGCGGGGGGTCCGTCGGGGGTCATGTTCGCGGGGAGTCGCAGCGGCAGGATCTCGCGGGGTGGCATCGCGACGTCTCCCCGGACGACCACGACGCTGCGGATCAGCTCGATGAGGGGGGCGGCGGCGGTGTCGTCGTCAGCGGCCGCGCCGCTGAGGACCGCGCGCAGGAACCAGCGTGGCCCGTCCACCCCGATGAAGCGCACGGGGGCGAAGACGGTCCGTCCGCCGGGACCCTGCTGCGGCATCCGGGTCAGCAGCTCGCGACCGAGGGGACCGCGCACGACGTCTGCCGTGCCTCCCTGGGAGACGATGCTCTCGGCGATCTCGGACCGGATGTCGGGCCAGACCCCACTCGTGCGCGGTGCGGCGAAGGCCTGGAGCTGGACACCCGACCCGTCGACGAGGGCGTGCGCGCCGAGGACCGTCTCCTGCGACTCGTCGAGCTCGAGCCGCAGCTGCATGCCGTCGAGTGGGACGAAGCGGATCGCCCCGAGGTCGAGCCGCTCGGGTCCGTCGGGGTCGTCGACCTCGGCCTCGTCGAACGGCCCACGGGCCCGGCTGAAGGATTCGTCCTCGTCGACCGCGTCGTCGGCGCCGAGCTCGGCATCGACGCTGCTGTCCTCGACGCTCGCGTCGGGGTCGACCTCGACCGGGGTGTCGACCTCAGCGTCCTTCTTCCGTCCCCGTCCGAAGATGCCCAACGTCCCTACTCCTTCGTCGCTGCTCGTGTGGTCGCACCGGGCGTCGCGCCCGGGCCGAACCCTCCACTGGCTCCGTGCCCAGTGTCCCCCCTCGCGCTGTCCGGGAGCGAATCGCTCTCGACGAACCTCGCGCGGGCCACCTCCTGGACGATGAGCTGGGCGATCCGGTCCCCCCGGCGCACCGTGAACGGCTCCCTCGGGTCGAGGTTGACGAGGTTGACCATGATCTCGCCGCGGTAGCCGGCGTCGACCGTGCCCGGGGCGTTGACGATCGTGATGCCGTGGCGGGCCGCCAGCCCGCTGCGGGGGTGGGTGAAGGCGGCATACCCCTGCGGGAGAGCGATCGCGACGCCCGTCGGCACCAGGGTCCGCTCGCCGGGAGCGAGGGTCACCTCGATGCGGGCGTGCAGGTCGGCTCCGGCGTCGTCGTCGTGCGCATAGGCCGGGACCGGGAGGTCGGGGTCGAGTCGGCGCAGGGCCACCTCGACCACCGGTGGGACGCTCACGGCCATCAGGCCGCGCAGTCCCGGCACACCATCTGTCCCTTGACCTCCTTGGCCAGCTGGCTGCGGTGGTGCACGAGGAAGCACTGGTCACAGGTGAACTCGTCGGCCTGCCGGGGGAGGACGCGGACCGACAGCTCCTCACCGGAGAGGTCGGCGCCCGGGAGCTCGAAGCCCTCGGCCTGGTCGGTCTCGTCCACGTCGACGCTGGACGAGGACTTGTCGACCCGCCGGGCCTTGAGCTCCTCGATGGAGTCCTCGGACAGGTCGTCGTCGGTCTTGCGTGGCGCGTCGTAGTCAGTCGCCATGGTGTGGTGTCTTTTCTCTTGGGATATCAGGTGGAAAAAGGGTGGTGCCGACCCGGCGGAGCGTTGCTTCGTCCCAGTGTCGCGCGATGGGGATTCGTGCTGGATCGGCCGTTCGGATCGGTGCCGTGACGGGGTCGGGCGTCGCTGCCGGGTCGTCGGGGGGTTGTTGTGCCGGTGTAACGCAGGGAGGGATCCATTTGTGCCCGTCGCCGGGGCCAGCACTATCCCTGCGCCGCGGATTGTGCCCTACCTCTGCCCCCGTGTCACCTGCGGGGTCCCTCCCGGGGCTGATCGGGCGCGAGCGCGGCGGCCCGACGGAATCCCGATCGGCGGCCGGCGCCCTCCTCTCCAGGCAGTCTTGACGAGATCCGGGGATCGCTATCCCCTATCCGTCCGACCGGAACCGTAAGGTCACAGGACGACCACCCCACCGCATCCGGAGGTGCACCATGACCGAGTTCCACGCTCAGCTACGAGACCGGGCCCGCGAGGCGCTCCGACAGCTCGCCGAGGCGCAGGCCGCCGGCGAGGACTACTCGGTGGACATCCACACGGGCGAGCTGGAGTCCATCGCACGGACGGCGGACGAGCACGACCTCCGGGTCCCCGAGCTCGAGGCCTTCCGGCAGTCCCACGCCGCCTGAGTCAGCTCCTCGGCACGCTCATCGGTTGACGATCGCGGCCAGCGCGTCGTGCACGGCCGGGTTCCCCGCCACCGTGAGGTCTGCGCTGGGGGCGCCGCCGTGCGGGCCGGTCACCACGCCCCCGGCCTCCCGGATGAGGAGCCACCCTGCGGCCAGGTCCCACGGGTTGAGCCCGATCTCGTAGAAGCCGTCGAGCTGACCCGTCGCGACCATGCACAGGTCGAGGGCCGCACTCCCGATCCGGCGGATGTCGCGGACGTGCGGCACCACCTCGAGGAGCAGCTCGGCCTGCTGCCGGCGTCGCTCCGGGGTGTAGCCGAACCCCGTCCCCACCAGGGCCCCGCCGAGGTCGGCGAGCCCACCGACGTGCAGGACCCGGGTCGACCCGTCGGCCCGGGTCGCGTGGGCTCCGCCGCCGAGGGTCGTGTGGTAGACGATCCCGCGCGACGGGTCGACCACTGCCCCCGCGAGCACCTCCCACTCCCCCGGCGTGCGGGGGTCGCCGGTGACCGCGGCGATCGACACGGCATACGCCGGTATGCCGTAGAGGTAGTTGACCGTGCCGTCGATCGGGTCGACGACCCAGGTCACCGGGGAGGTGCCGAGGTGGTCGGCCCCCTCCTCGCCGTGGATGCCGTCGTCGGGCCGGGCAGCGAGCAGCTGGGCGCGGATCAGCTCCTCGGACCGGGTGTCCATGACCGTGACGACATCGGTCGGCGACGACTTGGTCGCCGAGGCGATCAGGTCGTCGGGACGGCCGTCGACGATCAGCCGGCCGGCCGCGAGAGCCACCTCGACCGCGAGGCGGCCCAGCGCGACGACGTCGTGCATCAATCGCTCCCGCAGAGGGCCGGCCGGGCCGCGCGGAGGTTGGGGCAGCAGCCGGGCAGGCACACCGAGGGCCGGACGCCCGGACCGGTCGGCGCCGCGCCCCCGCGCGCTTCCTCGGCCCGCTCGACGACGAGGTCGACGAGGCCGGAGACGAAGGCGGGGTCGATCCCGACGGTCGGCACCCGCACGAGCGTGAGACCGAGCTCGCCGGCGGTCTCCATCGCCTCGGTGTCGAGGTCGTAGACGACCTCCATGTGGTCGGAGACGAAGCCCACGGGGGCGACGACGACGACCCGCACCCCCTCCTTGGCCAGCTCGGCGAGGCGGTCGTTGATGTCGGGCTCGAGCCACGGCTGGGTCGGGGGCCCGGAGCGCGAGCAGTAGACGACCTCGGGGACGAGCGCGCGCCCGAGCTGCTGCTCGACGGCCTCGGTGATCGCGTCGGCGACGGCGTGGTGCTGCTCCTGGTAGAGGCGGCCCTCGCTGTCGCCCGGACCCGAGGTCTCGTCCATCGAGTCGGGGATCGAGTGGGTCACGAAGAGCAGCGCCAGCTCCTCGTCGGGCACCTCGGCGTGAGCCCGCATCGCATCGACGACGAGTCGGGCGTTGGTCGACACGAAAGGTGTGCGACGGGCATACGGGCCGATCTTGTCGATCTCGACGACGAGCCCCTCATCGCGCACGGCGCCGACCGCCTCGGCGAGGTCCTCGCGGTACTGCCGGCAGGACGAGTAGGAGGAGTAGGCGCTCGTCGTCACGACGACGATCCGGTGCAGGCCGCGCCCGGCCGCCTCGCGGAGGGTGTCGACGAGGAAGGGCGGGGAGTTGCGGTTGCCCCAGAGGACGGGCAGGTGGATGTCGCGGTCGGCGAGCTCGCCCTCGAGGGAGCGGATGAGCGCCCGGTTCTGGTCGTTGATCGGGCTGCGGCCCCCGAAGAGGTCGTAGTGGTGGCCCACTTCGGCGAGGCGTTCGTCGGGGATGCCGCGCCCGGCGGTGACCCGTCGGAGGAAGGGCATCACCTCGTCCGGGGCCTCGGGCCCGCCGAAGGACAGCAGGAGCACGGCGTCGTAGGGCTGGAGGAGGTCGTCGCCGGTGGGGGCGGCGCCCGCCGTCGGCTGGGGGCTGGCAGTCATGTGCGGTCTCCGGGTCGAAAGGGTCACGTCGTAAGGAAACGCTACCCGTAGGGTTGTGGTGCGGCGTGGCCGCTTCGCCCGTCCCGCTGCAGGTGGCACAGTCGGCATGTCACCGATCGACCCGAGGAGCGCGCGCCATGCAGGACCTGAGACTCATCGGGGTGCACGAGGACGGGTTGCACCTGTTGCTCGCCGACTCCGACGGAGAGCGTTTCAGCGTGCCCCTCGACGACGCGTTGCGCGCCGCGGCACGCCAGGACCGGCCCCGGCTGGGACAGCTGCAGATCGAGATGGACGGCGGGATGCGTCCCCGCGACGTCCAGTCGATGATCCGGGCGGGAGCCAGCGCCGAGGATGTCGCCACGCGGGCCGGATGGAGCGTCGAGAAGGTCCGCAAGTACGAGGGGCCGATCGTCGCGGAGCGGGTCCACATCGCCGACCTCGCTCGCGAGGTGCGGCTGCGCCCACGGGGGTCGGGCAGCGTCGCGGCCACCCTCAGTGCCCGGGTCACCGAGCGGATGAGGGACCGCGGGGTCGACCCCGACACGAGCACCTGGGACGCCTGGCGGCTGCCCGAGACCGACCACTGGACCGTGTCCCTCACCTTCGCCGCGGGCGGCCGGCAGCGGCAGGCCGCCTGGTCGTTCGACCCCACCTCGCGCGTCGTCGACGCGGAGGACGACGAGGCCCGGTGGCTCAGCGAGGAGGAGCCGGCCGCCGGCCCGCTCACCGGAGGCCAGGCTGGCGGGGCGGGCGCGTCGGCTGCGGGCCGGGCGACGGACGTCTACGACGTCGAGGCCGAGGGTGGGGTGATCGGGTCCCGGCGACCTAATCGGGCCAAGCCGCCCACCGCCGAATCATCCGATTCCGGCGGCGCGAAGCCGCACAGCGAAGAACCGCTCGACCTCATGACGGCGATGCGCGAGCGCAGCACCGTCCGCGGTCGCCGGGGCGGTCGGCGCAAGGCGCCGCCCACCTCACCCACCGCGCTTCCGTCCGACACCGCGCTGCCCTCCGACTCGTTCCTGCCCTCCCGATCGGTCCTGCCTTCGGACTCCGACGAGGGGCGCACCGACGCGCTCCCGATCGCCGAGATCGACTTCGACCCGGTGGTCGACGCTCCGCCGCCGGCAGCGCACACCCACCCCGACGACGACCCGGAGGTCAGCTCTGCCGGTGGAGACCTGCAGGTCTCCACCGTCGACCGGAAGGCTGACTCCCCCACCGAGGACGACATCGCCGAGGACGACGTCGCCGAGGCCCCGGCAGCGCCCGCTCCCCGGCCCCCGGCCCCGGGCCGAAAGGGTCGCCCCAGCGTGCCGTCCTGGGACGACATCATGTTCGGCGGCTCGCGCGACTGACTCCTTCGTCGCGTCCGCGCCAACGGTTGCCCTCACGATCCTTGCCGCGGACGCCACGTCTGCCCCACCTTTCCCGCGGCCGGTAAGCCGGGGGGTCAGGTCGGCGGGACCGCGCAGACGTCGAGGTCGAAGGGCAAAACGTCGGGGCTGACGGCCGCCGACCGCGCGGCCTGCGCCGTCATCCGCCGCATGTAGTGGCGGCGGCAGAGCACTTCGTACTCCACCTCTCCGCTCGAGGCCGGCGTGGTGTCGCCGACGACCACCTGCTCCCCCTCGACGACCATGACGCCGCGCAGGACCCGGGCGTTGTGGGTGGCGCGGCTGCCGCACCAGCACAGCGCCTCCACCTGAAGGACCTGGACGCGGTCGGCGAGCTCGATGAGCCGCTTGGACCCCGGGAAGAGCTCCGCCCGGAAGTCTGCGGTGATGCCGAAGGCGAAGACGTCGACGGCCATCTCGTCGACGAGCCGCGCGAGCTGCTCGACCTGCCGCGGCGTGAAGAACTGCGCCTCGTCGCAGATGAGGTAGTCGACCCGCTGGCCGGAGGTGGCCAGGCCGACGACGACCTCCCAGAAGTCGAGCGCGTCGGTCACCTCGCGCGCACTCGTCGACAGCCCGAGCCGCGAGGACAGGACGGACTCTCCCGCCCGGTCGAGCTTCGTGAAGATCAGCCCGGCCCGGCCCCTCGCGGCGTGGTTGTGGTCCATCTGCAGGGCGAGGGTGGACTTGCCGCAGTCCATGGTCCCGGAGAAGAAGACGAGTTCCGACACGGTGCGGACTCTATGCGTTGCGAGCGGCGATACGCACGAAGGGGATCGCGCGTTCGTCGGCGGTCACCGAGCCGTGGAGCCCCCGCAGGGCCAGGACCTCGGGTCGGGTGCGGCCGGTCTCGACGACGGCGAAGTTGTCCTTCATGAGGACGAGCACGTCACCGATCCGGGCCCGGACCTCCGGCCGCACCGGGCCGAACCAGCCCTCGTCCACCACGGTGTCGCCGGAGGCCACCCAGGCCCGCGAGCCCATCCGCTGCTCCCACGTCTGCAGGACATCGGCGGCGGCCCCCTCCTGGCAGTAGAGCTGGAGCGAGCGGGGCTCCCCGCCGACGTGCCGGACCCCGTGGGTCAGCTCGGGGTCGTGGGCGAGGTCCACCCGGAGGGCGTGCGGGGCGTCGACCATGCCGTGGTCGGCCGTGACGTAGACCGCCGTGTCGTCGGGGACGCGTTCGACGAGCCGTGACAGGGCTCGGTCGATCGACTCGAGCTCGTCCCCCCACTCCCAGGACGCGCACCCGTGCACGTGGCCGACCTTGTCGAGGTCGCCCCAATAAAGATAGACGAGTGCGCGCGGGGTGGCCCGCACGGCGCTCACGGTGAGGTCGATGCGCGCGTCGAGCTCGCGCCCGGCCCGGAAGGCACCACCCCGCAGGGCCGCGTTGGTGAGGCCGGACCCGTCGAAGTAGCCCGGCCCCACGCGGGTCACCTCGATGCCCTCGGCGTGCACGACCTGGAAGACCGTCCGGGCCGGCTGCCAGGTGAACGGGTCGGGCCCGTTCTCCCAGGACAGCTCGTTGAGGAGGCGGTCCTCGCCCGGCACGAGCACCTCGAAGCCCACCAGGCCGTGGCCCCCGGGTGGCAGCCCGGTGCCGAAGCTGCCCATCGACGTCGCCGTGGTCGTGGGAAAGCCGCAGTCGATCCGATGGGCCGCCGGGAGGTGGGAGCGCAGGAACGGCGCGTGCCCGCTGCGCTGGCGCAGCAGCTCGTAGCCGAGCCCGTCGACGAGCACGACGACCGCTCGCGGTGCCGGCTGGAGGTCGAACGGGTGGGCCGACGCGGCATACGTGGGAGAACCGAGGCTCGCCGCGACCGCGGGGAGGACCGAGACCAGGCTGCCCCCGTCGTAGTCGGGGGGCGCGATCCCCGCCAGGCTCACGGGCGAAGGCCCTGGCCACCACCGATGGCAGAGGAGAGGGTCCGGGAGAAGGCCAGGGCGCCCGCGAGCGCCTGGTCACCGTCGGCGTCGGCACTGATCCGCAGCGAGATGTCGTCGGAGGCGACGGTCCCCTCGAAGCCGTGGTCGGCCTCGCAGTCCGGGTCGCCGCAGGTGGCCGGCACGAGGTCGAGTCGGCTGACCGCCCCCCAGCCGATGGTGAGAGTCAGCTCACGGCCGAGCGACCCCCGGATGTAGGAGTCCGGTGAGGCGACCACATGGGTCAGCATCACGCCGCGGACCGACCCCAGCGGCACGGTCTCGCTCGTCGCGGTGACGACGGCGAGCCCCGGCTCGTGCTCGTTGTGGTCGTCGGCGTGGGCGATAACGAGCTTGGTCGGCGTGACGACCAGCACCGTCAGGTGGCGGCGGACCGTGTCCTGGTCGAAGGTCGTCTCCTGGTGCACGAGGTGGGAGACGACGTCGTCGTCCCCCATCGCGGCCAGGACGACGTCACTGACCAGGGCCGGGTAGTAGCCGGCGAGGTCGATGGCCTCGACGAGCGCGGGAGGGAGCACGATCCGGGCTCCTCGGGCGTCGCGTGCATCTCGATGAGCCTCCATGACCGTCATCCTTGCACCCTGCACGGTGGGACGCGTCCCGGGCGCGGGGCGGGACCTCGCTAATCTCGCGGTGTGTCCGCCCCCGTGCCCGCTGCCGTGCTCGTGGTCGTTCCTGCCTGGAACGAGCACGAGACGCTCCCTCTCGTCATCGCCGAGACCCGCGCTGCGCTGCCGAACGCGGACGTCCTCGTCGTCGACGACGGGTCGACCGACGACACGGCGGAGGTGGCCGCGCGTGCCGGGGCGCTCGTCGCCCGGCTGCCGGTGAACCTCGGGGTCGGGGGGGCGATGCGGGCCGGTTTCCGCTACGCCCAGCGGCACGGGTATGCCGTGGTCGTCCAGGTCGACGCCGACGGCCAGCACGACCCGGCCGAGGTGCCTGCCCTGCTCGCCCTGCTCGACGCCGGCGCGGACATCGCCATCGGAGCCCGTCGGCGCGACGACGAGGCGTCGCCGGCGCACGGTCCCCGCCGGTGGGCGATGACGGTGCTGTCGGTCGTGCTCTCCCGGGTCGCGCACACGCACCTCACCGACACGACGTCGGGGTTCAAGGCGTGCAACTACCGGGCCATCGCGCTGTTCGCCCGGGCCTTCCCTGCTGAATACCTCGGCGACACCGTCGAGGCCCTGGTCGTGGCGGCCCGTGGTGGTCTGGTGATCCGCCAGACCGAGGTCTCGATGCGCGCCCGGGCCGGCGGGGTCCGTTCGCATAACCCGATCCGCTCGGCCCTGTTCCTCGGGCGGGCTCTCGTAGCACTGGGATTCGCGCTGACCCGGCCGCGCACCCCGCCTCCGGCACGCGGCACGCCGGCACGCGGCATACCTCCGCATGGCCGTGCTCCGCTGGGCAGAGCCGACGGCGGCAGAGCCGAGCGCCGCGCAGCCGACGGGCCGGGCCGATGAGGTTCGCGACGCCGGCTCCCCCGCTGAGCCTGCGCGACGTCAGCGGCTACTCCTTCGCGCTCGTGGTCTGCGTGCTGCTCCTCGGCGTGCTGGCGTGGATGCTGCGCAGCCAGCGGCTGCGCGAGAAGTACACCGTCATCTGGTTCGGTGTCATCGGCGGGCTCGTCGTCCTCGGCTTCGTGCCGTCGATCACGACGTGGCTGACCCGGGTGACCGGCGTGAAGACCCCGATCAACCTCGTCTTCATCCTCGCGTTCCTCGTCCTGCTCGTCGTGTCGATCCAGCTGAGTGTCGAGATCTCCCGGCTCGAGGAGACCGCGCGGACCGTCGTCGAGGAGGTGGCCCTGCTGCGGCTCGACCTCGAACGGCACGTCGCCGGGGAGCTTGATGCCGAAGCGGATGGCGACCGGGTCGTCGACGAGCCGGGCTGACTCTCATGACGGCCGTGACGGGAGGTGCTCTGCGTAGCGACGACCGTTGGCTCGGCCGACGGGGCCGCCCGAGCGTGCCACGACCTTGCGCGGTCGACCAACGGTCGTCGTTACGCGCCGGCAGCCATGTCCTGCGCGGCGTGGCCAGCACGACGTCCTCCGACGCCTCGCTCAGGCCTCCACGTCTCCAGAACGGTCCTGTCGGGGTCTCAGGTCATCGCCCGCCGGTCGGCGTCCTTGCGGGTCTGCGCCGGGTGGACGCTGATGTCGGCGTCGAGCACGTCGACCCCGCCCGACCACGCGTTGACCGGGTTGAGGTGCACCCGCTCGACCTCGGGCAGGTCGTCGGCGAGGCAGGACAGCCGAGCGATGAGGTCGGACAACGCTGCCCGGTGCACCGGCATGGCGCCTCGATGACCGTGGAGCAGGGGTGCGGCGCGGACGGAGGAGATGAGGTCGGAGACGTCGACGTCGGTCAGCGGCGGGATGCGGTGGGCGATGTCGCCGAGCAGCTCGGTCGGTGGTCCGGCGACCGAGAAGCTGACGACCGGACCGAAGAGCGGGTCCTCGGCCGAGCTGAGGACGCAGACGACCCCCGGGAGGGCCATGCTCTGCACGACGACGTCACCGTCGGCGAGGGGGCCGAGACGGGCGCGCAGCGACTCCACGGAGGTGCGCACGGCGTCCGGACCGTCGAGGTCGGTGCGGACTCCCCCCGCCCCCGGCTGGTGCCGCAGGACGGGCGACAACGTCTTGACGATGACGGGGTAGCCGAGCTCGTCGGCCGCCGCGACGGCCTCGTCGGGCGTGTTCACCCGCCGCGCCGGCCAGAGCCGGATCCCGTATGCCGCAAGGAGACTGGTCTCCTCGGCCCGGCTCAGGCGACGGCCGCCAGGGGCGTCGGCGAGGATGCCCTCGACGATCTCCCTCGCCAGGGATCGGTCGATGCCGACCGGGTGGACGGGCGACCCGTGGTCGCGGTGGCGCCACTGGCTGTAGCGCGTGGCCGCCGCCAGCGCGCGGACGGCGTCCTCCGGCATACCGTAAGCCGGAACGACCCGCCGACGGACCTCGTCCGGGGTCGTCGCCGCCAGCTCCTCGTTCACCCCCCGCATGCCGAGGAAGGTGGCCAGGCACGGCTTGGTGGCCGCTGACGAGACGTCGCGGACCGCCGCGATGACCTCGCGGTCGACCGCGGCCAGCGGGGGGATGAAGCATGTCAGGACGCTGTCGACCGTGGGGGCGTCGAAGGCCGCCTGCAGGGCCTCGGAGAACATCGCGGCGGGAGCGTCGGCCGGCAGGGAGACGGGTCCGTGCGTGACCTCGAGCCCCCAGCTGATCGCGGCCTGCGCGGTGAGCGCGCCGAGGGCGTCGGAGTTGCCGACGATGCCGACCCGCTGGCCCTGCGGGAGCGGCTGGTGGAGCAGCAGCTGGGCGACGTCGAAGAGCTGGTGGATGTTCTCGACACGGACGACCCCGGCCTGGCGCAGCATCGCGTCGAACGCCTCGGGCGGGACGTTGGTCGGGCGGGTGCGGTGGCCGGGGGGCGCGCCGTAGGACGAGACCCCGGAGGAGACGACGACGACGGGCTTGGCCCAGGCGAGCTGTCGGGCGATCCGGGAGAACTTGCGCGGGTTGCCCATCGACTCGAGGTAGAGGCCGACGACGTCCGTCGCGGTGTCGTCGATCCAGTACTGCATCAGGTCGTTGCCCGACACGTCGGCGCGGTTGCCCGCGGAGGCGAACACCGAGACGCCGAGCCCGCGTCGGCGCGCGTCGTCGAGCACGGCGATGCCGAGCGCCCCGCTCTGGGCGAAGAGCCCGAGGGCTCCGCGCATCGGCATGTGCGGCGCGAGCGAGGCGTTCAGCCGCACGGCGGCGTCGGTGTTGATGACGCCGAAGGAGTTCGGGCCGATGACCCGCAGACCGCTGGCGCGGGCCCGGCGACGCAGCTCCTCCTGCCGCTCGACCCCCTCGCCGCCTCGCTCCGCGAACCCGGCCGATGCGACGAGCAACGTCTTGACGCCCTTGGCGGCGCACTCGTCCACGACGGCGAGCACCCCCTCGGCCGGGACGGCGACGATGGCGAGGTCGACCGGCCCGGGGATGTCGCTGAGCCGGG
>NZ_JANXRJ010000280.1 GCF_025353065.1 Lapillicoccus sp.
GCTCCCCCAGGATCGCCGACAGCTGGGGGCGGGTCTGCGCGGCCCAGATGAACGAGATCCCCAGCGCGCGCTCGTTCGCCATCCTCGTGCGCAGGGTCGGTAGCGGCGCAGTGGACGGCAGCTCGTCGAGGCAGGCCAGCATCGGCGGGCACAACCGACCCCAGGGGGATGCCTGCGCCAGCTGCAGGGCGGTGTCGAGGACGTGCTCGGCCACGGCGGTCATCAGGGGAGAGGCGCTGGCGTAGGGGTCTTCCCGGCCGAGGAGGTAGATGGTGCCGCCGGCGCGGATGACGTCGGCGATGTCGGTGGCGGGTCGGCCGGGGCCGGGGACGCAGCGGCGGCGGATGGGTTCCTGGAAGAACAGGTTCATCGCCTGCTGCACGGTGGTGGTGGTGTTGCCGGCGGTCCGGTCGTCCCCGTGGAGGGCGCCGTGCAGCAGCCCGTGCCAGAACGGGGCGGCGTGGGGGTGCTCGCGCAGGATCTCGGTCGGGTCGGTCGCACTGCGGGGGCTGGCCACCCACCGCAGGACGTCCTCCAGCGTCCGACCGGTCAGGGCAGCGGCATGGAAGTAGGCCTGGATGACCTTCGCCGCCTCGGCGGCGTAGAACCGGGCGGCGTCGTCGCCGTGGCCGCCGGCGACCGCCCCCGTGACAGTGCCGGCGGTGAAGGCCTTGGCCCGCCGCTCGGCGACCACCGGGTCAACGCACCCCTCGATCGGGTCCCACACCAGTTCGGGTAGCCCGACGGCGAGCCCGAAGGGGTCGAGCACCACGCACGGACGCTCCTGCCCATCAGTCACCTTCGCTCCCGCTCGTGCGCCATGGCTGCTTGTGTGGTCGCCGGCGGGGGTGGACATCGGTCGGCTGCGGGCGGTGATGCTGAGCAGGAGGTCGTCGACCTTGGTCAGGGTCACCAGGGCTGCGCCGGGGGCGCCGAGGAGGGCGGGGATGAGCAGGTCGAGGGTCTTGCCTGAGCCCTGTGGCCCGATGACTCCGGCGGTGCGGTCCCACGGGATCCACAGCTCTCCCCCACGGGGTTGCTGCCCCCGGCCAAGACGCCACCCCACCTGCGTAGGGGCGAAACCCCTCCACGGGAACGGAACTGCGGGCCGGCTCATCGACGTCGCCCGTACAGGTCGGGCCGCACGACCGCGCTCATCCGGCGCAGCCGGGAGCGGCCGAGGAGCCGTTCGGCCTCCTCCCGGGTGGCCATGCCCTGGATCCGGCCGGGCCCCCACCGGTCCAGTCCAACCTTCCCCGCCCACAGCATCAGCGCCAGCAGCAGCGTCTCGACGACGGCGACCCAGACCTTGACCGCCACAGCCCCGGCCAGCCGGGCCGCCGGAACCTGCGCCCCTGTCAGTCCGGCCCCGGCATCCCCCCGCATCACCGCGACCACGCTGGTGAACAACTCCGCTCGCGGGGGCAGGGTGAGACCAGCGCCAGCAACCAGGTTCGCCGCCGCCCGTCCGGCGTGGACGCCGAGGACGGCCAGCAGGACGACGGCGACGAGGACGGCCAGCGGGATCTCCCAGGTGAAGGGGTACGGGTTCCTGCGACGTTCTCCCTGCATGCTGATTCTCCTTCCTCTTTCTCGTATGCCGTGGAACCCGTCCCCGGTGGACACTCACCGGTTCTCGATTCGACGCCCAGCTCGGACGGGGGCGCGGGTCAACTACGCCGGCGCTGGTCTACGGGGTCGGTGGGGTCGTCAGGTTGCCGACGCGCCAGACCTCGAAGATGTGGTGCCTGGTCGCGGCGCCGGCGTAGGTGCCGTAGGTGACGCCGCGGGTGCTGTTCATGGCTTCGACGGTAGTCTGCCGGGTGGGGTCGAGGACCATGGCGACGTGGCCGATGGTGTTGGGTCCGAGGTAGGAGTCGTAGAAGACTAGGTCGGCGGGTCGGGCCTGCGTGGGGTCGACGCGGTAGCCGTTGCCGGCGGCGAGCCAGTCCCGTTGCGCCTGGGCTGTGCGCGGGGTGGTGATCCCGATCTGGGCGTACGCGGTCTGGGTGAAGGAGGAGCAGTCCCACGCGTCAGGGCCGGCGGCGCCCATTACGTACCGGTCCCCCACCTGACGGATCGCCCACTCCATGACCCTCTGCAGTCGCGCACTAGTCAGGGGTGGGAGCTGGGGGTTGCCTACGCCCGGCCCCCTCGCTGTCAGACCGCAGTCGGTGCCGCCGCCGAGGACGGTGCCGCCCCCGTAGGCGGCGGCGTAGAACAGGATGTCGTTGACGTACCAGTCGGCGTGGTTGTACGCGAAGATGGCGCGGCGAACCCCGTTGGGGCTGCTGGTCGCTCCTTCCTGGGTGAGGTAGTTGGCGGCTGACATGGCGCTGTCGGCGGGGTTGGTGATGTCGGCGCGGCCGTCGCCGTTGCCGTCGACGCCCATGACCGCCCATGTCGCGGGCATGAACTGCATCAGCCCCTGCGCACCGGCGGAGCTGGTGGCGGTGGTCCGGCCGTGCCCGGTCTCCTCCATCCCGATCCCGGCCAGCAAAGTCCACGGGAGCGCGTACCGGGCGGCGGCGGCCACGTAGTCGGTCCTGATCGCTGGCGGGATCGGCAGCGGGGGGTTGCGCAGGGAGTTATGCCGGGGCACTCCAGGGGGTGGGAGCGGGAACCCGATGCCGCCCTCCCCCACTGCTCGACTTGCCGGATCGAGCGGAGGCGACGGGCGATTCAGCGTCAGGGCCCTAGTCGGCGAGTCGATGGGGAGCGTCCCGGCTGTGTTCTGGCCGGTGGTGGTGGGCGCATCCGCGCAGGCGATGGTGCGCAGCTGTTCGTCGACGGCGGGGCCGGTGAGGGCGACCACGATCAGGGCCACGCTCACAGGGATGCCGAACAGGAGCACCAGGACGGGGGCGACGATCAGCGCGATCTTCTTCACGGCCGTGGTCCCGTCGGTGACGCGGGGCTCACGTCGAGGCCATGGCGTAGGGCGTCGGGGTGGTCAGGCGGCACCGGTGATGTTCTGGTTGGTGAAGGTGAGCTCGCGCTCGATGGGGTGCAGGACGGTCTGGACCTTGTAGTGCTGCTCGCCGACGCACCACAGGGCGCGGCCCTTGCCCTGCA
>NZ_JANXRJ010000286.1 GCF_025353065.1 Lapillicoccus sp.
GCTTCATGGGCACCGTCGTGAAGACGACGACGTTCGGCGCGTTCATCTCGCTCCTGCCCGGCAAGGACGGTCTGCTGCACATCTCCGAGGTGCGCAAGCTCGTCGGCGGGAAGCGGATCGACAACGTCGACGACGTCCTCAAGGTCGGCCAGAAGGTGCAGGTCGAGCTCAAGGAGATCGACCCGCGCGGCAAGCTCTCGCTGGCGGCTGTCATCGCCGACGGAGCGGGCAACGACGGCGCCGCGGCGGACCAGGCGGCTCTGGAGCCTGCTGACGCCTGAGGCGTGACACGTCCCTGATCGGTGACGGCCCGGCACACCTGCTGCATGGTGTGCCGGGCCGTTCCGCGCCCGGTGTGCCGCGAGAATCCGCTGTTCCCGCCCGCCGCCGCGATGGCCGCGGTAGTGCCCCGGGTGCCACAGCAACGGGGGTGCGTGTCCTCGGGAGGCAACATGGGTCGTTTCATCGTCGGCGTCGCAGGTGTACTCCTCCTTGCGGTCACGGGGTGCACCACGACACAGCCCCAGCCCGCCCCGCCGACCGACCGGATCCCGGGAGTCGCCCTGACCTGGGCTGAGACCGCCACCCTCGCTGCGGACTACGACAACCGCAACAACGCGGCAATCGCCAGCACCGTCAAGGCGAGCTCCACCAGTCCCTGGGCTCTCGCGGACACTGGTCCCGCGCTCGCAGCCGACCGCTTCATCACCGATGCGGCGTGGAACGGAGGTGAACGCCTGACCCCGGTGCGCGTCACGTTCCTCCCGAAGGCCACCTGGGCCAACCGGTTCTCGTCCTATCCGATCTGGGCGATCACCCGGGTCGGCGTGCAGAACGAGCCCGCCATCGCGGGGGCGGACGGCGACCTCCTCGTCGTCTTCCGGCGTGAGGCGGCGTCCGCGCCCTGGCTGGTCGAGATGACCCTGCGGGTCGCGGGCGTGCCCAACGCCCCCGACGACGCGGCAGGCCTCACGACCTCGGCCGACGTCGACGCGGCGCTGACGACCATGGACCAGGTCGTTGCCTTCCTCGATCAGGGCACCCGACCCGACTTCTACGTCACGCCCTACCTCGGCCACCTCCGTGGGCAGTTCTCCGTCCCGCAGCAGGATGAGGTGGGGGCGACGACGGTGGCCTGCCGTCCGTTCTACGGGACCTCCGCGCCCCGCGACTCGCTCCGGGTCGTCCGCAGCACCTCCGGCGTGCTGAGCGTGATGAGCCTGCTTTGCCTTCAGACGACGACGGCCAAGCCGGGCAAGACGATCGCGCGACCGGCCGGATACGCCAAGGCGCTCGGCGTCCCCGATGGTCCAGCCGCGACGCTCACGCAGCCGTGGGCCGTGATGGTCGCTGTGTCCCGCCCGATGAAGGGGAACGCCGTCGCGGTGGGGACCGACTACTACGCCGTCCGCGCCGGGTAGACGAGCCGTTCGCGCTGGGAGGGCTTTTGCGTCCGCGCGAATGCTTGTTCGAGGAAACGTCGGCGCGGACGCAGCGTGGTCCTCAGGCGTCGTCCTCGTCGTCCTCCTCGGGGAGCAGGGCCTGGACGGCGTCGAGCTCCGCGAAGGACGCCCGCAGGGTGCGCTGGGCGACCTTGTCGGCGGCGGCGGCTTCGGCGCGCCGACCCACGAGGTCGTCGCGTTCGGCCCGGGCGGCTTTCAGTGCCGCGTCGAGCTCGGTGATCCGGAGGTCGACGGCGGCGAGGGAATCGGTGGCGGCGGTGAGCGCGGCGCCGGCGGATGCGGCCTCGGCGGTGGTCTGCCGGGTGCGGGTCTCGGCGGCGGCAAGCCGTTCCAGGAGAACGGGATCGGGGCCTTCGGGCTCGTCGTCGACCTCCGCCTCGACCTCCGCCGCTCCGACCTCCTCCGGTGTCTCGTCCTCTGACTCGTCGTCCTGTGCGTTGCTGCCCCGCCCTTCGCCGGTGATGACCCGCAGCGCCGGACGTCGGGCGGGTGACGGCGCCGCGGTGGCCTCGGAGAGGTCGACGTCGCCGAACCCGGCATACGTCAGAGCCCGGGTGAGCCGGCCCGACGCGACCGCCTCGGCGGCCGGGGGAGAGGCGAGCGCGGCGACGAAGGTCTGCCGCACCTGGTCGGCGACCGGCATCGACAGGGCGCCGCCGGCCTCGGACGCGACGTCGGAGGTCGCCCGGACGAGCTCGTCGATCAGACGGGTGCGTTCGCGCCCGAGGTCGCGCATGGCCGCGCCGTCCATCCGCTCCGACGCGTCCTGCAGCGAGGCGGCGAGGGCGAGCAGGCGTTCCACCTCGTCAGGCCGCCGCCGGACCAGCTGGTTGAGCGCCCACGCGGCGGCCGTGGGCTTGCGCACCGAGTCGATCGCCTTGGCGAGCCCTGCGTCGCCGCCCGACTTGGCGCCGAGCCCGAGCCGCTTGCGCGCGTCCATGAACTCCTCCGGGACCAGCCCGTAGAGCTCGCTCACGGCGCTGTCGAGGTCCACCCGCCCATCGTGGCACGGTCGGGGTACATCTGGCTGGCCTCCTCAGCCCCGGTGGTCGGCCACCCGCCGAGGTGTGCCGAGATCTGTGAGCAGGTGCGCGAGAACGCTCTCGGTGCGGCTACCGGGGACTCCTTGGTAGGCGACGACCAGCTGACCAGGGGACGACGGAATGGCCAGGGTGGACCACACGAGCTCCAGCTCCCCCAGCTCGGGATGCCACACCCGCTTGCGCCCCCCGGTCTTGGGGACGACGTCGTTGCGCGCCCAGAGGGTGGCGAACAGCGAGCTGGCGACCGAGAGCTCCCCCACGAGGGCCCTGAGGCGGGGATGCTGGACGTCGGCGCCCGCCTGGGACCGTAGGTTGCCGACGGTCTCGCGTGCCAGCTCCTCCTGGTCGAGGTAGATCCGGGGTGCGTCGGGAGACAGGAACAGGTGACGGGCGAGGTTGTCTCCAGGGGCGAGGCCCCATGCCGAATACAGTTCTGCTGCAACAGGATTGACCGCGAGCAGGTCGAAGAACCGGGTGGTCACCATGGCGGGCATCGCGAGCGAGTCGAGCAGGCGGCGAATGTCGCTGTCGACCGTCAAGGCGTCGTCCTGGCCACGGCTACCGCTGGTCGAGGCCAGGGTCCCCAGGTGCTCCGTCTCCGCTGCGTCGAGCTGGAGGGCGTCGGCAAGGCTGGCGACCACGGGATCGGAGGGGTTGCGGTCGCGCCCCCGCTCGAGCCGGATGAGGTATTCCACGCTGATCCCGGCCTGGCTCGCGACCTCTTCGCGGCGCAGCCCGGGAGTCCGTCGGTGCCCGAGGGTGCGCAGACCCACCTGTGCAGGATCCACCCGGGCCCGTCGCGCGCGCAGGAACTCGCCGAGGGGGTTGTCGCTCATCTGCCTATTGTGCCGACAACGGGTCTGGGCCTGGCAGGTAGCGCCACTACCCCTCTTGGCTCGGCCTCCCTCAGGACCTCCGACGGTCGCAGGGTTGACGCATGACCACACAGACACACACCGTCCCGTCCATCTCCTCCACCACCGCCGATTCGGCCACCCCCCGGCGCCTCGCCGGTCGGACCGCCGTCATCACCGGAGCCGGCTCAGGTATCGGCGCCGCCGCGGCCCGGCTCCTCGCGGCCGACGGAGCCCGGGTTGCCGCTCTCGGGCGGCGAATCGAACCACTCCGACTGGCCGTCGCCGGAAGCGACGGGCTGGCGATCGCCGCGGACGTCACCGACGCCTCCCTGGACGACGCGTTCGCTGCAGCCCAGGAGGCACACGGACCCAGCGACCTCGTCGTCGCCAACGCCGGGGCGATGCTCGCCGCGCCGTTCGGCGGGGCCGATCCCGCCGAGTGGCGGCGCATGCTCGACGTCAACGTGCTCGGGGTCGCCGCGACCACCCGCCTGGCCCTTCCTGGTCTCGTGGCTGCTGCGGCGGCCGGGCGACCGGCCGATCTCGTGCTCATCAGCTCGATCGGTGCCCACGTCGTGATGGAGAACTACGCGATCTACATGGCCAGCAAGGCTGCCGTCACGCACCTCGCTCGGATTCTGCGCGCGGAATACGGCCCCCGAGGGGTGCGGGTCCGCGCGATGGAACCCGGGATGATGGCGTCCGACCTCGGTCAGGACATGGGCGACGAGACGACCCGCGCCGAGCTGAACGAGTTCATCCAGACCGTGCCGCCCATGCCCGCGGAGATGATCGCTGAGGCCATCGCCTGGTCCTGCGCCCTCCCGGTCGGGACCAACGCGAGCGTGATCGAGGTGCTGCCCACCGTGCAGGGGTGACGGTGCCGTTCCGGACAGAACTGGTCACTTGCCCACGTCTGCACGACCATCGACCTTCGACCGCGTGCAGAACTGGTCACCTGCCCACGTCTGCACAGCCCCAGGAGACCTCCCCGGGGCGCGGACGGGTCAGACGGGGCGCGGACGGGTCAGACGGCGTTGACGAGGTAGAGCACGGCCTGGTCGGGGTGGATCGAGGCCGCCGCCAGGCCGACCCCGGCCAGCGCGGCTCCCGTCACCACCACGCCGCCGTATGCCGTGTCGTCACCACCGACGGGCTCGCCCCACCACTGCGGGGCCACCAGGCCGGAGGGCCGGCCGCCGACGAGGGCCGGGCGGACGGCATACCGGCGCTGGGGGTCGAGGCCCCGGAACCGGATCCGCGCCCCCGGCACGCTGTGCGGGCTGTCGAGGACGACGTGGGCGATGATCGCCCGCGACCGGTCGGGCGCGACGACGCCGTGGACGAGGACCCGGTCGTCGAAGCCGTCCATCCGCACGACGTCGCCGCCGAGCAGCAGGCCGCGGTGCGCCTTGTAGAAGTCGAGCCACGCCCGCAGCTGCGCGAGCTCGTCGTCGGTGGCTTTCGCCAGGTCCCACTCGATGCCGAGGTGACCGAACACCGCTGTCGCAGCGCGGAACCCGAGGTCATGGACCCGGCCGGTCGTGTGCGAGCGGCCGGAGGCGATGTGCGAGCCCATGTACTCCGGCGGGATGAGCTGGGTCGTCCACCGGAGCATCTGCTGGCGGTCGTGCGGGTCGATGTTGTCGGAGACCCAGACCCGGTCGGTGCGCTCGAGGACGCCGAGGTCGACGCGGGCGCCACCCGACGAGCACGACTCGATCTCGAGTCCCGGATGAGCCGCGCGCAGCTCGTCGAGCAACCGGTAGAACGCCGCGGTCTGCGCGTGGATCCCGGCCCGGCCACCGTCGGTCTGGTTGCCGGCCTCGATGAGGTCGCGGTTGTGGTCCCACTTGAGGTAGCCGATGTCGTAGTCGTCGAGGACGGCCATCATCTGGTCGCGCACGTGCGCGTAGGCCTCGGGGATGCCGAGGTCGAGCACCTGCTGGAAGCGCGACTCGAGGGGCCACTCGGCGCGAGCCGCCATGATCCACTCCGGGTGCGCTCGCGCGACCTCTGAGTCGGCGTTGACCATCTCCGGCTCGAACCACAGCCCGAACTGCATCCCGAGCCCGCGCACCCGGTCGACGAGCGGGTGCAGCCCGTCGGGCCACACGTCGCGCGAGACGACCCAGTCGCCGAGCCCGGACCTGTCGTCGCGCCGCGACCCGAACCAGCCGTCGTCCAGGACGTAGCGCTCGACCCCGAGCGCCGCCGCGCGCTCGGCCAAATCGATGAGGCGGTCACGGTCGTGGTCGAAGTAGACGGCCTCCCAGACGTTCAGCGTGACGGGACGGTCACTGGAGACCCGCGGCTCGCGCGCCCGCAGGTGCTGGTGGAAGCGCCGCGCGACGTCGTCGAGCCCCGTGCCACTCGCGCCGTAGACCCACGGGCTCGTGTAGTGCTCGTCGGTCCCGAGCAGGACCTCGCCGCTCATCAACAGCTCACCGCCGCCGAGCAGCCGCTCGCCGGTGAAGACCCGCTCGGCGTAGTGGGTGTGGTTGCCGCTGTATGCCGTGTGGACGGCGAGCACCTCTCCGTCGGCGAAGCCGAAACCGGGCGTGCCGGCGTGGAGGACGTAGGCGCTGTCGCTGCCGGTGCGACCCTTGCGGTTCTCGCGCAGGTGCGTTCCGGCGGGAAAGGCGCTGCGCTGGGGGAGACGCTCACGACCCCATCGGCCGGTGAGGTCGAGCAGCTCGTCGGCCTCGGCCGGGACGGGGTAGGTCAGGACCAGGTCGTCGACCGTGTAGGGCTCGCCGCGGTTGGTCACGGTGGCCCGCTGACGCAGCAGGCCGGCCGGCAGCAGCTCGAGGACGAGCTCGAGGTCCAGGGCGGCCTCGGTGTCCGTGGCACTCACTCTCACGAGTCCCGCTCCAGCAGAGACGAACTGGTCGACCTCGGCGCCGTCCAGCGTCACCGACGTGACCACGAAAGCCGTCGACCACGACCGTCCCCCGCGCGACCCCCGCAGCCCCGGTCGCCCGGTCCAGCCGTCCGACAGCTCCGGCAGCACCGACACGCGCACGGGCACGTCGACGTTGTTGTTGCCGACGAGGGGGACGCTTCCGCGGACGAGAGCGGCCGCGTCCTCGGCGTCGAGACCGGCGAGGTCGGGGCCCCAGGAGACGATCGACGGCAGTCGTCCGCCCGTGACGTCGAGGAGGACTGATGTCCCGGCGGAGGTCAGCAGGAGGGTCGGACCCGCGGCGTCGAGTGGCATGAGCACCAACCTATCCAGCCCGAGGCGGAAGTCCTCGTTAGGCTCTCGATCGTGAGCGACGCGATGGCAGAGAAGGTCACGGTGGCGGTGATCGGTGCCGCCGGCCGGATGGGCTCCCAGGTATGTCGCGCGGTCACCGCCGCCGCCGGGCTGCGGCTCGTCGGCACCTACGACATGGGCGACGACCTCGGGGACCTCGGGGGGGCCGACGTGGTCGTCGAGTTCTCGGTGCCGGACTCCTCGCCCGACAACGTCGCGCACTGCGTCGCCCAGGGCGCCCACGTCGTCGTCGGCACCACGGGCTGGACTCCCGGGCGGCTCGCCATTCTCGAGGCGCAGCTCGCGGCAGCGCCCTCGTCGCATCGCGGAACCGCGGTCGGCGTCCTCGTCGCACCGAACTTCGCGATCGGCGCGATCTTGATGATGTCGTTCGCGCAGCAGGCTGCTCGGTTCTACGAGTCGGTCGAGATCATCGAGCTGCACCACCCGGCGAAGGTCGATGCCCCGTCGGGGACGGCGTCGCGGACCGCCCGTCTGATCGCCGAGGCCCGCGCTGATGCCGGACTCGGCCAGGTGCCCGACGCCACGACGAGCGATCCTGACGGCGCCCGCGGAGCGCGGGTCGACGGCATACCGGTGCACTCGGTGCGGCTGCGCGGCCTCGTCGCCCACCAGGAGGTGCTCTTCGGTGGCGAGGGGGAGATGCTGACCCTCCGGCAAGACTCGTTCGACCGGTCGTCGTTCATGCCGGGTGTGCTCGAGGGGGTCCGCCGGGTCGGTGCCCATCCCGGACTGACGGTCGGGCTCGAGCACTATCTCGGGCTGGCCTGACCCAGCGGCCTGTGGGGCGCCGACTCCACCGGCCACCGGTCAACCGATGTGGATCCAGCTGGCGACGGAGGGCACCCCGGTGCTGCTCACGAGGAACAGCATGTAGTAGCCGGTGAGGGCCACGGTGTCCGAGGGGACGGCGACGGTCATCCCGGTGTCCGATCGATCGGTGACGGCGAGCTCGACGTGCCGCCCGCTGAAGTCGGTCGTGTGGGTGGCTGCTCCCGGGCTCATCAACACTGCCCGACTGTTCACGTCGGGGGTCGTGATGGTGAAGCTGGCACCGTGGTCGGCCTGCGACGGAGCCGCGGTGACGGTGGGTCGGGCACCTTGGAAGAGGTAGGGCGGGGAGAAGATCTCATCCGCGATGCCGCCACCACCCGCGCCGGTGTCGCCGGCGGAGAAGACCGTGCCGTCCGGCAGCAGGACGGCCGACGAGTGGTATCCGCGCCGATCGACCTGCGAGGCCAGTGTTGTCCAGCTGCTCGACCCAGGCACCAGTTGCAGGGCGCTGTACTGGGGCTGCTGGAAGTTTCCCAGCGAGTTGCCCCCGACCCCGAGGAGGGAGCCGTCGGGGAGGATGACCGGGCTCATGTGCGCCCTGCTCTGGGGCAGCGACGGAAGGCGGTTCCAGCTCACAGGGGAGACAGCCGCGTCCATCGACTCGGCGCCCGCCGTGGTGCCCGTGCCGTCACCTCCTCCGACCATCGCCGCAACCGTCGATCCCGACGGGGGGCCGGGCAGCAGGTAGGCCGAGAAACCGCTCTTGTGCCTGGTGATCGGCGCGGGGAGTGTCGTCCATGTCCACGTGGCCGGGTCGAGGATGGCCGATTTGCGGGAGGTCTCCTCGAGCACGGTCCCGTTGGGCAGCACCCACTGGCGCGGGTAGAGACCACCGAGATGCTGTCCCACGTTCCTGATCGTCCCGACGTTGCTGCCGGCTGGTGGCGGCGTGTAGACGTCGACGTCGGTGTTGTTCGCGCCGGTGGTGGTGTTGCCGCCGCTGATCAGCACCTCCCCGTCGGGCAGTCGGGTCACCGTGGGGTAATAACGACCCCGCGAACTCGCCGTCGGCTGCGCCGTCCACGTCAGGGTGGCCGGGTCGAAGAGGGTGATGTTGTTGATCCCGGTGTTCTTCAGCCCGCGACCACCGACCACCAGGATCCGACCGTCCTCCAGGGCCGTCATTCCCCCGCACTCGACGTCGGCCGGCGGGTCCGTCTCCGTCGCGGTCCCCGTGACCGGGTCGTAGACGTAGCCCACCGTCGGGGTGAGGTTTCCGAACGTGAGCACCTTGCCGTTGTAGAGCAGGACGGTGTGCACACCGATCACGCGTGACGCTGGTCCGGCCGGGGTGAACGGCGATGTCCATGAGCCCTCCACCGAAGGATCGCCGAGCGGGGCGGTCGCGGGGGCACCCGACGCCGAGACGGGCCCGGCGCCGAGCGTGGCCGTCCCGGCGGCCAGGACGAGGGCCGCCACCTTCGCCGACCGCCTCATCGTCGGGTCGTCGCGACGTGGGCGCGAGGCTCCGTCGGCGCGGGAGAAGTGGCCCCCGCGCCCGTGGTGACGATCGATCTGGTCGTTTTCTGCGTCGCGAAACTGGACACGGTCATAGCCGTCCTTCACTTTCCCCGAGGTGCCGACAAGGCGACGTCAAGACGTCTTGACGACGAATCCGCTACTCATGGGCGGACTACCTACCCAGAACTTAGACCTCTGGTCGGCGTGCGTTCGGGAAACGGCAGATTCCCCTCTGATTTCTCTCGGCGTCCATTCCCGACACCGAATTAAATCCCACTAAACACTTCTTTAGGGGTATGTCGAGATCGGGGTGTGCAGAGGGGAGTCGGCTCTCAGGAAGCGAGGGCTTTGCTGATGTCGCCGGAGATCTTCTCCGGCTTCGTCGTGGGGGAGTAGCGGGCGATGACCTGCCCGTCCTTGCCGACGAGGAACTTGGTGAAGTTCCACTTGATCTTGCTGCCGAGCAGTCCGCCCTTCTGCGACCGCAGCCACTGGTAGAGCGGGTGGGCTTTGTCGCCGTTCACCTCGATCTTGGAGAACAGCGGGAAGTCGACACCGAAGTTCTTCTTGCAGAACGAGGCGATCTCGGTGTCGTTGCCGGGCTCCTGGCCGCCGAACTGGTCGCAGGGGAAGCCGAGAACGGTGAATCCCTTGTCCTTGAACTCGTCGTGCAGCTGCTGGAGGCCCTCGTACTGAGGGGTGAACCCGCACTGCGACGCGGTGTTGACGACGAGCACGACCTCGCCACCGAAGCTCGCCAGCTCGACGTCCTGCCCGTCGATGCTGCGCGCGTTGAAGTCCGTGAGAGCGGTCATGGGGGACCATCCTTTCGAGTTCGGGTGATTCGGTGCGGTCGGCTCGCCGGATGGCTGGGACGAGCGGTCAACCAGATATGCGGAGGGCCGGATCGTGTCGGGGTTTGTCCAAGTATGCCGCGTGCGCCACGGCCCTCTGCATGTCTGGCGGAGCACCGGCGTGAGCCCACCACCTCCGATGGCGCGTGCCAGACTCGCGCCATGCCCACCTCCTCGACGAGCCCCTTGGACCTGCTCGGTGAGTGGTCCTTCTCGCGGCGGATCGACGACCGGGCCGCGGGCCGCCGCGGCACGGTGACCGGTCGCTCGACCCTCGTCCTCGAGCCCGACGGTCGGGTCCGGTGGTCCGAGCAGGGCAGTCTGGTGTGGCCGGGCTCGCCACCGTTGCCGGTGAGTCGGACGCTGCGGGTCGAGCCCCGCGAGAGCGGATGGTTCGTCACCTTCGAGGACGGCAGCGAGTTCCACCCGTGGCAGCCGGGCGTGGTCGTCGAGCACCCCTGTCGCGCCGACCTCTATCGGGGGCTGATCCACGAGCCGGTCGGCGGGACGCGGGGATGGTCCGTCATGTGGGAGTGCGTCGGGCCCGGCAAGGACTACACGATGACGACGCTCCTGCGTCCGGCTGATGCGTCGGACCTGGCCTCGGAACCCCCACCCCGCTAGTTGCTCCTGACGGCCCCTTCCTGCCCGGAATGTCGCAACGAAAGGGCCCACTCGGAGCAAGAAGCGGAGGTTCCTGCGTCAGCCTGCCGGGTCGGCGGTCGCGATCGACACGACGAAGCGCACCTCACGCAGGACGTCGTCCGGCCCGGCGCCGACGACCCGGTCGCGGTAGGCGCTGTCGGGTGCGAAGCCGCTGCCGGCGAGGAACCTGCGGATCTCGATGGCACCGGACGGGACCCACGCGCGCAACGCCGTCAGACCCGACCCCCTGACGGTGTCGACAGCGGCGTTGAGCAGGCGCGAGCCGTGGCCGCTCCGCCGGGCGCCGGGGTGGACCCCGAGCACGAGCAGCTCCCCGTCCCCGTCGCCGGCATCCGGGTCGCCCGACGGGCCGACGGCGGCGAACCCCACGACCTGCTCGCCGGCGCAGGCCACCAGGAGGCGGTGCGCGGCGGTCGGGGGAGCCTCCAGGGAGGCCCGCCAGGCCTTGGTGAAGGCCGGCGGCTGGAAGTCGGCGAGGACCTCGTCGGCCAGCACCCCGGCATACGCGACGGTCCAGACGGCGGCCTGCACCAGGCCCACGGCCGGGGCGTCGCTCACCCGGGCGAGCCGCACGCTCGCGTCCGCCACCGGCCCACGGTCGTGACCATGACCGTGGTCATGATCGTCCCGACCTTCGGGAGCGCCAAACAGGCCCAGGAGATCGGGGCGGTGCTCGCGGCCAGGGGGCGCGGACTCCAGGGGCGGGGTGGGGTCGCCGGGCTCGGTCACCACGTCATCGTCGCAGGACGTGATGGGATGGGCCGGTGACCCCCTCCCCGACGACTCGTGGCCGACCCCGCGGGCTGCGGGTGCGGGTGGGGGCCGCGGCCCTGGTCGGCCTCGCGGCGGCCACCGGGCTCTCGGCCTGCAGCTCCGGCGGGGGTGGCGGTGCAGCGACACCGCAGGTCGCCGTCGAGACGTTCTTCCACGCGATCGGGGACAAGGACCCGGCGGCCGCCTGCTCCGTGGTGTCCACCGGGGGCGCCCGGCTCAGCGGCACCCCCCTCGACCAGTGCGAGCTCGGCTTCCAGAAGGTCCTCGACTCCGTCCAGGACCAGGGGGACATCGCTCTCCTCAAGGGCGCAGCGGTCACCGGTGCCACCGTCACGGGCGACACGGCGACGATCAAGTCGGCCCAGATCACCAAGGTGCCCGACGGCTTCCAGAACGACATCGACCTCGTGCGACTGGACGGCCGGTGGTACATCGACTCCAAGACGGACACGACCGACGGCACGAGCCCCTCGACGCCCACCGGCTGAGGCGTCCCGTCGTTCGCGTGTCCTGCCCCGCGTGCCTCGTTTGCCGACCCCCACCGTGGGCGCGGATACTAGGGGGATGTACGGAACCGAGGTCATCGATCCCGACGTGCCGCTCAACGCGGCGGAGTCGGCCGACTATGATGCGGCGTTGGCCGGGTCCGCGGCGGCGGGTGAGCGGCCGGCACACGCGTCGTTCGACGCCCTCATCGAGGCCGACCAGCGGGTCGAGCCACGCGACGACATGCCCTCGGCATACCGCAAGACCCTCATCCGCCAGATCGCGCAGCACGCGCACTCGGAGGTCATCGGGATGCAGCCCGAGGGCAGCTGGGTCACCCGCGCTCCGTCGTTGCGCCGCAAGGCGATCCTCATCGCCAAGGTCCAGGACGAAGCGGGCCACGGGCTCTACCTCTACAGCGCAGCCGAGACCCTCGGCATCGACCGAGCCGAGCTGCTCGACATGCTCCACGACGGGCGCCAGAAGTACTCCTCGATCTTCAACTACCCGACGCTGACCTGGGCAGACTGCGGGGCCATCGGCTGGCTCGTCGACGGCGCCGCGATCATGAACCAGGTGCCCCTCTGCCGGTGCTCCTACGGGCCCTACGCCCGCGCGATGATCCGCGTCTGCAAGGAGGAGTCCTTCCACCAGCGGCAGGGCTTCGAGATCCTCTGGAACCTTATGAGGGGCACCGACGCGCAGCGGGCCATGGCGCAGGACGCCGCAAACCGTTGGTGGGGGCCGGCGCTGATGATGTTCGGGCCCCACGACACGGGCGACGCCGCGCAGGGCGGTGGGCACACCGAGCAGTCGATGGCGTGGGGGATCAAGCGGTTCTCGAACGACGACCTGCGGCAGCGGTTCGTCGACATGATGGTCCTGCAGGCCGACCGGCTCGGCCTCACGCTGCCCGACCCGGACCTGCGCTGGAACGAGGAACGCGGCCACTGGGACTTCGGCGCCATCGACTGGGACGAGTTCCGGCGCGTCCTCAAGGGCGACGGACCGTGCAACGCCGAGCGGATCTCGCACCGCCGTCGCGCCCACGACGAGGGCGCCTGGGTGCGCGAGGCTGCCACCGCGTATGCCGCGAAGCAGGCGGCTCGAGCCACGTCCGCCACCCGGTCGACCGACCGTCTGCACGCAGCAGAGCCGGCGGCGTGACCGAGCCGGGATCCGTTGCCGCAGAGCGCAGCTGGCCGCTCTGGGAGGTCTTCGTCCGGGCCAGGCGCGGCCTGAGCCACGTCCACGTGGGATCCCTGCACGCCCCGGACGCGACCATGGCGCTGCGCAACGCCCGCGACGTCTACACGCGTCGGCAGGAGGGCGTCTCGATCTGGGTGGTCGAGGCCGCGTCGATCACCGCGAGCAGCCCGGCGGAGAAGGACTCGTTCTTCGACCCCGCCGCCGACAAGGTCTACCGCCACCCGACGTTCTACGACGTACCCGAGGACGTCGAGTACCTGTAGGACACGATGGGTCGCGACCTGACTGGGTGTGCAGTGCGGTGCGTCACACCGGCTCAGGTGGGCGCCGCCACCCCGGGTTTGATCGCGGGCCGCGTGTCTGCTTGGTAGGTGATGCCCGCCTGACGGTCGCGATCAACGGTTGTCCGAAAGCGCGGACCTGCTCGAACGGCAGCGGCGGCACCACCCTGGAGAAGGACGGGACCGCATGTGCCTCTCAGAATCGGGCTGCACCGTTGACGGAATTCCCTCGGCGCAGCCCTGGAACAGATCCACGCCCTGCAGAGCGCCTGACCGCCAGCGCGCTACGCAGCGGTGTGACGCACCAAGACCACCGCACCCGAGGGTGCGCAGAGCGGCATCGGGCGGCGTTACTGCGCGTGAACGGGCCGCCGAACCGCTGGGAGGGCAGGCTGGTGACGAGGGGGAAGTGCGGCGACAAGGCCATGATGTCGACCATGCCGTACCTCTACCACTTGTGCGCCGACGACTTCCGAGGTGACGAGCTGTTACCCCTGAACCTGCTTGCGACCCGGTTCCCTGACCTCCACGACCGGGAGCTGCGCAAGTGGGTCGGGCGGGAGTCGGTGATCCGGTTCCCGGTGCCGCATCTGGGTGTGATCTGGGGCGACACGGTCAACTTGGCCGCGCTCGACCCGGCCCGGCTCCTCGAGGCGCGCCGTCGACTGGGCGTACCGTTCTCGAGCCTGTTGAAGCGCAGCGTCGTCCACATCCCCGTCGAGCGGATCACGAGTCAGGCGGCCGTGGTCTACGACAGCCGCTCGCACTGGCGAAACAGTCGACCCGACCTGGACGGCGTACCCGAGGCGCCGCCGCGCTCTGATTTCACGCCATTCGACCCGGACACCTACGAGGAACTCACCGAGGTCCCCGCGCTGCATCTGGACTATCTCCTCGAGCAGCGAGACGCCGGCGTTCCGGCGCTCGGTTTCGTCTTCGTCCGGCACGTGCTGGTCGCCGGGACCGTGAATGTCAGCGGCTTGGCACGGACGAGACTCGGGTGAGTGAGGCGTCCCCCGGCTGACCCAACCTCACTGCGCCCCCGGTGACCCGGCGCTCTCCGTGCACGATCTCCTTGATGCGCCGTGGTGGGACGCTGATGGAGATCGCCAGGCGATGCTGGGTCACCCCGAGCGTGGCCAGGAAGTCCCTGTGAAGGACCTCCCCGGGGTGGATGGGCGCGATGGTCGTCATCGGTGTTCCTCGTGGGGTCGGTGGTCATCGACGATCTCGACGTTCTCGGGTCCGGCAGGCGTCGAGGTGAGGCCATCAGGCGCGCGATCCGCTTGCTCAGCGACTCTGAGAATCAGGCCTGCGCGGCAGCGTGGCAGGAGCGGAAGTCTCCCGGTGACGCCGCCAGACTAGGACGCGTCCAGGCGCGCCAGGGTTTCTAGGAGTAGCGATGACTCTTGGCCGCGTGACCGTCCTCGCGGGTGCACGTGCGACCGCTGATGGCGCGGTGCCCGCACAGCCCGGCCTGCTCCGGTTGCGTGGCCGACGCGGGTGGCGGCGTGGTTTCGGCCCGCTCGGCTGGCTGGGGAGGGCGCCGCTGCGTCGACGGTGCCGCTGTCGGCTTCGCGGCGCCTGTCGTGGCGGCCTTGTAGCGGGCCTCGCGCATGGCGCGCATGTCATCCGTCTTGCTCATCGTCGGGTCACCACGCGACTGTAGTGCGGTCCCTGACCGTGACCGGAGTCGCAGTCGCTGAAGTCGTCACGGAAGTCGCAGCCCACCGTGGACGCGGCGCTCGTCGACACCTTTCCCGCCCGACACCTTTCCCGCCCGACGGCCGCACGCCGTATCGTCAGGACCGTGAGCAACGAGGCGGCGACGGCAGCCGATGGAGGTCCGGTGCCCTCCCCGGGGCGTGCGGTCGACGACGCGGTGCCCCAGGGCGACGCGCTCGCCGCGGCATACCTGCTCGGGCTCGCCGACGACGCGATGGTCTACGCGCAGCGGCTGGGGGAGTGGCTGACCAACGCCCCCCAGATCGAGGAGGACATGGCGCTGGCCAACATCAGCCTCGACCTCATCGGCCAGGCGCGCGGCCTCTATCCCCGGGTCGGCGAGCTCGACGGCACCGGACGCGGTGAGGACGACTACGCCATGCTGCGCGACGAGCGAGGCTGGTGCAACGTGCATCTCGTCGAGCAGGAGCGGGGCGACTTCGCCTTCGAGGTCGCCCGGCTGCTGTGGTTCTCGGCGAGTCGGATCGAGCTGCTCGCGGCCGGGTCGGCCGACCGGGTCCTCGACGGGGTGATGGCCAAGGCCTACAAGGAGGCGCGTTACCACCTCGACCACGCCGTGCAGTGGACCCTGCGTCTCGGCGACGGCACCGAGGAGTCGCACCGCCGGATGCAGACCGCCCTCGTCGCCGTCGCGCCCTACGTCGACGAGCTCTTCGACGACGACCCGGTCAGCGCGGCTGCCTACGCCGAGGGCATCGGCCCGCTGCCGTCCGAGACCCGTGAGGTCGCGGAGCGCACCGTCCAACGGATCGTCGCCGAGGCGACCCTGACGATGCCGGGGGCGTCACCGTGGCGCTCCCGCGGAGGGCGGGCCGGCATCCACTCCCGCCCGATGGGGTCGCTGCTCGCCGAGATGCAGCACCTCGCCCGCTCGCACCCGGGGGCGACGTGGTGATCACCCGCACCGACGCCGCTGCGCTCGAGGCGGCGCTCGCGGCCGTCCCTGACCCCGAGGTCCCCGTCGTGACCATCGCCGACCTCGGGATCCTGCGCGCTGTCGAGGTCGACGAGACGACGGGGGAGGCGCACGTCGTCATCACGCCGACCTACTCCGGCTGCCCGGCGATGGAGGCGATCCGCGCCCACGTCGAGCACGTATGCCGCCGGCAGGGTTGGATGCCAACGGTTTCCACGCGTCTCGATCCGCCCTGGACCACCGACTGGATCTCCGAGGACGGCCGCGACAAGCTACGGCGCTTCGGCATCGCCCCACCGAGCGGGCGGGGAGCGGTGGCCGCCGACGCGAGCAGCCGGCATACCGGCGTCGTGGCGCTCGAGCTGCGGGTGCACGTGGTCGCCTGTCCGCAGTGCGGATCCACCGACACGACCGAGCTGGCCCATTTCGGCTCCACCGCGTGCAAGGCGCTGCGTCGGTGCAACTCCTGCCGCGAGCCGTTCGACGAGTTCAAGGCGATCTGATGCCGTTGCTCACCAAGCCTGCTCGCCAGCGGGCCAGCTTCCACACGCTCCGGGTCGATGACGTCGAGCGCCTGACCGACGACGCCGTCGCCGTGCGTTTCGAGGTGCCGCGGGAGCTCAGCGACGACTACACCTTCGAGCCGGGACAGCACCTCACCCTGCGCGCGACCATCGCCGGCGAGGACGTGCGCCAGTCCTACTCCATCTGCCAGGCCCGGTCCGAGATGGAGCGGAGCGGGACCCTGCGCGTCGCCTCGGCCCGCGTCCCCGACGGCCGGATGTCCAACTGGCTCAACGACATCGTGCAGCCGGGGGACGCCATCGACGTCCTCACGCCGATGGGCAGCTTCATCTGCCCGACGCAGCCCGAGGTGGCTCGCCATCACGTCGCCATCGCCGCCGGCTCCGGCATCACCCCCGTGCTCTCGCTCCTCACGACCGCACTGGAGGAGGAGCCGGACAGTCGCGTGACGCTGCTGTTCGGCAACCGTCGGACGAGCTCGATCATGTTCCTGGAGGAGCTTGAGGACCTGAAGAACGCTTATCCCACCCGCTTCCAGCTCGTCCACGTCCTCTCCCGGGAGGCGCCCGACGTCGAGCTCTTCCACGGTCGGCTCGACCGCGATCGGCTCGAGGCGATCGTCGCCGCGCTGCTTCCCGTGGGGACGGTCGACGAGTGGTATCTCTGCGGACCGTTCGGGATGGTCACGGGCGCCGAGGAGCTGCTCCTCGAACGGGGTGTCGCGAGGTCCCACGTCCACCACGAGATCTTCCATGTCGACGACGGGCGTGCGCCCACGCCACGGGTGGAGCCCGACGCGTCCGCACCACCGGTGGCGGTCGTGACGGTCACCCTCGACGGGCGGACCACCGAGGTGCCCATGTCGTCGATGGAGGAGTCCATCCTCGCCGCGACCCTGCGCACGCGACCCGACGCACCCTACTCGTGCACCGGTGGGGTGTGCGGCACCTGTCGGGCCCGCCTCGTGGCGGGCGAGGTCAGGATGGATCGCAACTACGCGCTGGAGCCCGAGGATGTCGAGGCCGGCATCATCCTGCCCTGCCAGGCCCATCCCCTGACCGAGACCGTGCGGCTCGACTACGACGCCTGACTCAACCGCCGCTCGTAGCGCACCCACGAAAACCCTTGTCGGGGTTCGCGGCTCATCTCCTGCCAGACAACGGGGTCGATCTCGGGGAAGGTCACGTCGCCCGTCGGAGCCTGGTCGACCTCGGTCATGAGCAGGCGATGGGCCATCGACATCGCCTCGGCGTAGATCTGGCCACCGCCACACACGAACACCTCGGCGGCCGGCCCGGCCAGCGCGAGCGCGCCGGCGAGGGAGTGCGAGGTCTCGACGCCGGGGTGGCTCCAGCGGAGCTCGCGGGTGATGACGATCGTCCGCCGGCCGGGCAGGACGCGACCGATCGAGTCGAAGCTCCTGCGACCCATGATCATCGCGTGGCCCATCGTCGTGCGCTTGAAGAACGCGAAGTCCTCCGGGAGGTGCCACGGCATCGCACCGTCGGCGCCGATGACTCCGTTGCTGCCCACCGCGGCGATGAGGGTCACCATCGTCATACGGCGATCGGGGCCTTGATCGAGGGGTGCGACTCGTAGCCGACGATCTCGAAGTCGTCGAGGTCGAAGTCGTCGATCTGCTTGCCTGCGGCAATCACCATGTGCGGTAACGGGTACGGGTCACGGGTCAGCTGGAGGCGGGCCTGGTCGAGGTGGTTGAGATAGAGGTGCGCGTCACCGAGCGTGTGGACGAACTCCCCAGGCTCGAGGTCGCAGACCTGCGCCACCATCATCGTGAGGAGGGCGTAGGAGGCGATGTTGAACGGCACGCCGAGGAAGACGTCTGCGGAGCGCTGGTAGAGCTGGCAGGACAGTCGGGCGCGGCCATCGCCCCGGGCCGGGGAGACGTAGAACTGGAACATGGTGTGGCAGGGCGGCAGGGCCATGTCGTCGACGTCGGCGACGTTCCAGGCCGAGACGATGTGCCGACGCGAGTCGGGGTTGGTGCGGATCGACTCGATGACCTTCGCGATCTGGTCGACGTGCCGGCCGTCGGGGGTCGGCCACGAGCGCCACTGGTGGCCGTAGACCGGCCCGAGGTCGCCGTCGGCGTTGGCCCACTCGTCCCAGATGCGGATCCTCCGCTCGTGCAGCCACGCGATGTTGGTGTCGCCCCGCAAGAACCACAGGAGCTCGCCGATGATGGAGCGCAGGTGGAGGCGCTTGGTCGTGAGGGCGGGGAAGCCCGCCGCCAGGTCGAAACGCATCTGGTGACCGAAGACGCTCAGCGTGCCGGTGCCGGTGCGGTCGGTCTTCTCGACTCCCGTCGTCAGCACGCGGTCGACGAGCTCGAGGTACTGGCGCACGTCGGCACGGTAGCACCTGATCAGGCGTGACTCAGGTCACAGAATTCGACCTCGATCGCCTGTTAACAACCGGGCCGCTTCGGGCGATGATGCAGGTGTCGTGGCGCTACCCGGACCCCCGAGCGGGCAGCGCCACGACGCTCATGGTCGGATTCGTCTCCAGCGGCCCTGAATCCGTCGGTGCAGCAACGCTGCTGGTGTCCGGCCCGGTCTCGGGTTTCCGCCCGGTCAGGTTCCCCTATCCTTGGGCCATGAGCGTGACGCCCCCCTTCGGGACCTGCCTCACGGCGGTCGTGACGCCGATGAGGGCGGACGGCAGCCTCGACCTCGCTGGTCTGCAGAAGGTCATCGGCCACCTCTTCGACTCCGGTCACGACGGCGTCGTGGTCAACGGCACCACCGGCGAGTCGGCGACGACGACCGACGAGGAGAAGGTCGAGATCGTCCGAGCCGCTGTGGAGGCGGTCGGCGAGCGGGGCAGCGTCGTCGCCGGAGTCGGCACCAACGACACCGCCCACACCACGTATGCCGCCCGGGCCGCCGCCGACGCGGGTGCGCACGGCCTCCTCGTCGTCACGCCTTACTACAACAAGCCCACCCAGCCCGGTCTGGTAGCGCACTTCACGGCCGTCGCCGACGCCACCGACCTCCCGGTGATGCTCTACGACATCCCCGGCCGGACCGGGACCGCCATCGCCCTCGAGACGTTCCTCCGCCTTGCCGAGCACCCGCAGATCGTGGCCGTGAAGGACGCCAAGGGCGACTTCTGGGGCGCCACCCAGGTGATGGCCGCCACCGACCTCGCGTGGTACTCCGGCGACGACGTCCTCACCCTCGGGCACCTCGCCCACGGCGCGGTGGGTTTCGTCGGCGTCACCACCCACGTCGCCGGCGCGCAGTATGCCGCGATGCTGGCCGCCGTCCGCAGCGGCGACCCCCCCCGCGCGGTCGCCATCCACCGCCGCACCGTCCCGATCGTCAACGCCATCATGAACACGTCCCAGGGCGCGATCATGGCCAAGGCCGCTCTTGCGGAGCTCGGGGTCATCGACTCCGCCGCCGTGCGCCTGCCACTGGTCGAGTCCCCACCCGAGCACCTCGCTCTCCTGCGGGTCGCTCTCACCTCGTCAGGAATCAGTTGACCACTCCACCCTCAGCACAGACCGCCCTACGCCAGCCGCCGCCCATCCCGGCCAACAGCCTGCGCGTCATCGCGCTCGGCGGGCTCGGCGAGGTCGGTCGCAACATGACCGTCCTCGAAACCCAGGGACGCCTCCTCATCATCGACTGCGGCGTCCTCTTCCCGGAGGACCACCACCCGGGCATCGACCTCATCCTCCCCGACTTCGAGTACCTCGACGGTCGGCTCGACGACATCGAGGCGATCGTCCTCACCCACGGGCACGAGGACCACATCGGCGCCGTCCCCTTCCTGCTCAAGCGCAAGCCCGACATCCCCCTGATCGGCTCCCAGCTGACCCTCGCGCTCATCGAGGCCAAGCTCAAGGAGCACCGGATCAAGCCCTACACGCTGACGGTCAAGGAGGGGCAGCGCGAGAAGCTCGGCGTCTTCGACCTCGAGTTCGTCGCGGTCAACCACTCCATCCCCGACGCCCTCGCGGTGTTCGTCCGCACGGCTGCCGGCACGCTGCTGCACACCGGCGACTTCAAGATGGACCAGCTGCCGCTCGACGGCCGGCTGACCGACCTGCGGGCCTTCGCCCGACTCGGCGACGAGGGGGTCGACCTTTTCCTCACCGACTCCACCAACGCCGAGGTTCCCGGCTTCACCACGCCCGAGCGCGAGATCGCCCCGGCCATCGACACGGTCTTCCGCAACGCCCAGCGGCGCATCATCGTGGCCTGCTTCTCCTCGCACGTGCACCGGGTCCAGCAGGTCCTCGACGCGGCCGCGAAACACGGCCGCAAGGTGGCGATGGTGGGCCGTTCCATGGTGCGCAACATGGGGATCGCTGCCGAGCTCGGCTACCTCCACGTGCCCGACGGCGTCCTCGTCGACGTCAAGAAGCTGGACAACCTGCCCGACAACAAGGTCGTCCTCATCTGCACCGGCAGCCAGGGCGAGCCGATGGCCGCGCTGTCGCGAATGGCCAACCGCGACCACCGGATCGAGGTGGGCAAGGACGACACCGTCCTGCTGGCCAGCTCCCTCATCCCGGGCAACGAGAACGCGGTCTACCGGGTCATCAACGGGCTGATGATGCTCGGCGCCAAGGTCGTCCACCGGGGCAACGCCAAGGTCCACGTCTCCGGCCACGCCAGCGCCGGCGAGCTGCTCTACTGCTACAACATCGTCCGCCCGCGCAACGTCATGCCGGTGCACGGCGAGTGGCGGCACCTCATCGCCAACGCCGACCTCGCCGTCGCGACCGGCATCCCGCGAGAGCGCGTCCTCGTCACCACCGACGGCGGCGTCATCGACCTGGTCAAGGGTCGCGCCTCGGTCGTCGGGGAGGTCCCCTGCGGATTCATCTACGTCGACGGCTCGTCCGTCGGGGAGACCACCGAGACCCTGCTCAAGGACCGCCGGATCCTGCGCGACGAGGGGTTCATCACCTGCATCGTCGTCATCGACGCCAGCACCGGCAAGATCGCCGCGGGACCGGAGATCACCGCGCGCGGCTTCGCCGAGGACCAGGCCGTCCTCGACCAGGTCATCCCCAAGGTTGAGCAGGCCCTGGCCGAGGCGATCGGCAACGGCGTGCGCGACGAGTACCAGCTCCAGCAGATCATCCGGCGCACCATCGGCGGCTGGGTCGGGGGCAAGATCCGTCGTCGCCCGATGATCATCCCCGTCGTCATCGAGGCCTGACCCGGGTGACGGGTCGCTCGGCTCTGCGTCGAGCGACCGGGGTGGTGCTGGCGGTCGCCCTCGGGGGTCTCACCCTCGCGGTGGCGACACGCTGGGTCGACCTCGTGACACCGGAGCTCACCGCCGTCCAGGCCCTCGTCCCCGTCTCGGGGGTGGGGCTGCTCGTGGTCGTCGTGCTCTCGGCCGTCCTGCGCCACCGACGTCTCGCCCTGGCCGGCGTGGTGCCGGCGGTGGTCGTGCTCGTCCTGCTCGTGGCGCCGCTCCG
>NZ_JANXRJ010000288.1 GCF_025353065.1 Lapillicoccus sp.
CCGTCATGCGAGTGACGGCTGGGCACGTTCCTGCGCTCGTTCACCTTCGGCCACGTCCGCCAGCTCGACGCCGTCCACACCCGGGTGCTGGCCGGGCTCGCGACCGCGGTGCCGCGGCTGCTGGCCGGGGTCGACGGGTTGGCTTTCATCGACATCGACGACACCATCCGTGAGGTTCACGGGTACAAGAAGCAGGGCGCCGCGTACGGGTACTCCGGGGTCAAGGGCGTCAACGCTCAGATCGCGGCGCTGTCGTCGCCGACGTGCGCCCCGGTGATCGCCGCGTCCCGGCTCCGCAAAGGCAACATCGACTCCGGCCACGGCGCGGACCGGATGATCACCGACGCGATCAAGACCACCCGCGCCGCCGGGGCCACCGGGCAGGTCAGGCCGGCAAGCTTTACCTGCCTCTGCCCCCGGCGAGGATCGCCGACACCCGAGCCGGCTCAGGGCAGCCCTACGCTGGCCAAGCGCTGACGCCGGGCGGCACCCTGACCGTCCAGACCGCCGGCGTCGGCGGGGTTCCGAGCAGCGGAGTCGCGGCCGTCGTCGTTAACGTCACCGAAGCCGACGCCACCGCCTCCACCTACCTGACGGTCTATCCGACGGGAGCTCCCAGGCCCACCTCCAGTAACCTCAACGTGGTCTCCGGCGTAGCCGCGAACAACGAGGTTACTGTTCCCGTCGGCTCTGGAGGCCAGGTCAGTGTCTACAACTCTGGTGGCACCACCAACATCACGATTGACGTGCTGGGGTACTACTCAACGAACGGTAGCGGGATGCACGCCATCAATCCCGCGCGGGCAGCCGACACCCGCACCGGCTCCGGCCAGCCCTACGCCGGACAACCGATCCCGGCCAACGGCAGCCTCACCGTCCAAGTCAGCGGCATCCCCGCCGTCCCGACTACCGCCGCCACCGCCATCCTCCAGGTCACCGCCGTTAACCCCACGGCCAACGGCTACCTGATCACCTATCCCGCTGGCACCACCCGGCCCAACGCCTCCAATCTCAACTATAAGAGCGGGGCTACCCTCACCAAAGAAGTCACCGCCACCCTAGGCAGCAATCCCGCAGGCGCTGTGACTTTCTACAACAGCTCATCGACCGCCCTGAACGTCATCGTTGATGTCACCGGCTACGTCGGAGGAGTAGGCGACACCTTTACCCCCCTGAGCCCCCCTGAGCCCAGCCCGGATCGCCGATACCCGAAGCGGCTCCGGCCAGCCCTACGCTGGACAGACCCTCCTCAGCAATACAGCGTTGACAGTTCAGGTGACCGGCCGCGGCGGTGTACCCGCCTCCGCGCGGTCGACCGTCCTCAACGTCACCGTGCTGGGAAGTAGCACCAGCGGCTACTTAACCATCTATCCCGGCGGCGCGCGTCCTAACATCACGAGCCTCACCTACACCGCCGGCGCGACAGCCTTCAACCAGGTCACCGCCAAACTGTCCGCCGCCGGCACCCTGACCATCTGGAATGCCGGCGGCACCGCCGACCTCCTCGTCGACGTGATGGGTTCCTACGGCCCGCAGGCCGCGTATACCTACAACGGTGACGGGCTGCGCGCTACTCGGACCACCACAACCGCTACTCAGGCGTTCGCCTGGGACGCAACCAGCAGTCTGCCGCTGCTACTCAATGACGGCGCCACCAGTTACCTTTACGATAACACCGGAAACCCGATCGAGCAGATCGACAGCTCAGGGACCGCCCTGTACTATCAGCACGATCAATACGGCTCCACCCGCCTACTCACCAACGCCGCTGGGGCCATCGCCGCCACCTACACCTACACAGCCCATGGCGTCCTCAGCGCCCATAGTGGCTCCGCGGACACGCCTCTGCGCTGGAACGGCCAATACCAAGATATCGATACCGGCCTATATTACCTACGCGCCCGCTACTATGACCCGGTCACAACCCAGTTCCTCACGCGAGACCCATTAGAGAAAGCGACGCAATCAGCTTATAACTATTCTGGCAATAACGCATTGAGCTACTCAGATCCGAGTGGTCTTATAAGCATCGGCCAGTGCGGAACCGTGCAAATTGGATTTTTTATTGGCCTCAGTTATTCCTTTTGTTTGGTGGCTGCCTATAACGAAACGAACGGCGATATTTCGCTCGGCAGAACGGGGACTTTGGGCGCTCTCGGAGACATATACCAGAGTCCGACCATAGGTCTTAGTTTGGGAGGTCAGCTCACTAACGCCAGAACAGTGGACCAACTAGGTGGCCCTTTTGGCTACGGAGGAGGGTCGGCGGCAACCCCGCTTTATGGCGCGCCTGCGGGTGTTACGGTCTTTGGCGGGACTAGCAAGGGTGCTCCAAACGGTCAGGTTTTGGGAACGGATATTTCATTAGGTGTCCCGATCCCATTCGTTCCACCAGCCGAGATTCATGTCGGACTTAGTTGCACCGAGGCAAAGACGGACGCGAAATTCAATCTTGGCAACGTCCTGAAAGAGTGGGGATAATGATGGCCAGCTATGTATTCATCGTCGGATACACGAAACCCAATGGCCTCAATGGTCCACCTGCACGCCTAGTGATTCGAGAAACCGTATGTTGTCTCGAATCGCTCATTAGGCCTCGTAAGGTTTTTCGAACTGAAATATTATCGAAAGCCGATATCATTTGTGTGCACCGGTCAGGGTGGGCGGACCGTATTTTGACGATCGAGACCGTCTCAGGAGGATGGAAGCTGAGGAGACCAAATATTGAGGAGATCCTCGCCTCTTTTGGTAAACTAGGTTACGTTATTGAGTGCTGATGTGTCAGTATCAAGTCTTAAGTCCTCTTATGGTAGGCGGAAGGAGTTGCCAGGGCGAGGGTTTCGCTGACCGGCTTTGGTCTAGGTGAAGGTGGGAATCAGGCTCATCGCAGTTGAGGGTGTAGTTGTGGTCTGAAGCCGCCGGTCTCGAGGAGGGATCTGGCGATGGTATGTCGCCCTCGCGGTTATGTTGACCGGCGCGGCGGCTTGCCTGGTCGTGCGGGTTTAGTCGCTGAGCCGGTCAACATAATGATGGGCAGCCGTTTCGGGGTTCGCTTGATCTGACCGGGCGGTCACTGGGATCGCCTGGCATCGGGTCGAGGAGGACCGAGATGGCGATTCATCGTGATCAGCGCCGCGCCGACGCACGAGATGTGCCGGACGAGTTCGAGAAGTGGCTGCGGCGGGAGCGGTCTGCGCAGGAACGCACCGCTGCTGCATACACGGCCCGCGTCGCGGGGTTCGTGGAGTGGTTGCCCGCGCCGGTCGATCGGTCGCTGCGGTCGCTGACGGCGGCGACGGTGATCGAGTGGGTGAACCTGGAGGCTGTGCGCGGGTTGAAGGCGTCGACGCTGGCCAAGCAGTTGGTGATGCTGCGCTCGTTCCTGCGGTACTGCCACCGCTCTGGCCGGACGGGGCAGGACTTGTCTGGGGTGGTGCCGCATGCCGCGGCGTGGCGGCTCTCGTCGATCCCGGACCCGGTGCCGGCGGGCACGATCGAGGCGCTGTTCGACACCCTTGATCTGCGTTCGGCGAAAGGGCTGCGCGACCGGGCGATTCTGCTGCTGTTGACCGGGCTCGGGCTGCGGGCGTGCGAGATCGCCGGCTTGCGACTGGATGACATCGGCTGGCGCACCGGAGGCTTGCGCATCCGGGGCAAGGGCGACCGGGTCGATGAGCTCCCGCTGCCCGACGAGGTCGGCCAGGGGTTGGAAGACTATGTGCTCTACGGCCGCGGCGGCAGGGTCGCCGGTGATGAGGTGTTCTGGACTGTGATCGATCCGGTCCAGCCGCTGACCGCCAACGGCGTCTGCGGGACCGTCCGACAGATCTGCATCAGGCCGGGGTGGAGAAGTTCAGACCGCATCGGCTGCGGCACACGTTCGCGACCGGGATGCTTGCTTCTGGAGCAACGTTGCAGGAGGTTCAGGGACTGCTGCGCCACGCCCATCTGCGCACGACCGCGATCTACACCAAGGTCGACAAGCGCCGACTCACCCAGCTCGCCCCTGAGTGGCCGGCCGCCGCGTCGGGCAGGTGGGCACGATGAGCGGGCTGCGTGACCTGCTGGACGGCTACCTGGCGACCAGGCGGGCCCTGGTGTTCAAGCTGACCGCGCCAGGCAAGGCACTGGATGCGTTCGTCGGCTGGATGGAAGAGGCCGGTGAGCCCACGATCCGCCGCGACCTGGCGACCGCGTGGGCAGCACGGTTCTCGCGCGGCACGGTGCTGGAGCGGTTGAACTACGTTCGCCAGTTCGCTGAGCACGTCGCGTGGTTCGACCCCGCGACCGAGGTTCCCGTCCTTGACGGGCGGCCCTACGGCGCTCATCGCCCTCGTCCGCTGATCTTCACCAGCCAGCAGATCGACACTCTGCTGACCACGGCGGGGACACTGACTCCACGAGTCCGAGCAGCGTCCTGGCAGACACTCCTCGGGCTGCTGGCGGTCACGGGCATGCGGATCAGCGAGGCCCGGAATCTCAACGATGACGACATCACCACTGACGACCAGGCCGGTGACGGCAGCGGATGGGCACGGGTCACCGACACGAAGTTCGGCAAGTCCCGGCTCGTCCCGCTGCACGCGACGACGATGGCCGCGATCCGCAGATACCAGCGGCTCCGCGATCGGACGTTCCCGGTCCCGAAGACGACCGCGGTGTTCGTCGCCCGTCGCGGCACCCGGATCGCCCGCTCGACTGCAGGGAACACCTTCCGCGAGATACGAGAGTTGGCCGGCCTTGCCGGCGGGCCGACCGAACCGGCCGCCAGGTTGCACGATTTCCGACACTCGTTCGCGACGAAAACGCTGATCGGACACATCCGAGCCGGAGGCGACGTCGACGCCATGATGCCGGTGCTCTCGGCCTGGCTCGGGCACGTCGGCCCGGAAGCGACCTACTGGTACCTGTCGAACACACCGGAACTCGCAGCCGCTCTCGCCGAACGCATCCATGGGGACGGGGGCGATGATGAGTGACCTTGCCCCGCTGCTGCAACGATTCTTCACCGACAAGCTCGACCGGCACCTGAACGCCAGCGTCAACACCAAAGCCGCCTACGCCGACACGTTCCGGCTCCTGCTGACCTACGCCCAACAGGCCACCGGCATCGCCCCGTCGGCGTTGACGCTGGCCGACCTCGACGCCGACCTGATCGGCGCGTTCCTGCAGCACTTGGAGACCGATCGCGGGAACTCCGCCACCACGAGGAACGCCGGCCGCGCAGCGCTGCGGTCGTTCTTCACCTACGCCAGCTACCGAGCGCCGGACGCGATCGCGTCAATCAGTCAGGTCCTCGCGATCCCCGCGAAACGCACGAAGACCACGCTCGTGTCGTTCCTCACCACCCCCGAAGCAGAAGCACTCATCGCAGCCCCGGACACCCACACCTGGCTCGGGCGCCGTGACCGGCTCCTGCTGCACCTGGGCATTCAGACCGGGCTCCGCGTCAGCGAGCTGACCATCCTACGCATCGACAGCATCCTGATCGGCCCCCACAGCCAACTCGAATGCGTCGGGAAGGGTCGCAAGCAACGCGTGATCCCGTTGCAGAAGAACACAGTCAAGCTCCTGACCGCCTGGCTCACAGACCTGCCGTCCACGCCCGACGGGCCTCTGTTCCCGACCAGCACGCGCCTGGTGAAGTCGTCCGGGGCTGAGCGGTCGGCGCTGCCGATGGTCGTGCCCTGAGTCCTCGTTCGTGAACGGGTGAGTAGTCTCGCCGTCAGCCGGGTCAACTCCCCCCACGCTCGTTGGGACTGCGCATCCGGACGCCCAATCGAGTCAAGTGGCGATAGACGGTTGCTTGGTTCCACCCAAGCTGCTCGGCGATCTTGAATGTGGACCGTCCGTCTTGGTAGAGCTGGACTGCGCGCTGAAGGTCTGGTTGGCAAAAGCTCCGCGGCTGACGGGCGAGCACGCCTGACCTACTCAACAGCTTGCTGATCGTCTCGCGCTTGACGCCGTGCTGCTTGGCAAGAGCAGCCATGGTTGCGCCGGCCTCATAGGACCGGGCCACATCGAGGCGTTGGGAGTCAGTGAAGCGGAACTGCCTCATCGGCACTGCGGTGGGTGCAGATGGGGGAGCGAGTGGAACGGACGGCAAGGTGTTGACGAGATCAAGCAAACGTTTCGAAGTAGGTCCTGTTAGGACCACCGAAGCCCCGCCTGACCTGCACAAGTACCGCGCACGAGGCGGGGTTTCTCTTGATGTCAGACGCCCGTTGCTCCCTCGACCTCGCTCGTTAGGCGGGCCAACCTTCACGTCGAACGCGGACAGGGTGTCCTACCGGCCCCTGCATGACGGCGCGTCGATCAGACCGCTGACTGACGCCGCCTACTCGCCCCCGGGTAGGTGGCGTGGTCGGACTTGGCCGCTGGTCGTAGGGACCAATCAGGAGCCAGGTCTTGCGCTGCAAGTCCCGTGGGGCCTAGGGTGCCGATAATGGTCCGTACCAAAGGAGCGTCATGAAGAGAAATCCGAATCATGTCGGTATCGCGTTCGTGGGGGTGACGCTGGTCGTGGCTGGGTGTGCGCCGGGCACGGGGTCGTCTTCCTCAGGTAGCACGGGCAGCGGAAAGGGCACAGTGAAGATGGTGCTCTGGCCGGGCCCGGAGGGTGACGCGATGTCGAAGGTGGTGGCCCAGTACAACGCCGGGCAGGGCGCGACCGACGGGGTTAAGGTCGATATGACTCTGCTATCGCGGCAGGACACGTTCTCCAAAGAGGCAACCTTGATGGCGGCTAAGTCCAGCGACCAGGACATTTACTTCGTCGCAAGTTACAACGTCGGCCAGTTCGCCGCGTCCTTGGATCCGCTGACCACGATCGACGCGAGCAACTACTTTCCTGTCGCGGTGGACGGCCTGAAGTACCAGGACAAGCAGTACGCCTTGCCCCTGGATGTCAGCAACCACTTCCTGATCTACCGCAAGGATTTGGTTGACGCAGTGGTCAACGACCCGTCACAGAAGGCCGCGTACGAGGCGGTGGCCCTCAAGGCCACCGGGCAGCAGCTCACCCCCAAGCCGGCCGCGCAGTGGAGCTGGATGGACTTCCAGGCGATGGCGGCGTACTTCACCAAGGGCACCAACCCGACGTCTCCGACCAAGTACGGCACCATCTTGCAGGCGAAGAACCTGCTGTACAACACGATGGTCTGGGACGACGTGCTCTGGGGGATGGGCGGC
>NZ_JANXRJ010000321.1 GCF_025353065.1 Lapillicoccus sp.
CCTGTTCCCACCGTCGTCGGACGGTCTGGTCGGTGATCCGGGCGTAATGCGCTGTCATCTCGGTGGATTCGTGATCGAGCAGGACCCGGACGACCTCTTGGGGGACGTCCTGGTTGATCAACCGGCAGGCGAAGGTGTGGCGCCACTGGTGTGGAGTCAGGTGGACCGGCTCGCCGTGCTCGTCGCAGATATCGCACAGGGTGAGCCAGGCGTTGAGCATGCCGCGGTAGCTGTAGTAGCTGAGCGCGCGGTGGCCGCCGACGTTGCCCGTCAACTGCGGGAACAGGTGCGGGTGCTGCCCGGGCCACCGTTGGGAGACACGCTGCTGCTGGGCTCGGATCTGTACCTCGAGGTCGGGGTCGATGGGCACGGCGGCCTCCCGGCGCATCTTGTGGTAGACGTAGCGCAGGTAGGGCGCGCCGGTACCGTCGTGGACCAGGCAGTCGAAGCCCAGCGTGCACGCGTCGGTAGCGCGCAGGCCGCCCTGGATCAGGATGATGGTGACCAGCCGTCCCTCGGGGGTTGGCCAACGGTCCAGGTTCGCGGGGGCTTCGACCTGGGCCATGACGTGCTCGGCGAGGCGTCGGCTGACCCTGGCAGGGCGAGGTGGCAGGTCGCCGGTGAAGAACACCGCGGTGGTCGGCAGGCTGGGGTCCCAGTCGTGCTGGCGGACAGCCTGCAAGAACGTGCTCACGCCGGTGACGGCGTCTTCCCTGGCGCCGGGGCCGAGCCCGCAGGTGGCCAGCCAGGCCAGGTAGCGCTCGAGCACTGCCCGATCGAGACCGGCGAGCGTGTCCATCTCGGGGAGGGCCTCGGCCAGGAAGGTGCTGAAGCGCGTCAGCGCCGTAACGTCGTTGACTACGGTGCCGACCGCCAACCCCGAGCTCAGCCGTAGCCGTGACCAGCGCTTGACCAGGACGCGCAGCCAATCCTGGGCGATCCGGTCGAACCGCAGCCGGTTCCGTGGGTTCGGCTGGCCCGCGTTGGTGGTCAGGCCAGGCAGCCGTTCCAGCTGCCAGATGTCCTTCGGGTACTCCACCTCCCAGCCGGTGCCCTCGTGGAGCATCTCCACGACGTCGCGGGCGAACGCCAGGAACGCCGGGTAGCTGTTCGTCTTCGGCCCGGCCCGGTCGGCCCACTGCGCGGCCGTCAGGTCCAGTAGCGAGGCCACCCGCGTCTGTTGGGCCAGCCGGATCGCCCAGTTCACGATCGGTGCCGACAGCGTGATCCGGCCCTGATCGGCCCGGCGCTGGACCGCGTACTGCAGCTCCAGCTTCAGCAGTGGCGGCAGCCTGGAGTAGTCGATGCGGTCACGCCCGGTGAGCAGACATCGCCCGACGAACGCCTCGACGTCAGGCCTCCCCTGCATCCGCCACCGGGTCTGGTGTGCCTTACAGAATCGGTTCTTCTCGTGTTCGATCCACAACGAGCAGAACGGCAGCCCGCAGGGCTTCCGACCCGCCGGATCGGCTGCCTGCGCGGTAGCGGCCCAAGCCTGCGGGTCGGGGTGCCCGCTGGCGGCCCACGCGCTGCGGTGCCGCATACACAACCCCAGGCCGCTGCTTCCGTACCGGCAGCCGGGCACGGTGCATCCGGTCAGGTCTCGTCGCCCGTTCAGCGGCAAGCCCGGATCAGCGAGGAAATCAGCGAGTTCGGGTCGTCCGCGACCGACCCACCGTCTTTGGTGAGCTGAGCACAGCCGGTTCCCGCTCGGCGAGCGGTCGCAACGCGCGACGCAGCAGACGCCGCGGCCCAGCACCGGATGATTGGGATCGGGGACGTAAACCTCAACGCGGAACTCGGCACGTACGACGCCGACCAGCTTCTCCACCAGGCCCGGCCTTGGTGGCGTGACGCGGTCGGCGCGGACGCTCACAGGCGTACCTCGTTCCCGGTGAACCAGCCCGCCGCCTCCAACGTCGCACGGGCGTCTTCGACGGTCAGGTGGCCGTAGGTGTCAATCGTGGTCGTGATCGAGGCATGCCCCAGCAGCGCCTTCACCGACTCCATCCCCGCACCTCGGCGCAACAGCCAGGTGGCGTAGGTGTGCCGGAACCAGTGCGGGCTGAACGCGACACCGGTCCGCCGACGCACCCGCCGGACCAGGTCATAGACCGCCGGGTAAGTCAGTGGGTGCCCGTGCGGGCGTCCCCACAAGTTGACGAACACATAATCCGAGTCCAGCGCCCCGAACTCCTGAGCGAGGTAGTCGGCGTACAGCCGGATCAGCTGCCCACTGGCCGGGATGAACCTGGACCGGCCACCCTTGGCGCGGGCCCGGTTGTCGTTGTCCCGGGCGATGACAGCCACCCGTGGCTGCGCAATGTCCAGATCCTCGTGCCGCAACCCGAGCGCCTCACCGATCCGCACACCGGTGTCCAGCAGCAGCGAGAACAAGAACCGGTCACGCAGGTGCTCACACCCATCCAGGATCGCTTGCGCCTCGGCGACAGTCAGCACCCGCCTCGGGGAGCGTCTGGTCACGCTCGGCTTCTTCGCCAAAGCGCTGCTCATCCTCGGGCCGGCAATCCGCGGGGCGCTCCTGGCCTCGTGGGGAAACCTGTCCGACGCGGTTCAACAGGCCGTCGTGGGCTCGGCCGCGTCCGACATCACCATCACGACGAGCCGGCCCCCGGCGCCACCAGCATCCCCGCCCGCCGCCCAACCGCCCGCCGCCCAACCTCCCGCCGCCCGACCGCCCAGCTACCCGCTGCCCAGCCACCCCCCGCCCAACCTCCCGCTGCCCA
>NZ_JANXRJ010000337.1 GCF_025353065.1 Lapillicoccus sp.
CGCGGCTGATGACCGGCCTCCGAGCGTTTGGCGGCGGTGGCTCCGGACCCGGAAGCGACGCTGCCGCAGAACGGATCGGCGACATCCGCGGACGGGGCCTTGCCATCGGCGTCGACCTCGTTACCGACAGGGAAAGTTTGCAACGAGACTGCCTCCTCGCCCAAAAAGCCGTGTACCGGGCCTGGCAATTAGGAGTAGTCGTCTATTACGTCGGTGGTAACGTCCTAGAAATTACCCCGCCCCTGGTCATCACCGACGACGAGATCGACCGAGCGGTGGACATACTCGGGCACGCGATCACCGACGCCACACAGGGCCTGATCACCGATGAAGAAGTGGCGCCATACGCCGGCTGGTAAACGAGGACTCCATGGCGCACAGGCCGCGGGAGAACGAGCTGGTGGTGGCGAAGTACCGCTCAAGCGCGTTCTGGGGGACGAACCTTGACCTGCTGCTCGGCAGTAACGGGATCGAGACCGTTATCGTGGGCGGTTGCACCACAGAAGGTTGCAGGAGGTCGCGGCCAGAGACGCCGTGTTCAGCGACTACTACGTGGTGGTGGCATAGGATTGTATTGGCAGCGACGACCGCACCCAGCACGACGCATCGATGCTGCTGATGCGACACCGGTTCGACCTCGCGAGGAATGAGCAGATCGTCGGGGTCTGGGAGGCCGCCGACCGCGGAAAGGAAGCCGGAGTGTGGGCAAGCTAGCCTCGCCCGTTCACGGAACGTGACCTGACACGCGGTCTGGAAATGCGAAAGTGCCTGTCGCACAACGAGATACTGGACTTATCTAGGGTTCAGCAGTCTCGAGTGGAAGGCACCTCGCAAGTGAAGAGTACAACGGGACGATCCACGAAGAAGTCAGCTCGCCGGGCACGTCGCAAAGCCGTCTGCGGAGGTCGGTCGTGGTCCACGGGGTTGGTGGTCTCCGCGGACGGGGGTGGGGTCGTGGCTCACGCCGGGAACGTGGCGACCCGGCTCCTGGCTGACCAGGTCGGCCTGACCGGTGCCCTGTCCGGGGCGATGGCGCGCCGCGGCTTCACCCCCACGCACGACCGGGGCAGGGTGCTGGTCGACGTAGCGGTCCTGATCGCCGGCGGCGGCGAGGCCATCGCCGACATCGACGTCCTGCGCCACCAAAGCGAGGTCCTCGGATCCGTAGCTTCGGCGCCGACGGTATGGCGGGCCCTGGATGAGGTCACCCCTGCGGTCACGAAGCGGATCGACACCGCCCGGGCGAAGGTCCGCGCCCACGTCTGGTCCCAGCTCGAGAGTCGGGGCGGGTTACCCGCCTCAAGGGTCGCCGACACCGACCTGTTGATGGCTGGCGACACCGTCGTCCTCGACGTGGATGCCACCCTGGTGACGACGCACTCGGAAAAGGAGAACGCAGCGTCGACATTTAAGAGGGGGTTCGGCTACCACCCACTGGGCGTCTGGTGCGATAACACCCAGGAGAGCATGGCGCTGATGCTGCGGCCCGGGAACGCCGGCTCGAACACCGTCGCTGATCACATCGCGGTCCTGACCGCGGCGATAGAACAGGTCCCCACCGCCCACCGCAAGAAGCTGTTGATCCGCGCCGACGGCGCCGGGGCCTCCCACGGGCTGCTCGACTGGCTCACCGCCCTGAACGCGAAACGCGGCCGGACAGTGCAGTATTCGGTCGGGTACGCCGTGACCGACAAGGTCCGCGACGCCATCGCCCGGGTCCCCAAGAAGGCGTGGCAGCCCGCGATCACCGCCCAAGGCGAACCCCGCGAACACGGCGACGTCGTCGAGATCACCGGCATGCTGAACCTCAAGGCATGGCCGGCCGGGATGCGGGTCCTGATCCGGCGTGAGCACCCCCACCCCGGTGCATCCCTGACCTTGTTCGAGCACGCCGACGGGTGGCGCTACCAGGCCGTCGCGACCAACACCCCCCTCGCCAACGGTGGTCAGGTCGCGTTCCTCGAAGCCCGCCACCGCGCGCACGCCATACGCCAACACGTCGAGACGAGGATCCGACACGCCAAAGACGCCGGCGTCGGCCGGTTCCCCTCCCGCGAATACGCCATCAACCAGGCATGCTTGAGCATGACCGTCGCCGCGTCGATCGCCGCCGACCTCATCGCCTGGCTGAGACTGCTGGCCTTGCCCCCGCGACTCAAGGCGTGCGAACCCAAAGCGCTGCGGTACCGGTTCCTAAGCGTCCCGGCTCGCCTCACCCACAGCAGCCGCCGCCGGCACCTCCGCTTCCCACGGACCTGGCCCTGGGCTCACGAGATCGTCGCCGCCTTCACCGCCATCCGCACCCTCACCCCGCTGCGGACCTGAGGGCCAAGCCCCTCAACCGTCCACCCACCAGCGAGCACCACCCGGAGACCCGCCCCGCAGCGCCACGCGGCCCACCGGCATACCCCCGGGCCCGAACCGAGCCACCCGGCCCTGACCTACGCGTTAGCCAGTCTCATGAAAGACCGAGGCTAACGCCCGCATTGTGGGTTCTGGCGGACAGCGACCCGAGCTTCCGCGTCCACCAGCGGGCGCTGGGGTGCATTCGGAGGGGATCCCGCTGCGAGCGCCCGCCCGGGCACCGGCGGACCCCGATGGAAGGTCGCGTGATG
>NZ_JANXRJ010000343.1 GCF_025353065.1 Lapillicoccus sp.
CGCCGCCGTCACCCTGGTCACCGTCGTCCCCGTGCGAGGCCGGTCCGCGATCGGCTGGATTATGGCCAGCACCGGCTTCGCCGTGGGCGGGCTGACCGGGTGGACCCGTTTCCGGGCCCGCGCCACCCGGGGCCAGGTGCAGGATCTGGCCCAGGTGGACCTGCCGGGGTCTCTGGCCGGGATCGAGATCCACGAGGGCCCCCCGACCGGGCTGGCCGGTGCCCGGGTCGCCATCATCCAGAACCACGCCGCCCGGACCTGGGCCGTCACCGCCGCGATCGTCCACCCCGGGACCGGGATGCGCGACGCCGCGGACCGGGACCGGATGGGCGCCGGCCTGGCCGACCTGCTCGACCAAGCCAGCCGCACCGAGCTCATCGACGAGGTCCTCTTCCTGGTCCGGACCGTCCCCGAGGACGGCGCCGAACGCGACCAGTGGATCACCCGGCACCGCCGCCCCGGCGGGCCGGTCCAGGTCGCCGCGATCAACGACGACCTCCAGCACGTGCTGACCCGGGCCTCGGTCCGCACCGAGGCGTTCATGACGATCGTGGTCCCCGAGACCCGGATTTCCAGAGCAGCGAAGGAGTCCGGTCGCGGCATCCACGGCCGCGCCCAGGTCCTGCACGCCCTGATGGCCGAGGTCGAGGCCCAGCTGAAGGGCGGCCTCGGGGTCGCCAGCGTGTCCTGGCTGACCAGCCCCGAGCTGGCGGTCGCGTGCCGGACAGGGTTCGCCCCCGGCGACCGGGCCGGCATCATCGACGCCGTCCTCGCCAGCGGCCGCGACGCCCAGGTCGCCACCGAGGTCACCGCCGGCGTCACCACCGGGGTCGACGCCGCCGTCAACACTGCCGTCAACGCGGGGGTGCCGTGGGCGATGGCCGGCCCGTCCGGCGCCGACCCGGTGGCCCGGCACTACAGCCACGACGCCTGGAACTCGGTCAGCGCCACCATCACCCTGCCGGTCAGGGGCGCCGTCCTGGGGGCGTTGGCACCGGTGCTGACCCCCACCACACCCGGGGAGCGGCGCAGCTACCTGGTGGCCTACCCGATCCTGTCCCAGCAGAAGGCGGCCCGGCAGTCCGCGACGAGTGAGTGGACGACCGACATGGGGGAGGGGCTGCGGCAGAAGGCCCGGATGAAGACCGGCACCCGGTCCCGCGACGAGGCCTTGCAGGTCCGCAGCCTCGAAGCGAAGCTGGCCCGCGGCAACGCGATGACCCGCCCCTACGCGGTGTGCACGGTCACCGCCCCCAAGACCGCCCGGATCGCCGAGTTCGGGCGCCGCCTCGACGCCTCCATCCGCCGTGCCGGGTTCTCCCCACTGCGGCTCGACCTCGCCCAGGACGTGGCCTTCGCCGCGTCCGTCGTCCCCCTCGGCGTCAGCCTGACCCGCACCAGCGACGGCTGACCAGAGACCCCTTGAAGGAGCACCGATGACCACCCCCCACCAGCACCACAAGCACCAGCACGTGCGACCCGGCCGGGGCACCCGATGAGCTGGTCCCCGAAGGGGGCGCACCGGACCGGGCGGGACGTGTCGCAGCTGCTGGCCGACTTCGGCCACCAGCTCCCCACCGCCGCGGCCTCGCCCGTGACGTCGAAGGAGGCACGCTTGTTCCGGCACGTACCGGCTCGGGGTGTCCGGCGTCCCGGGCGGGGGTGGGCGCCGGCATCGGCGCCGGTCGCTTCGTACCGGATGACGTCGGACCAGGCGCCGGTGTTCTGGCCGTTCATCGCCGGCCCCGGCCTACCGCCGACCGGCGCACAGATGGGGGTCGATGTCCTGTCCGGGTCCGCGTTCTACGTCGACCCGGTCGGGTGGGTGCTGCGCGACGACATCCCGGTCACCAACGCCAACGTCATCTGCCTGGGCAAGCCCGGCACCGGGAAGTCCGCCACCACCAAAGCCTTCTGCCTACGGATGACCGACTTCGGGTACCGCATCCTCATCCTCGGCGACCCCAAGGACGAGTACGAGCGGCTGTGCCACTTCTTCGGCGTGCAGCCGTTCGCCCTCGGCCCGGGGATGAGCGCCCGGATCAACCCCCTCGGCCTCGGCCCCCTCGGCCAGGGGTGGGCCCAGCTGGGCGCCGACGAAGCCCGGAGCCGGGCCGCGGTCATGTTCAGCCGGTGGCTGACCCTGATGCGGGCCCTGGTCGGCTCCCAACGGATCGGCACCGACCGGGTCCCGTTCGGGCCCTCCGACGAGGTCGTGGTCAAGGCCGCCCTGGCCGACCTGACCGGCTACACAGCCGGGAACACCACCCTGACCGAGACCACCATCCCGCGCCTGTGGCACTACCTGGACCAGCCCAGCGACGCCCTGGTCGAGCAGTGCCGGTACGCCTCCGCACGGCAGTTCCTCGACGAGACCCGGCTGCTGCGCGACGCCCTCGGCCAGCTCGTCTCCGGGGCGCTGGCCGGGCTGTTCGACGACCACACCACCATCGACGTCGACTGGAACGCCCCCATCCAGTCCCTGTCGCTGTCCCGGCTGAACCCGCTCGGTGACGAGGCGGTCGGGATCGCCCTGGTCTGCCTGAACTCCTGGGGCCGGGGGATGCGGGAGATCGCCGCCCCCGGCGACCTGCGCGTGGTCGTGCGCGACGAGATGTGGAAGGCGATGCGGCTGGGGGTGGAGGCGGTCAAGAGCCTCGACGAGGACCTGCGCCTCTCCCGTGGGGTCGCCGGGCGGGGCGGCGACATCCAGTGGGCCAACGCCCACAAACCCTCGGACATGCTCAGCGTCGGCGACCACGGGTCGCAGGCCGCGACGATCGCCCGGGACCTGATCCACCTGGCCGACATCAAGATCCTGCACGGACAGAAACCCGGGGTCGCTAACGAGCTCGACGCGATGCTCGGACTCGGCCCGCAGGCCACCGCGGTCATGACCGGCTGGGCCATGCAGCGCAAGGGCCGCGCCCTATGGCTGGTCGGCGAGCGACCCTACAAGGTCGAGACCCGCCTCCACCCGGCCGAGAAACACCTGACCTGGACCAACGACGCCCTCGAAGGCGCGCTCTAACCGGACCGATAGCACGCCGAGCACGGGTGGGACGAAGAAGGACGACACCATGAACAAGCCGGTCACCCTCGCCGCCGCGTGTCTCGGGCTGCTCATCGCGCTGCCACTGACCACGGCAGCGTTCGTCGTCTCCACCGCCCCCGCGGCGGCTGAGGTCGTAGTCTGCAGCACCGTGCCGGTGCCGGCCACCGGCCAGTGGCGGCCCCCGTTCCAGCAGGCGTACGCGCTGACGTCCCCGTTCGGGCCCCGCACCGACCCGATCACCGGGGCAGCCAGGGTGCACACGGGTCAGGATCTTGTCTCGTTGCCCGGTCCGGGGCAGGTGGTTGCGGCCGCCGCCGGGACCGCCGCCGTCGGCTGGGACCCGGGCGGCTACGGCACCTACGTCACGATCGACCACGGGGCCGGGGTCGCCACACTTTACGGGCACCTGGCCAGGATCGCCCCCGGCATCAGCACCGGGGGATCGGTGGGGGTGGGGCAGCAGCTCGGGACCGAGGGGTCCACCGGTCACTCCACCGGGGACCACCTGCACTTCGAGGTCCGGATGGACGGCGCCGCGACCGACCCGGTGCCGTTCATGCTCGAGCACGGGGCACCGCTGATCGGTGAGGCGATCGCACCGTCGCCGCCGCCGGATACCGGTCCCACCGACCCCGGTGGCCAGCAGGGCGGGCTCGGCTTCGCCCTTCCCCCGCCCGGCACCCCACGCCTGAACTCCCTGACCACCACGCCGGCCCCGATCCCGGCCCCGATCAAAGGCGCCTACCTCGCCGCCGCAGACCGCTACCACCTGCCCTGGGCCCTGCTCGCCGGGATCGGGATGGAAGAAACGCGGCACGGCGCCACCACCGGCACCAGCACCGCGGGCGCCCAAGGCCTCATGCAGTTCCTACCCGCCACCTGGGCCAGGTACGGCGTCGACGGCGACGGCGACGGCCGCGCCGACATCCTCAACGCGGCTGACTCGGCGATGAGCGCCGCCAACTACCTGACCGCCTCCGGGGTGACCAGCGGCGCCGACGGGGTCCGGTCCGCGATCTTCGCCTACAACCACGCCGACTGGTACGTCAACGACGTCCTGTTCTACGCCGCCGCCTACGGCGGCGGCACCGTGCCCGGCGACCCCAGCGACTGCGGACCGGTGGGAGCGGGCGGATCCGGCAACCCCGACCTGCCGCCCATCGACCACCAGCAGATCACCGCCCTGCTCGCATGGGCGGACAGCCACCGCGGCGACCCGTACGTCCTCGGCGCCAACGGCCCCACCGCGTGGGACTGCTCCAGCTTTACCCAGGCCGCCTACGCCCGCATCGGCATCACCCTCCCGCGCACCGCGGGCGCGCAACGCGACTGGCTCGCCGCCGGCCACGGCTACCAAGTCGCCTACGGGCAGGAACAGCCCGGCGACCTGATCTTCACCGACACCTACCTCGGCCCGAACCAGATCGGGCACGTCATGATCGTCGCCGACCCCGCAAACCACCGCACCATCGAAGCCGGCGGCACCCACGTCGACCACTACCACTACACCCAGTGGGCCGACCACCACATCTTCGAGATCTGGCGGGTCGGCGCCTGACACGACAACGCCCAACACGACAGCGCCGGACACGACCCCGCCGGACACGACCCCGCCGGACACGACCCCGCCTGACACGACCCCGTCGGACACGACAGCGCCTGACACGACCCCGCCGGACACGACCCCGCCGGACACGACCCCGCCGGACACGACCGCGCCGGACACGACCGCGCCTGACACGACAACAACAAGACCTGCCCTGACCTACAGAACGACTAATGTGTAGGTGAATGTAGGGGGAAGGGACCATCGATGCGGGAGAGCGGGTACACCCCCGGAGCCGGCCACGCACCACCGGTGCTCGCCG
>NZ_JANXRJ010000017.1 GCF_025353065.1 Lapillicoccus sp.
GCCGCCATCTGCTCCGCCGTCGTGGTCGGCGCCGCCGCCACCACCGCCGCAGTGGCAGGGTGGCCCGACCTCGCCGCCACCACCGCCGCAGTGGCAGGGTGGCCCGACCTCGCCGCCACCACCGCCGCAGTGGCAGGGTGACCCGACCCCGCCGCCACTACCGCCGTGGCAAAGCGGTCCCGCCTCGCCGCCGACCAGCAGAGGTCGCGGGACGGTCTGGGTCGTCGCCGGTGTCGTGGTGCTCCTCGTGGTGGCCGTGGTGCTGGGCCTCGTCTACACGAAACGGACGGGGACGACGGTGGCCCTGCCCCTGTGGTCGGCGACTCCGTCGGCGAGCCCATCGGCGAGCCAGCCGAGTGATACGCCCACGGACAGCGGCTCTCCGACGTCCAGCGACACTCCGAGCGCCGGCACCCCGACGTCGGGCGCGACGGCGATCCCGCCGAAGGTGGCACCGGTCGTCGTCGGGTGGCAGACCGTGGAGGGCCGCGAGTTCGTGGCCTTCGACGTGCCACCGGACTGGAAGATCGAGGCGCCCTCTGTCCTCACGGGATTCGAGACTTCCGGAGGGCCCCACCAGACCGTGATCATGCACAACCCGGCGACCTACGGGAGGGGGGCGTGCAGCGGCGCGTCGTCGACCTATCGCGCCAAGGCCGGCTTCGTCTCCCCGAAGGGCCAGCCGGCCGGCACCGCAGCCAGGAACATCTCGGCGCAGTGGGCCACCGTGGCGGGCGTCAAGGCGGACGGCTCCAGATCTCCCGTCGGTCCGACGCGGCTGTCGACGGTCAGGATCGCGGGCGGCAGCATCACGGCCAACGTCGCGACGACGGTCCTCACGGTCACGGAGCCCGGCGACTGCCCAGCGCCGACGATGTCCTTCACCGCCGTCTCGTTCGACGTCAAGGGGCAGGTCGTGGTGTTCATGCTGTACGGCGACCAAGGCGTCGCCGACGCGCTCCCGCAGAACGTCGCGACCACGATCATCTCCTCGCTCCGACCGATCTGACACCTCGGTGAACGACGCCTTCGGACTGCCGCCCGCCCGGTCGGGCCGGGACGATGAAGTAGACCCGGCGGTCAGCGCCGGATCCCATGAGCAGCAAGTGGGCACAGAGCTCTTCGGGGGAGACAGGCCATGGTCCCGACGCCGGAGAGCTGCCGTGGCAGCAGCTGTCCTCCTCGTGGTGGGCGGCGGGGTCACGGCGGCATACGTGGCGGCGAATCGTGTCCCCGGCGGTGGGGCCGCGGTGGCATCCGTCGGGAGCCCGACAGCCGGGACCCCGACGACCGCGGGCCCGTCGACCGCGAGCCCGACACCCGACCCGCCCCGCACCTCCCAACCGGTGCCTCTCGTGACCCCGATGCCGCCGCGGGTCGCCGCCGTCGTGCCCGGCTGGAAGACCGTGGAGGGTCGCGAGTTCGTCGCCTACGACGTCCCGCCCGACTGGAGGGTGGAAGGCGGCGACCAGCTGACGGGCTACGAGTACCACGACCCGTCCGACGCCCGGCTGGTCGTCATGCACAACGTCGCGTCCTACCTCCCCGGCGTCTGCCCCAACCTGGCGGCGTCGAACCGCGCCCGCACCGGCTTCGTCGTGCCCGCCGAGCTCGGGCCCCACGAGGCGGCGCCAGAGCTCTCGGCCCGGTGGGCCAGCGTGGCCGCGCTCGACCAGGGTGGCCGGGAGGCGGTCGTGTCCCCCACCCAGAGCGTCACGACGACGATCGGGGGTGGCACCATCACGGCGATCGAGTCGACCACGCTGGTGAGCTTTCCTCTGCCCAAGCCCTGTCAAGCCGGCGGAATGGCTTTCACCGCAGTCTCTTTCGAGGTCAAGGGTGTGGTCGTGGTCTTCATGATCCATACCGACGAGCAGGTCGCCGACTCGCTCTCCCCTCAGGTCGTCAACGGGATCATCGCCTCGCTGCGCCCCGTCGGCTGAACCGTCGTCCGAGCCCCAGGGCGCCGCCGCCGAGCAGGACCAGCACGATGACGACGAGCACCACGACGCGGCCCGTCGAACCGCCAGGTCCTGGTTGCCCGCCGGCCGCCGTCGCACTCACGGCCAGCGGGCTCGCTGACGGGCTCGCTGACGGGGCACGGGGATTGGCCGCCGACGCCGTGAAGGTCAGCTCGCCCGAGACCGGGTGCCCGTCCGTGGAGGTGACCCGCCACGCGATGCGATAGCTGCCCGCCGGTATGCCGGGTGCGAGCTCCTGCGTCACCGTGCTGTCGACGAGGCGGGGAGCGCCCGACTGGACGTCACCTCCGGGCCCGATGACACGCAGCGTCGTCCCGATCGCGAGCGCCGGTTGGTCGAACGTCAACGTCACCCGGTCCGGCGCGGTGGCCACCGTTGCGCCGTTCGCCGGGTCGGACGAGACGAGGGCGTCGTGGGCCGAGGCGGGCGCGGCGGCGACGAGACCCAGCACCGCGACGACCGCCACGGTGCAGAGCGCGACCACGACGGTAGCGAGCCGCGAGGGCCGCGAGGGCCGCGAGGGCCGCGGGTGGCGGGTCGGCCTCATCCGGCGTGCCGGCGTCGGCCGACCAGCTGGAGGGCCACCGCCCCGAGGGCGACGACGAGGGCGGCCCCGGAGAGCGACCGCGCCGTCGTGTCGCTTGAGCCGTGGGTGGTGCCGGTGAGGGCGGCGGCCGCGGTGTCCGACCCGGAGGTGGCGGCCGCGTGGTGGTCGCCCGTGGCGACGGCAGTGGTGACCTCGAAGCTCGGAGCAGGGTGCTCGGGCTCGGCAGCGCCCTTGGTCGTGGGGTCGGTCCAGGGGACGACCGAGCCATCTGAATAGGTCTGGTCGACAGGCAGCTCGAGCATCCTGGGCGCCGGCAGTGGGCCGGCCGAGATCGCGAAGTTCTGGTACTCGCCCGGCGCGATCGCCGCTGCCCCGGTGGCGGTCCAGGTCACCACGTGCGGCGCCTTCGTGATGGTCGTCCCGTCGACGGTGGCGGGGCTCGGTAACGGCGCATCGGTGACGGTGACGACCCACCCCGTCACGGACTCGACGGAGACGTCCGTGAAGGGGCTCGTCTGAGGAAGGGTGAGCACGACCTTGGTCGTGCTCGCGGACGGCCGCTCGCTGGGGACGCGGAAGACGAGCTCGGCGTAGCCGCCGGATGCGGTGACGTCCGGCGTCACGATGATGTGGGCGGAGGCGGCTGTGGCGGTCAGGGCGAGCAGCGCGGCCGCTGTGACGGCGGCGACAGTCAGGCGGACAGAGGCACGACTTCTGTGGGGACGACGGCTGTGTGGTCTGCGGGGGTGGGGACGGCGAGGAGCGAACGGCATGAGGGTCCTTGGGCTGGGGGCACACCGAAGACGCGGTGGTGCCGGAGAGAGGTGGAGGGGTCTGCCCCGGTCAGGCGGGACGGGACGCCCTCGGTGGACCTCGCACTCGGAGCGGGCCGGTCAGCACGGAGGAGGTGAGCACCCCACGAGCAGAGTCGGTTCGGAGGCTGACGGTGGGATGGGGGCCGGCGACGGCCTCGGGTACGCGACCCAAGAGCCGCTGCCACAACGTCCACACCGCAGCCTCGCCGCGGGTGAGGACGAGGACGCACGTGATCGTCGCGAGAACGTGCGCGACGGTCATCCAGACCCCACCGCCGTGGCTCATCGCCGGGGCAGTGGAGAGGGCGAGGTGCTCGCCCTGGTGAGCACCCGGCATTCCGACGACGGAGCCGAGGGTCGGCGCGGACAGCACGTCGAAAGACTGGTGGAGGGCGAGCTGGGTGGCGGCGAACAACCCTGTCAACACAGGGAGTCGGACCCGTCGTGAGGTGACGGCGAGGCACAGTCCGACCACAGGGACGGTGACGACGACCAGGCCGACCGGCCCCGGCGCCATCCCGCCGCCCAGCACGTGCGCGGCCAGGGACAGCGCGACGATGGCGAGGGCGAGTGCCCCCGCCCGGGTCAGCCGGAGCATCCCGCGCGCTGGAGAGGTCATCGCGACCAGCGTAGGCGATGAGGGAAGGGGCGTCCGGCCGGCGCCCACGGCACGGCAGGAGCCCGCACCGAGGGCGGGGGCAGGGGGAGAGCGGGATGACCGAGGGGACCACCGGAGACGGGTCGGGCGCGGACGAAGGGGCACCCGGATGGGACGCGACCGATGCTGCGCAGGCGGTGATCTACGGCGACCCGGCGGCCGTGGTCACCTTCCGCCCCGGCGATGCGGACGGTCACCGTGGACGGCTCCGAGCTCACCGTCACCCTCACGGACAGGGTCTGCAAGACGTCCTTGAGCAGGTGCCGCCTCGACGCGGCAGCCATCTGCTCCCGTCGTGGCCGGGGCTCGTCGTCCACGTGCTGGCGACGGAGATCAGGGACCAGGACGGGACGGGTGTCGAGGTCATCGGCTGACCGGCCGCGAGACCACCCACCAGAAGTCGCCGAAACTGCCTGGCGCGAGCAGCGTCGCCGCATGACTGGCCTCGGCCAGGGCCGCGAGGTAGCCCGCGGGTTCGCTGCGCGCGGAGGCGTGGTCGGGCGTGCGGCCGGAGACCCCCACCCGCTGCAGGGCCTCGCGCTGGCGCAGCAGCTCGTCGTGCCGCAGGGAGTCGACCGCGACGTGGGCGGTGAGGTCGCAGCTGCCGTCGGGCACCGGCGCGACCACCACCCCGCTCCGGTATGCCGCGAGGCTGCCGCCCGGTGGTCGGTCACCGGCCGTGTGCCCGTAGTCCACGGCGATCGCGGCCCCGCCGTCCATCGCGTCCAGGAGGGCTGACCACGCCAGGTCGCGCGGACGGCCCACCTCGGCGCGCCGGCCCACCTCGGCGCCCCGGCCCACCTCGGCATGCCGATCCGGCTCAGCTGTGCTCCCAAGTATCGTGGGCCAGAACTGTTGACACCATTGAAGATCCGCGCCACCCAGCTCAGGGCCGAGGGTCTCCGCTCCGGTCTCCGCCTCCACCAGGACGACCCGGGGCGTCCCGTCGGCGTCGATCTCGACGACGGGACACGGGACCACGTCGAGCCACTCGTGGGCGACGACGAGGGCGTCGACGGGCCGCAGGTCGTCGGGCAGTCGGGACCCGCCGGGGGACTCCAGCCACCCGATGTCGCCGGGCAGACCGTCCGGCCGACCGACGACGTCGACACCGGTGAGCGGTCGGCCCGGGGCGAGGGTGCGGAGGTGGCCGAGGAGCTCGCCGCGACCGGCGCCCACGTCGACGAGCCCGTCGCACCCGAGGAGGTCGGCCCAGGCGAGCAGAGCCCGCGCGAGGACCCGTCCGGGCGCCCCGTGCGTCGCCGTCGTGAAGTGGCCGCCGGGTCCTGTGGGGTCGCGGTAGAAGCCGGAGGCGCCGTAGAGGGCGCTCTGCCACGCCTGCTCCCACGGCACGGGCGCCGGCTCGACGCGTCCGGGCCGAGCCTCACCGACGGTGTCCATGGCGTCCGAATCTAGCGAGGATCCGCTCCGATCCGGTGAGGCGTCGGGCACGCGTCGGGGACCGTGGCCCACGGGGTAGGTTCGATGGCGTGAGTGACCCGAGCGACTCCTCGCAGCGACCAGCCCGCCTCCGGGTGGGCGTCGTCGGCGCCGGCCGCGTCGGGGCTGTCCTCGGTGCCGCCCTGGGACGAGCCGGCCACCACGTCGTCGCGGTGTCCGCGGTGAGCGAGGCGTCCCGGGCGAGGGCCGCCGACCTGCTCCCCGGCATACCGGTCGTCGAGGTGCCCGACGTCGTCGCCGCCGCCGATCTCGTCCTCCTCGCGGTGCCCGACGACGACCTCCCCGGGCTGGTCTCCGGGCTCGCGACGACCGGCGCCTTCCGGCCGGGACAGGTCGTCATCCACCCGGGCGGTCGCCACGGCGTCGGGGTGTTCGAGCCGGCCGCCCGCTGTGATGTCCTGCCGCTGGCGATCCACCCGGCGATGACGTTCACGGGCACCGCGATCGACCTCGAGCGACTGGTCGGGTGCTGCTTCGGCGTGACGACGCTGAAGGAGCTGCGGCCGCTGGGTGAGGCGCTCGTCATCGAGATGGGCGGCGAACCGGTGTGGATCGAGGAGGAGGACCGCGCGCTCTACCACGCCGCCCTCAGCCACGGTTCCAACCATCTCGTCACCCTCGTCGCGCAGTCCCTCGAGCTGCTCGAGGACGCCGGCATCGACAACCCCGCAAAGGTGCTCGGACCCATCATGCAGGCGACCCTCGACAACGCGCTCCGGCTCGGCGACGGCGCCCTGACCGGACCGGTGTCGCGCGGTGACGCCGGGACGGTCGCCCAGCACCTGGCCGAGCTCGCGGCCGCCCCGCAGATCCGTGGCACCTATCGCGCGCTGGCCCGAGCAACCGCCCTGCGGGCTCTGCGGCGCGGTCGGCTGCGTCCTGACGAGGCGGAGCAGGTGCTCGAGGTCCTCGCCGACGATGACTCCGGCGCCGACGGCGCGGACCGTCACCCCGACGACCGCCGCGGACCCGAGGCGGACTAGGTGGAGCAGCAGCCCGGACGATCGACGCCGATCGTCGCCCGATCCCGCGACGAGCTGGCGGATGCGCGTCGGCGGCTCACCGGGGAGGTCTCCGTCGTCATGACGATGGGCGCGCTCCACCACGGCCACGCCACCCTGATCCGCACTGCGCGCGCGGGCGCCGACCACGTCATCGTGACGATCTTCCTCAACCCGCTGCAGTTCGGGCCGAAGGAGGACCTGTCCCGCTATCCCCGCACCTTCGACGACGACCTCGAGATCTGTGCGGCCGCCGGGGTGGACGTCGTCTTCGCCCCCACGCCCGACGTCGTCTATCCCGACGGCGACCCCGCTGTCCTGGTCTCCGCCGGCGCCCTCGGCTCCGTCCTGGAGGGCCGGTCGAGACCGGGCCATTTCGACGGTGTCCTCACCGTCGTCGGCAAGCTCCTCCACCTCACCGGCGGTGAGCGAGCGTTCTTCGGGCAGAAGGACGCTCAGCAGCTCGTCCTCATCCGGCGGATGGTGCGTGACCTCGACTTCCCCGTCGAGGTGGTGGCGGTGCCGACCGTCCGGGAGCCCGACGGCCTGGCGATGTCGAGCCGCAACACCTACCTCGCCCCCTCCGACCGCGAGGTCGCCCTCTGCCTCTCCCGGGCGCTGCGGGCCGGCGCCGCAGTGGCGGTGGACGGGCCGTCCGCCGTGCGTCGCGGTGCCCGGGCCGTGGTCGTCGAGGAGCCGCTCGCCCTCATCGACTACCTCGTCCTCGTCCACCCGGAGACCTTGCAGGACGTGCCCGAGTGGTTCCGCGGCGAGGCCCTGCTCGCCGTCGCGGGACGGGTCGGGACGACCCGGCTGATCGACAACTTCCCCGTCCTCGTCGGCCCCGGCGGCGGCGCCCTCGAGGTCTTCACCGGCTCCGGCCCCTGAGCCGCAGCCGCCTCGACCCCCCACAACCGCAGGTGTCTTCCCTACCAGAACGCAAGAGGTATGCCGTGCCCGCACCGATCCACGTGCCCCGTTGGCTCTCCGCCCCCGAGCCAGGGTGGACGCGGACGGCGGATGTCATCGTCGTCGGGTCGGGCATCGCCGGCCTCACCGCCGCCCTGCGGCTGCGGGAGCAGGTCGACAGCGTCCTGCTCGTGACCAAGACGGTGCTCAACGAGGGCTCGACCGCGTGGGCGCAGGGCGGCATCGCCGCGGCGATGGACCCCGGCGACTCCCCCGAGGAGCACCTGCGCGACACCCTGGTCGCGGGTGTCGGGATCTGCGACGTCGACGCGGTCACGGCGCTCGTCCACGAGGGCCCGACCCGGGTGCGTGAGCTCGTCTCTCTCGGTGCGGAGTTCGACCGGGGGCCGACCGGCGAGATCCTCCTCACCCGCGAAGGCGGCCACCACCGCGACCGGATCGCCCACGCCGGCGGCGATGCGACCGGCAAGGAGATCAGCCGGGCGCTCATCGCCGCCCTCGACCGGGTGAGGACCGACCCCGGCATCCACGTCGTCGAGCACGCGATCGTCGTCGACCTGCTGCAGGACGAGGAGATGCGGGTCTGTGGCGTCACCCTCCACGTCATCGGGGAGGGGCAGGTCGACGGCGTGGGGGCGGCATACGCCCGCGCGGTCGTCCTCGCCACGGGCGGTCTCGGCCAGATCTACTCCGCCACGACGAACCCCTCGGTGGCCACCGGGGACGGGATGGCGATCGCGCTGCGCGCCGGCGCGGTGATGGCCGACGTCGAGTTCGTCCAGTTCCACCCGACGGTCCTCTGGCTGGGCGAGGACGCCGGTGGGCAGCAGCCCCTCATCTCCGAGGCCGTGCGCGGCGAGGGGGCGTTCCTCGTCGACGGCGACGGGGTCCGCTTCATGCGGGACATCCACGAGCTCGCGGACCTCGCCCCCCGGGACGTCGTCGCCCGTGCGATCGTCGCCCGGATGCGCGAAACCCGCACGGACCACGTCTTCCTCGACGCCCGCCACCTCGGCCGGGAGTTCCTCGAGCGCCGGTTCCCGACCATCCTCGCGAGCTGCCGATCCCACGGCATCGACCCCGTCACCGACCTCGTGCCCGTCGCGCCCGCCCAGCACTACGCGAGCGGTGGGGTGCGCACCGACCTCGACGGCCGGACCTCCCTCGAGGGTCTCTACGCCTGCGGCGAGTGCTCGTGCACCGGCGTGCACGGGGCCAACCGGCTGGCCTCGAACTCCCTCCTCGAGGGTCTGGTCTTCGCCCACCGGATCGCCGACGACATCAGCGGCCGGTTCGCCGCCGGCGAGCTGCCGGCGTCGACGCCGGTCCACCCGAGCGACGACACCGTCCTCGTCGCGTCGAAGCACCGCGTCGACATCCAGCGCACGATGACCGCGGGCTCCGGCGTCGTGCGGACGGCGGCCTCGACCGCGGCGACGGCGGCGGCGCTCGCCGACCTCGCCGCCACCGCGGACGGCTCCGAGGGTGGTCCCAAGTCGTGGGAGACGACCAACCTCCTGCACCTCGGGCAGCTGCTCACCCACCTCGCTGCGCTGCGCGAGGAGACCCGCGGCGGCCATGTGCGCGACGACTTCACCGCCCGGGACGACGTGCACTGGCGCGGGCACACGCACGTCGTCCGCGGCGCCGACGGCGCCCTCACCACCTCCTTCCACCCGACCCCCGACCAGCACCTGGATCAGCCGTGACGGCACCCGCCCCCGGCTCGCTGGGCTTCCCCACCGCCGACGCGGCCGACCTGGTGCGCCGCGCGCTCGACGAGGACCTCGGCCCCCAGCACCTCGACGTCACCACCCTCGCGACCATCCCCGCCGACCAGGTCCGCACCGCCGAGGTGGTGGCGCGCGCGACCGGGGTCGTCGCCGGGCTGCCCGTCCTCGAGCTCGTCTTCGGTCAGGTGGCGGAGCTCGTCGGCGTCGTGGCGCCGGTGGTCGAGATCCTCGCCGCCGAGGGCGCGGCGGTCGTCCGCGGCGACGTCGTGGCCCGCGTCACCGGACCGCTGCGCGCAGTGCTCATCGGCGAGCGGACGATGCTCAACGTCGTCAGCCGGCTCTCCGGCGTGGCGACCCACACCCGGCGCTGGGCGGATGCGCTCGACGGCACCGGGGCGATGGTCCTCGACACCCGCAAGACGACCCCGGGGATGCGGCACCTCGAGAAGTACGCGGTCCGGGCCGGCGGAGGGACCAACAAGCGGATGGGCCTCTACGACGTCGCGATGATCAAGGACAACCACAAGCTCGCCGCCGGCTCGGTGGGGGCGGCCTACGCCGCCGTGCACGCGGCATACCCGACCGTCGACATCCAGGTGGAGGTGACGACCGTCGCCGAGGCGCACGAGGCGTATGCCGTGGGGGCCCGCTTCATCATGTGCGACAACATGTCTCGTGGTCTGCTCGCCGAGACGGTGAACGCCTTGCGCGAGAAGGGGGAACGGGTCGAGATCGAGGCCACCGGCAACCTCACGCTGGAGGTGGCGCGCGCCTACGCCGAGACCGGAGTCGACTTCCTCAGCGTCGGGGGGCTCACGCACAGCTCGCCGATCCTCGACCTCGCGCTCGACCTCGTCGTCGACGGGCGGGCTACTGACGACGGGGTGCTCGTCCCGCAACCGGTCGCACAGGTGGTGCCCGTCCCGACCACGCCGTTCGTCGTGCGGACGCTGCAGCCGGGGGACCGCGAGCGGTGGTGGACGCTCTACCGCGGCTACACGACCTTCTACGAGCTGGTGCACACCGACGAGATGACCGAGCGGGTGTGGCAGTGGCTGTTCGACGCCGACCACGACCTGCGGGGTTTCGTCGTCGAGGACGGGACGGGGCGGGTCGTCGGGCTCGCCCACGTGCGACCCTTCCCGCGGCCGCTCCACGCCTCCGTCGCGGGGTTCCTCGACGACCTCTTCGTCGAGGAGGGCGCTCGTGGCACTGGCGCGGCCCAGGCCCTGCTCGCCCGGCTGCGGTCGCTCGGCGAGGAGCAGGGCTGGAGCACGGTGCGGTGGATCACCTCGGAGAGCAACCTGCGCGCCCGCGGCGCCTACGACAAGGTCGCCACCGCGTTGCCGCTGGTGACCTACGACATGCCCGTCCGCTGACCTGGGTCCGCCCCCACCCCCATCCGTTCCAAGCACACGTTTTATCAAGTCCCAGGCCGTCCGTGGGCCGGGAACTTCACAAAACGTGTGTTCGGAACGCAAGGGGGGTGAGGGTATGCCGCGGGCGCGCGTCAGTCGACGAGGTGGCGCAGGTAGCGCTCGGGGCCCTGCAGGAACCGGCGGTGGTGGTCGACCACGTCGAGGTCGTCCCAGGTCGTCTCGTGGAACCCGTCCTCGTCGAGCTCGAGGATCGTCGCGCCGGGCAGGGCGGCGATGATCGGGGAGTGGGTCGCGACGATGACCTGGGTGCCGGACTGCCGGGCGAGCGAGGCCAGCGACCCGACGAGGGACAGCTGGGCGGTGAACGACAGCCCCGCCTCCGGCTCGTCCATGACGAAGAGGCCGTCGCCGCGGAAGCGCCCGGTGTCGACCAGGGCGAGGAACGACTCGCCGTGGCTGAGCCGGTGGAAGGCCGGATCTCGCCCCGCCTGCGTCGAGTCGAGGAAGGTGAACAGGCCGTGCATCGTCTCGGCGCGGACGAAGTAGCCCCACCTGCTCGCCCCCGGTCCGCGCTCGATCCGCAGCGCCGTGTGCAGCATCGACTCGCTCGTCCAGGTCTGGTGGCTGGCGTGGATCGAGCCCCCCTCGGCGTTCAGCCCGTAGGCCATCGTGATCGCCTCCATGATCGTCGACTTGCCGGTGCCGTTCTCGCCGACGAGGACCGTGGCCCGCCCCGGGACGAGGCCGTCGCGCACGAGCTGGGCGGCCGGGCCCAGGGTCATCGGCCACTCGCCCGGCGGCAGGGAGACCTCGCGGTTCGCCGTGATCCGGCGGATCGGCAGCGGCTGCATCCACTCGGCGTCCCCCGGCATACCGGCGACGGTAGCGCGGCTCGTAACCTGAGGGGGTGTCCCCCGACCCCGATGCCCCCGACGCGCCCCACGAGCCCGACCTGCCCGAGCAGATGCGGATCCGGCGCGACAAGCGGCAGCGGCTCCTCGATGCCGGCCACCCGGCATACCCCGTCTGGGTGGGTCGCACCCACACCCTCTCCGAGGTGCGCGAGCAGTGGGGCCACCTCGAGGCCGGGGACGAGACGCAGGACGTCGTCACCGTCGCGGGCCGGGTCGTCTACCTCCGCGCCGGCGGCAAGCTGTGCTTCGCGACCCTCCAGGAGGGCGTCGGCACCCGCCTGCAGGTCATGCTCAGCCTGGCGGAGGTGGGCGAGGAGCCCCTCGCGGACTGGAAGGCACTCGTCGACCTCGGCGACCACGTGGCCCTCGAGGGCCGGGTGATCGCGAGCCGCAGCGGCGAGCTGTCGGTGCTGGCGACCTCGTGGCGGATGGCCAGCAAGGCGCTGCGGCCGCTGCCCACCCTCCACAAGGACCTGTCCGAGGAGACGCGCGTCCGGCAGCGGTACGCCGACCTCGTCGTCCGTCAGGAGGCGCGCGACATGGTCCGGCTGCGAGCCGGCGTCAACGCCGCCGTCCGGGAGACCCTCGCCGCACAGGGCTACGTCGAGATCGAGACGCCGGTGCTGCAGCTCGTCCACGGGGGGGCGAGCGCGCGGCCCTTCGCCACTCACCACAACGCCTACGACCAGCCGATGACGCTCCGCATCGCGCTCGAGCTCAACCTCAAGAAGGCCGTCGTGGGCGGTGTCGACCGGGTCTACGAGATGGGCCGGATCTTCCGCAACGAGGGCGCGGACTCCAGCCACAGCCCCGAGTTCACGATGCTCAAGGCCTATGAGGCCTATGGCGACCAGACGACGATCGCGGCCCTGATGCGCGACCTCTGGCTCGGCGTCGCGGACCGGCTCGGCTCGCGGCAGGTCGAGACACCCGTGGGCACGGTCGATCTCGACCCCGGCCCGGACGGGTGGCCCTGGCTGCCCGTCTACCAGGGCATCAGCGACGCTGTCGGTGAGGTCGTCACCATCGAGACCCCGCTCGAGACCCTGCGGGAGTATGCCGCGAAGCACGACGTGCCGCTCGACCCCACGTGGGGGGCGGAGAAGGTCGCGCTCGAGCTGCTGGGCGAGCTCGTCGAGCCGACCCTGATCCAGCCGACGTTCCTCTGCGACTACCCCGCCTCGGCCCAGCCGCTGGCCCGCCCGCACCGCAGCGAGCCCGGCCTCATCGAGGCCTGGGACCTGATCATCGGGGGCGTCGAGCGCGGCACCGGCTTCTCCGAGCTCGTCGACCCGGTCGTCCAGCGCGAGGTCCTCACCGCCCAGTCACGGCTCGCGGCCGGCGGCGACGAGGAGGCCATGCAGATCGACGAGGACTTCCTGCGGGCGCTGGAGTTCGGCGCCCCGCCCATGGGTGGCCTCGGGCTCGGCATCGACCGGATGGTGATGCTCTTCACCGGCGCCAGCATTCGCGAGACCATTCTGTTTCCGCTGCTGAAGCCCGATCACAAGCAGGACTGAGACGACACCATGTGGAACACCGCTTTTCCCTACATTGCCGCGCTGCTCCCGACGGTCGCCGTCGGGACCCTGTTCTACTTCCTGATCAAGAACATCCTCGAGGGCGACCGACGCGAACGGCTGGCCCAGTCGAAGTGGGAATCGGAGCACGATCGTCCGGAGACCCCCGAGAAGTCCCCGACCGACACGGATGGATAGAGCCTTTCTTGTCCGGTGTTGCTAACCTTTACCTATTCTCCAGCCGGAGAGGTGAGTTGCAGCAGAGAAAGTGAGTTCCACCAATGGCGCAGCGCGTACAGATCGTCCTCGAGGACGACGTCGACGGAGGCGAGGCGGCAGAGACCGTCACCTTCGGTCTCGACGGCGTGACCTATGAGATCGACCTCAATGACAAGAACGCCGCAAAGCTGCGGGACGCCATGGCGACGTGGGTCGGGCACGGTCGGCCGAGCAGCGGTCGCCGCGGTGGTGGCGGTGGAGGTCGCCGCCGGTCCAGCACCCGTCCCGCCGGTCGGCGCACCGACCTCACGGAGGTCCGTGAGTGGGCCCGCAAGAACGGGCACACCGTGAGCGACCGAGGGCGTGTCTCCGCGGTCGTGCAGGAGGCCTACGACAAGGCGCACGGCTGAGTCAGGACCACCCGTCAGCAGTGAGAAGCCACGCGGGGGAATCACCGCTGCTTCTCCCCGCAGCATTGCCCCGACGAGGCGCTTTCCCACAGGGGGGAGGCGCCTCTCGGCATTTCGTGGTCGGGCTCGGTCCGCACCGACGCTGGCGCAATGTCCCGGATGGCAATGTTCCGTCGGCGTCAGATACCGGGTTCAATACCCAGTAAAGGCACAGCGAGGTCACCCTCGGTATCCAGCCGCATAAGCACGTCGTCGAGGAGGAGCTGCTCCAGTCCGCCGCCCGCCGCCCCCGACTCGATCTCCTTCCACGTGCGCGGCGCCGCCACGAATGGCGCGACCTTTCCGCGCAGCGAATAGGGACTGATCGTCGTCTTCGCGGCGGTGTTCTGGCTCCAGTCGAGCAGCACCTTTCCCGGCCGCAGGGACTTTGTCATCTTCCATACGACGAGATCGGGATGCGCCTTGGTCATCTCTTGCGCGAGGGCCTGCGCGAGGGCGCGGATGTCGTCGGCCGAGTGCTGGCCCGGGAGGGCGGCATACACCTGCATGCCCTTGCTTCCGCTCGTCACCGGCACCAACCGGGTGAGGCCCATCGCCTCGAGCTGCGGCTTGACCCAGAGCGCGACCTGAGCGCACTCCTGCAGCCCCGCGCCGGAGCCGGGGTCGAGGTCGATGACGAGTCGGTCGGGGTGCTGCGGCCGGCCGGCGTCGTCGACCTGCCACTGGTGCACGTGCAGCTCGAGCGAGGCGAGGTTGACGAGGTAGGTGAGGTCGGCGAGGTCGAGCACCAGGGGGTAGGTGAGCCGGTCGCGTCCGGGGTGGGCGTCGGGGTCGCGGCCGTGCGACGAGAGGGTGACCCGCGGCAGCCACGACGGCACCCCCGACGGGAGGTTCTTCTCGAAGAACATCGGTCCCTCCACCCCGTGCGGCCAGCGGATCCGGGTGACCGGGCGGCGGCCGAGGAGGGGGATGAGGGTGGGCGCCACCCGCGCGTAGTAGTTGAGGACCTCGCCCTTGGTCGTCTCCGTCGCCGGATACATCACCTTGTCGAGGTTGCTGACGCCGAGGGTGCGGCCGGCGACCTCGACGGTAATCCGCTGCGCCTCATGCACGACGCAACCCGGTGAGGACGTCGTCGGCGTCGACGTCGCCGGCGGTGAGGTCGGGCCGCAGCCCCCGGTATGCCGGCTGGCGCAGTCGCGGCTGCGTCGTCAGCCCCAGCGCCTGGACCTCGCA
>NZ_JANXRJ010000024.1 GCF_025353065.1 Lapillicoccus sp.
CCGACGTGGTCGGCCCGGATCGGCAGCTCCCGGTGCCCCCGGTCGACGAGGACGGCGAGCCGGACGGCGCGCGGCCGCCCCAGCTCGGACAGGGCCTCGAGGGCCGCTCGGATGGTGCGCCCGGAGTAGAGCACGTCGTCGACGAGGACGACGACCTTGCCGTCGATGCCCCCGGTCGGGACCTCGGTGCGGGCGATCGGCCGGACCGGCTGATGGCGCAGGTCGTCGCGCTGCATGGTGATGTCGAGGCTGCCGACGGGCACGGTCGCCCCCTCGACGTCGACCATGATCGCGACGAGGCGCTGGGCCAGCTGCACCCCCCGGGAGGGGATGCCGAGCACGACGAGGTCGTCGGCGCCCCGGTTGTGCTCGAGGATCTCGTGCGCGATGCGGCGCAGCGCCCGGGAGATGTCACCGGAGCTCATCACCACGCGCAGGCGCGGGCCGGTCGGGGTGGGCTGGACAGCAGCAGACACCAGGACCTCCTTCCCCGCCTCTCAAGGACGGTGGTTAAAGGATGTCTCGTTCGAGAGCGCACTCTACCCGAGGCCCGGTCCGTATGCCGCGTCCTCCCCTCTGTCGGGCCCCCCGCCTAGGCTGCGCGTCATGGACCGATGGGAAGACCGCCCCCGGCCCCCCTTCGTCGGCAGCGAGCGCGAGGTGCTCGACGGCTGGCTCGACTTCCACCGCGCCACGCTCCTGCACAAGTGCGCCGGCCTGACGCCGGAGCAGCTCAAGGCGACCCCGCTCGGGACGTCGACGCTGAGCCTGCTCGGCCTCGTCCGGCACCTGACCGAGGTCGACCGGGGCTGGTTCCTCGACTACGCCGACGGCGGCTACCCCGGCGCCGTCTACGCCTCCGACGAGGACGAGGACGCCGACTGGAACGGCGTCGCCGACGCCGACGCGCTGGCCGATTTCGAGACGTTCCGCCGCGAGACCCAGGTCGTCCGCGATGCGCTGAGTGGTCATTACCTCGACCAGGTCGCCGCGTCGGACGGCCGGCAGATCAGCCTGCGCTGGGTCTACACCCACATGATCGAGGAGTATGCCCGGCACAACGGCCACGCCGACCTGCTGCGCGAGGCCATCGACGGGGTGGCCGGCGACTGAGCCGGCCACCTGACCAGCCGCCGGGACGTGAGCCGCCGGCTCAGAGCAAGCTCAGACGAGGGTCGGCTTGACCTCGGAGAGGCGCGCGAGCAGGCCGTTGACGAAGGACGGCGAGTCGTCGGTCGAGAGCGACTTCGCGAGCGCGACGGCCTCGGAGATCGCGACGGCGTCGGGGACGGCGTCGTTCCAGACCACTTCCCAGGCACCGATCCGCAGGATGGCCCGGTCGACCCCCGGCATCCGCTCGATCGTCCAGCCCTGGCTGTAGGTCGAGAGGAGGTCGTTGATCTCCCCCCAGCGGCCGACGACACCCTCGACGATCTCGATCGTGTACTCGTTCGGCGACGGCCCCTCGAACTTCCCGGAGAGCCGTTCGGCGAGGAGGTTCTGGGCGTTGAGCCCGCGCTGGTCGGCCTCGAAGAGGAGGTCCAGCGCGCGCTTGCGGGCCTTGCTACGAGCAGCCACCGGTCGTCAGTTCCGCTCAGGTCGTCGCGGGGTCAGCCGACGCGACCGAGGTAGGACCCGTCGCGGGTGTCGACCTTGATCTTGGTGCCCTGCTCGAGGAAGAGCGGGACGGCGATCTGGGCGCCGGTCTCGAGCGTCGCGGGCTTCGTGCCGCCCGTCGAGCGGTCACCCTGCAGGCCGGGCTCGGTGTAGGTGATCTCCAGGACCACGGAGGCGGGCAGCTCGACGTAGAGCGGGGCGCCGTCGTGGGTCGCCACGAGAGCGTTCTGGTTCTCCAGCATGTAGTCGGCCACCGAACCCACCACGACCCCGCTGACGTGCAGCTGGTCGAAGTTGTCGGTGTCCATGAAGACGAAGTCCTCGCCGTCCTTGTAGAGGTACTGCATCGTGCGCTTGTCGACGTTGGCCGACTCGACCTTGGTGCCGGCGTTGAAGGTCCGCTCGACGACCTTGCCCGACAGCACCGCCTTCAGCTTGGTGCGCACGAAGGCCGGCCCCTTGCCGGGCTTGACGTGCTGGAACTCGACGACGGACCAGAGCTGTCCGTCGATGTTGAGCACCATGCCGTTCTTCAGGTCGTTGGTCGACGCCACTGACTGACCGCACTTTCGTCTGGGAGGGCGCCGCGGCGGCATACGCAGGTCTGCATCGAGACGAGGGCGGCATGCCGGGACGCCGGAAAAGATCCGGAGGGAGGAACCGCAGGAGTCTACCGGGCGAGGTGCACGGAGAAGAACTCGCCGATCCGGCGCCACGCGTCGGCCGCCGCCTCGGGCTCTGGCCCGGCACCCGCGACGCGCAGCATCGGGCGCAGCAGCCAGGGCGAGTTCTCGGCGTCGTTGAGGAAGGCGTGCCCGGCCGTGGGGTAGACCTTGACGTCGTGGGCCGTCCCGTCCCGCGTGTAGATCTCCTCGAGCTTGGCCGGCACCTTGGCGAGCTGCTTGTCCTTGGCGCCATAGCTCGCGACCACGGGACAGCTGTCGCGAAGCGCCGTGTCGGGGTCGGAGGGGAGGAACCCGTAGTTGGCCGAGCTGGCGTCGTAGCCCGCGTCGGAGGCCGCGAGCAGCAGCGCGAACGCCCCGCCCATGCAGAAGCCGATGACGCCGGTGCCCTCGGTGGTGTCGCCGCGCGCCACGAGCCACTGCCGGCAGGCCTCGATGTCCTGGAACGCCGGACCCTTGCCGGCCCGCAGCGCGGAGAAGGTCGCCCGGAGGCAGCCCAGCTTGAAGCCCTTGGTGTAGAGGTCGGGGGCGATGACGACGTAGCCCATCGCCGCGAGGTGGTCGGCGGACCGCTTCATCACGTCGTCGAGGCCCCAGGCCTCGTGGACCATCACGACCCCGGGCAGGGGCTCGGTGCCCGGCGGCCGGGTGAGGTATGCCGTGAGGCGGGGTGAACCCCCGGTGACCGAGGTCTGCGCGCCGATGTCGACCATCTCTCCCATGGGAATACTCTGTCACCCCGTCCCCGTGTCACGCTCACCGCATACCCGCCTTCTTGCTTCCGCGTGGCCTGAAATCGGCATTGGAGGCCCCGATTCGGGCCATCCGCAAGCAAGAAGCCGGGGGGGGTGGCGGGACGCGCTCGGCGGCTCGCTACCCGGACACGGCGGCATACGCCGCGCGCAGGAGGTCCTCCGACGGGCCCTCGAGCCGCTGGGGGTCGCCGATCCCGTGCAGCACGACGAACCGCAGGAGCGAGCCACGGGCCTTCTTGTCGCGGCGCATCGCGGTCAGCAACTCGTCCCAGCGGTCGCCGCGATAGGTGGTCGGCAGGCCCAGGGACGTCAGCACCGCGCGGTGCCGCTCGACCACGGACGCGTCGAGCACACCGGCGAGGCGGGCCAGCTCCGCGACGTAGACCATGCCGACCGCGACCGCCTCGCCGTGCCGCCAGGTGAACGACTCCACGAGCTCCACGGCGTGGGCGAAGGTATGCCCGTAGTTGAGGATCTCGCGCAGCGACGACTCCCGGAGGTCGGCAGCGACGACCTCGGCCTTGACGCGGACAGCCCGCTCGACGAGCTCGCGCAAGGGGGGCCAGTCGGCGCCCGCGACCGCGAATCCCTCACTCGCGCCGTCGAGCTCGACGATCTCGAGGATCTCGGGGTCGGCGATGAACCCCGCCTTGACGATCTCGGCCATCCCGGCCGCCAGGTCGGCCATCGGCAGTGAGGCGAGCAGGTCGAGGTCGCAGAGGACCCCGACGGGCGGGTGGAACGCGCCCACGAGGTTCTTGCCCTCGGCCGTGTTGATGCCCGTCTTGCCGCCGACCGCGGCATCGACCATCCCGAGCAGCGTCGTCGGCACCTGGACGACCGAGACTCCCCGCAACCACGTCGCCGCGACGAAGCCGGCGAGGTCGGTCACCGAGCCGCCCCCCAGACCGACGACCGCGTCCGTGCGGGTGAAGCCGGCCCGTCCGAGCACGCCCCACAGGCGCGCGGCCTCGGCCGCGGTCTTGGCCACCTCGCCGTCCGGCACGGCTTCGAGGTATGCCGCGTGCCCGGCTGCCGTCAGCGCCGCACCGAGGGTGCGGGCCGCCTCCGCCAACAGACCGGCGTGGACCACGAGCACCCGCTCGGCCCCGGGGGGCAGCAGCTCGACCACGGCCGCCGGATCGGCGAGGAGGCCGCGACCGACGAGCACGTCGTAGTCGTCGCCGACCGGGATCCGGGTCACAGCTGACTCACCCGAGGCACCCGAGACACCCGAGACACCCGAGACACCGAGGGCGCCCAGCAGCGTCGCCGCCTCCGCCGCCACCTCGTCCGGCGTCCGACCGGCGGTGTCGACCCGGATCGCGCCGAGCGACTCGTAGACCGGGCGCCGGGCCTTCATCATCGCGATCCACGACCCTCGCGGGTTGACCGACAGCAGCGGGCGGGAGGTGTCGAAGCCGATCCGCCTGGCGGCGTCGGCGATCCCGACATCGAGGAAGACGACCCGGTGGCTGCGTAGCAGCTCCTGGCTGGCGGGGTCCATCGGTGCTCCCCCACCGAGCGAGACCACGCCGGTCTCCTCGGCCAGCGCCCGCGCCACCTCAGCCCGCTCGAGCGCGCGGAAGGCGACCTCGCCGTCGTCGACGAAGATGTCGGAGATCGACCGGCCGCCGCTCCGCACGATGGCCTCGTCGACGTCGTGGAAGGGCACCCCGAGGGCGGCGGCGAGCGCGGCGCCCGTGACCGTCTTGCCGGAGCCCGGTGGGCCGACGACCACGGCGACCGGGCGGGTGCCCCCCGAGGGCGGTGTCACCACGAGCGCAGCCGCTCGGGGATCGCCTCGAGGTAGCCGGTCAGGTTGCGCCGCGTCTCGATCACGCTGTCGCCGCCGAACTTCTCGACGCAGGCCTGCGCGAGGACGAGCGCGACCATCGCCTCGGCCACGACCCCGGCCGCGGGGACGGCGCAGACGTCGGAGCGCTGGTGGATCGCGGTCGCCGGCTCGTCGGAGACGATGTCGATCGTGTCCAACGCCCGCGGCACGGTCGAGATCGGCTTCATGGCGGCGCGCACGCGCAGCACCTGTCCGGTGGACATCCCGCCCTCGGTCCCCCCGGCGCGGTCGGTGCGGCGGTGGATGGTGCCGGACCCGTCGCGCTCCATCTCGTCGTGGGCCTGCGACCCGCGTCGTCGGGCGGTGCGGAAGCCGTCGCCCACCTCCACCCCCTTGATGGCCTGGATGCCCATCAGGGCTGCGGCGAGCTGCGAGTCGAGACGGCGGTCCCAGTGGACGTGCGAGCCGAGGCCCGGCGGCACGCCGTAGGCGACGACCTCGACCACGCCGCCGAGGGTGTCGCCGTCCTTGCGCGCGGCGTCGACCTCGGCGACCATGGCCGCCGAGCCCGCCGCGTCGAGGGTGCGCACCGGGTCGGCGTCGAGGCGCTCGACGTCGTCGGGGTGGGGCAGGGGGACGTCGTCGGCGACGCCGGCTGTGCCGATGGCGACGGTGTGCGACACGAGGCGGATGCCGTAGGCCTGGCCGAGGAAGCGGGCGGCGACCTCGCCGAGGGCGACCCGGGCGGCCGTCTCACGGGCCGACGCCCGCTCGAGGATCGGCCGGGCATCGGTGAAGCCGTACTTCTGCATCCCGACGAGGTCGGCGTGGCCCGGACGGGGCCGCGTGAGCGGCTTGTTGCGGGCGATCTCCTTCTCCGCGTTGACGTCGTCGGCCGCCGCGAGCGCGTCCTCGTCGACCGGGTCGGGGCTCATCACCGTCTCCCACTTCGGCCACTCGGTGTTGCCGATCCGGATCGCGATCGGTGAGCCGAGCGTCGATCCGTGGCGGAGCCCCCCGAGGAACTCGACCTCGTCCTGCTCGAACTTCATCCGGGCACCCCGGCCGAAGCCGAGCCGCCGACGGGCCAGGGCGGCGGCGATGTCGGAGCTCCGCACCTCGACCCCGGCGGGCAGGCCCTCGAGGACCGCGACCAGCGCCGGGCCGTGGGACTCACCAGCGGTCAACCAACGCAACATGAGCGAATCCTTCCACGGGGGTGGTCGGGCCCGGTCAGGGACCCGGGGTCGGGTAGCCGATGAACACGGCGGCGAGGCTGCCGATGACGATGAACGGTCCGAAGGCGATGTAGCCCTTGAGCCGCACCCGGCGCAGCGCGATCGCGACGAGCGAGAAGGCACCGCCGAAGAGGTAGGTCAGCACGATGCCCATCACCGCCTCACTCCATCCGAGGTAGCCGAGGGGCAGCGAGACGAGAGCGCCGAGCGTCGCATCGCCCAGCCCGAGGCCCCCAGGGACGAGCAGGGCCAGGGCGAGGTAGAAGAGGTAGCCGGCGACCCCGCAGATGGCCGCTCGCCCGAGGGCCCCCCAGTCGCCGGTCGTGAGGCTCGCCGCCGCCAGGAGGAGGGCGATGGCCGGGAGCGCTGGGAGCGTGAGCCCCTCGGGCAACCGGTGCACGTCGGCGTCGATCCACACCAGCGCCACCCCGACGCCCGAGAGCAGCAGGTATGCCGGCAGCATCGCGCCCCGGGCCAGTCCCCCGAGCTGCCAGGCCAGCAGGCCCCAGAGGACCGGGACGACCGCGGTGATCACCCAGGGCGCCCCGGGCAGCGGCCGCGGTTCGTGGGGCAGCGGCCCGAGCACCGGGCGCCGCTTCGCACCCCTGGGGTGGGGAAGATCGCCGACCGGCCGCAGGTCCTCGTCGTCGAGCCGGTAGCCCGTCGTCGCCAGTCGCCGCGCCAGGACCAGCCCGACCGCGAGCCCCGCGACGACCACGAGGACGACCACCCACGGCGGAGCCGACAGGGGGGCGATCCGGGTCACCGGCTGCTGCTGTCGGACACGCTGCTGTCGGACACGCTGCTGTCGAGCTCGGCGGCGAGGGCCGCGCGCATCGCATCGACCGGCGGCTCGTGCCGGGTCATCAACCGGACCTGCTCCGCGCCCTGGTGGAGCAGCATCTCGGTGCCGGGCACGACGGCATACCCCGCTCGGCCCGCCGCCAGCACGAGGGGGGTGGCACCGTCGCCGTAGACCACGTCGAGCAGGGCGCGCCCCCCTTCGGGAAGGGTGTCGGCCCAGGTGGAGGTCGCCGTCGGCGGGATGGTGCCGACCACCACCTCGACGACCTCGGGCCAGCGGCCCAGCGGTGTCTGTGCGACCTCGAGCCCCGCCTCCCTCGCCTGCGCGACCGTCTCGGGTCGGGCGGCGCCCCGCACCATGAACGTGACCCGGGTCGCCCCGAGCCGGCTGCCGGCCGCGACCGCCGAGCGGGCCGTCGCGCCGGAGCCCACGACGAGGAGATCGGTCAGCTGCTCGACCCCCGCCTCCTGGAGCGCGACGACGAGCCCGTGGACGTCGGTGTTGTCACCGTGCCACCCGTCGCTGCGACGAACGAGCGTGTTGATCGCGCCCGTCGCGCGGGCGAGAGGGCTCACGGCCGACGCGACGTCGAAGGCCACCTCCTTGAGCGGCATCGTCAGCGAGAGTCCCACCCACGTCGCGTCGAGCCCGGCCACGTGGGCGACGAGCTCCAGCGCGTCGACGTCCGTGGCGTCGTAGGACCAGTCCACCAGCCCGAGCGCCCGGTATGCCGCCCGGTGCAGCCCCGGCGAGAGCGAGTGGGAGACGGGATGGCCGAGCACGCCGGCCCGGCGCCGGGAGTCCGACGGCAGCGACGCAGGGAGGGTCAGCGATCGGGGCAAGGGCACGGACGTCCGCTCAGCACTTGCCCGGGTTGTCGGAGCACCATTTCTGGAACTCGGCGACGTACTGCTGGTGCTCGGCGTCCGTCGTCGCGAACTTGGTCTCCCCCGTCGCGGGGTTCACGGTGACGAAGTAGAGCCAGGGTCCGGCCTCGGGAGTGATCGCCGCGGCGAGCGAGACCTCGCCGGGGTTGCTGATCGGGCCGACCGGCAGCCCGTCGTGGACGTAGGTGTTCCAGGGGTTGGGGTTGGCCCGCTCGGCGTCGGTCGTCGTCAGGGCCCGTTTCTGGACGCCGTAGCTGACCGTCGAGTCGAGCTGGAGGCGCATCGGGGCAGCCAGGCGGTTCTCGATGACGCGGGCGATCTTCGGCCGGTCGGCAGCGAGACGCCCCTCGGCCTCGACGATGCTCGCGATCGTCAGCGTGCGCTCCATCGACGCGGGCGGGACCCTGAGCCGGGTCAGGACCTGCATCGTCTTGGCGACCATCTGCGCCAGCTGCTCCGCGGCAGTCGACCCCTTGGCGAACTCGTAGGTCGCCGGGAACAGATAGCCCTCGAGGTTGCCCTTGGCCTGCGCCGGCAGCCCGAGGTCCGCGGTGTCCTTCGCGGCAGCCACGTAGTCGGAGACCGGGAGACCGCTCGCCTTGGCCAGCAGCGCGAAGGTCTCCGACTCCCAGAGGCCCTCACGGATCGTGACGCGGGGCACCGACCGGCCGGCGGGGTCGAGCAGCAGCGCCAGCGCCCCCGCTGCCGTCATCTGCGATCTCAGGGTGTAGCTGCCGGGCTGGATGGTGTTGCCCTTGGGGTCGGCGGCCGCCGCCTGAGCGAACGCCCGGGCGGTCTTGACCACGCCGGCCGCCTGGAGGGTGGCCCCGATCGCGGAGGCGGTGTCACCGTCCTTGACCGTGATCGCCACCTCGCCGGTACCGGGACCGGGATAGTCGCCGCTCTCCGAGGAGAAGGACAGCAAAGGACGGAGGTAGGTCACGGCCGCCCAGCCGGCCCCCGCCACGAGCGCGAGGGTGACGAGGAGGACGATCACGCCCCGGACCCGGCGGCTGCGGCCACGACGCCGGTCGCGCTGCTGCTCCCGGACCTCGGCCCGGGTGACCGGCAGTGCCTCGTCGTCGAAACCATCATGGCCCTCGTAGGCCTCGTACGCCTCGTGGGTCTCAACGGTCTCGTAGGTCTCGTCCGTCTCGTCGGCGAACGGGTCGGCCGGCTCGTCGGCGAACGGGTCGGCCGGCTCCAGCGGGTCGAGCAGCCCGCCCGGGTCGCCCGGGTCGCCCGGCTGGACCGGGTCGCGGAGCTCGTCGAGGCCCCGCGGGCCGGGATGGCGAGGATCGGTCATCGGGGTTCCTCTGTCTTGGTCACGCGGTCGTTCCCACCGGTGGAGTCCCCCACGGACTCCCCGGAGCCCGGGACGGGCTCCACCGATCGGCCTGCCGGTGTCTTCTTCCGTCGTCGTGGTCGCGCACCGACCGCCTCGGTGAGCCTGCTGGGCCGGACCAGCTCCCCCGGCGCCCGTCCGGAGGCGCGCTCGGCGTCGAGTGCGTTCTGGAGGATGAGCACCGCGGCGGCCTGGTCGATCACGGCACGTTGCGCACGACCCGCTACGCCGCTCTCGCGTAGTCTGCGGTGCGCGTCGACCGTGGTCAAGCGTTCGTCGACGAGGCGCACCGGGGTCGGGGCGAGCAGGGTCGCCAGCTCCACGGCATACGACCGTGCGGTCGCGGCCGCTGCGCCTTCGGCGCCGGTGAGCGAGCGTGGGAGCCCGACGACCACCTCCAGGGCGTTCCGTTCCGCCGCGACCTCGACCACCCGGTGCTGGTCGGCTCCGCCGAGGGCGTCGCGAGCGACCGTCTCGACGGGGGAGGCGAGCAGACCCGACGGGTCGCTCGCCGAGAGCCCGACCCGGACGCTCCCGACGTCCACACCCAGCCGCACGCCGGTGCGCGACGACGTGCTCACACCGTCGGTGACCGGGGTGCCGTCGCTCATCGACCCAGTGGACCACATCCCGCCCCGGGCGTGTCGCGCCGCGGTGGGCGCGTCAGCCGCGCTCACGCAGCGCGATCTCGACGGCCCCCAGCGCGTCCGACACCTTGGCGGGGTCGGTCCCACCACCCTGGGCCACGTCGTCCTTGCCGCCGCCGCCGCCGCCGAGCTGCTGGGCCGCGGGCCGGACGAGCACGCCGGCCTTGACCCCCGCTTCGCGGGCCGCCGCGTTGGTGGCGACGATGACGACGGGACGCCCACCGGCCGCGCCGGCCATCGCGACGACCGCGGCGCGGTCGTTCCCGAGGCGCTGGCGCACGTCGAGGACGAGGGTGCGCAGGTCGTCGGGGGCGATGTCGCCCGCGTCGTGACTGACGAAGCTCACGCCACCGAGGTCACGTGCCGTGTCCACCAACCGGCCGGCCCCCGCGAGGGCCTTCTCCTGACGCGCCGAGGCGATCTCCCGCTCGGCGTCCTTGAGCCGCGCGAGGATGCCTGCGATGCGCTCGGGCAGCTCTTCGGGGCGGCCCTTGAGCACCTCCGTCAGCTGGCCGACGATGGCGTGCTCACGGGCGAGGTAGGAGTAGGCGTCGGCGCCGACGAGCGCCTCGACCCGGCGCACGCCCGAGCCGATGGACGACTCGCCGAGCAGCTTCACGAGACCGAGCTGGCTGGAGCGCTGCGCGTGGGTGCCGCCGCAGAGCTCCCTCGCCCAGTCGCCCACCGAGATCACCCGCACGGCGTCGCCGTACTTCTCGCCGAAGAGCGCCATGGCCCCGCTGGCCCGCGCCTCGTCCTGGGTCATGATCTCGGCGTGGACCGGGAGGTCGTCGAGCAGCAGGGCGTTGACCTTCGCCTCGACGTCCATGAGGACAGTCGTCGGGACCGCCTGCTGCGCGTTGAAGTCGAACCGGAACCGGCCGGGCGCGTTCTCCGACCCGGCCTGGGTCGCGGTCTCCCCCAGCGCTTCACGAATCGCCTTGTGCACCATGTGTGTTCCCGTGTGGGCACGCGAGATCGAGCGGCGTCGCTCGACGTCGACCTCGGCCTGCACGAGCTCACCCTCGGCCACCTCACCGAACACGACCGTCGCCCGGTGGACGACGAGCCCGGAGATCGGCTTCTGGACGTCGCGCACCTCGACGATGGCGCCGTTCGCGAGCTCGATCCGGCCGCCGTCGGCGAGCTGGCCGCCGCCCTCGGCGTAGAACGGGGTGCGGTCGAGGACGAGCTCGATGTCGTCGCCGGTCCGGGCCTCGTGGACGTTCTGCCCGTCGCGCATGATGCCCGCGACCCGGCCCTCGGAGACGACCTCGTCGTAGCCGGTGAACTCGACGTCGTGGCCGATCGCGTCGGCGATCCGCCGGTATGCCGAGGTGTCACCGTGCGCGCTCTTCTTCGCCCGCGCGTCGGCCTTGGCCCGGTCGCGCTGCTCGGCCATCAGCCGGCGGAAGCCGGGCTCGTCGACCTCGACGCCCTGCTCCGCGGCCATCTCGAGGGTGAGCTCGATGGGGAAGCCGTAGGTGTCGTGGAGGGCGAACGCCTGGGCACCGCTCAGCTGCTGCGTCGTGTCCGGCGCCTGCTTCAGACGGTTCACCGCGGTGTCGAGGATCGTCGTTCCCGAGGCGAGGGTGCGACGGAAGGCCTCCTCCTCGGCATACGCGATATGGCTGATCCGGCCGAAGTCGGAGCGCAGCTCGGGGTAGGAGCGGCTCATCACCTCCATGCTCACCGGAAGCAGCTGCGGCAGGCTCGGGTCGTCGTAGCCGAGCAGCCGCATCGAGCGGACGGCCCGCCGCAGCATCCGGCGGAGGACGTAGCCGCGGCCCTCGTTGCCCGGGATCACGCCGTCGCCGATGAGCATCAGGGACGTGCGGACGTGGTCGGCGACGACGCGCAGCCGGACGTCGTCGGGGTGGCTCCGGGAGGCGACGTGGCTGGGGTTGGCGCCGTAGACCTTGCCGGTCATCTCGGCCGCGCGATCGAGGACGGGACGGACCTCGTCGATCTCGTAGAGGTTGTCGACGCCCTGCAGGACGCTGGCGAGCCGCTCGAGCCCCATACCGGTGTCGACGTTCTTCGCGGGGAGCGGGCCGCGGATGTCGAAGTCGTCCTTCGCCCGGACCTCGCTCAGCTCGTCCTGCATGAAGACGAGGTTCCAGATCTCCATGTAGCGGTCCTCGTCGACCGTGGGTCCACCCTCCTGGCCGTAGGTGGGGCCGCGGTCGTAGAAGATCTCGCTGCAGGGTCCGCCGGGCCCGGCGATCCCCATGTGCCAGTAGTTGTCCAGCTTGCCCCGTCGGACGATCCGCTCGGCCGGGATGGCGGTGAGCTCGAGCCAGAGCGCGGCCGCTTCGTCGTCGTTCTCGTAGACGGTGGCCCACAGCCGCTCGGGGTCGAGGCCGTAGCCGCCGTCGGACGTGGAGGTGGTGAGGAGCTCCCAGGCGTAGCTGATGGCGCCGGACTTGAAGTAGTCGCCGAAGGAGAAGTTGCCGTTCATCTGGAAGAAGGTCCCGTGCCGGCTGGTCTTGCCGACCTCCTCGAGGTCGGGCGTCCGGACGCACTTCTGGACGGAGGTGGCCCGCGCGAACGTCGGCGTCTCCTGACCCACGAAGTAGGGGACGAAGGGCACCATGCCGGCGGCGACGAACAGCAGGTTGGGGTCGTCGAAGGGCAGCGGCACCGAGGGGACGACGGTGTGACCGCGGCTGGAGAAGTAGGTCAGCCAGCGGCGGCGGATCTCAGCGGTTTCCATGTTCTGTTCGGTTCCTCGAGGTCGATGGTCGGGAGCTGCGGTCGGGGGCGGGGCACGGATGTGCGCGTGCCCCTACCGAGCTCGCGGACCCGCCGGGTCGTCGAGCAGCGCGCGGATGCCGTCGGCGTCGAGCCGGCGG
>NZ_JANXRJ010000064.1 GCF_025353065.1 Lapillicoccus sp.
CGCCGCCGGCGAAGCGCAGCCGCCCGGCGAAGTCGTCCCACTGCTTCTCGTCGATCTCCTTGGGGCCGAACTCGTCGAGCACCTGCCGGACGTGGGCGCGGAAGTCCTCGTGGGCCACGTCGCCACGACCGTTGCCGACGAGGTGCCACTGGTCGGGCATCAGCCCACGGGTGAAGAGCTCGTAGAAGGCGGGCAGCACCATCCGCTTGGCGAGATCGCCGGTGGCACCGAAGAGGACGAAGATGAGGGTCTCGTTGCTGGGCACGGGCACCAGCCTGACTCATGTTCCTCCACGGCGGCTGAGGGGGGTCTCCGCGCGTCGGCGCAGCCTGGTGCGGGGGCGGGTCGAGATCGGCCGGGGTCCGATGATTCACTGGAGCATGCGCTACCTCACCTCGGTCCCGACGCCCAAGAAGATCTCCGTCATCGGCCTGGGGACATGGCAGTTCGGGTCGTCGGAGTGGGGTTACGGCGACGGGTACGCCGAGGCCGGCTCGACCGCCATCGTGCGCCGCGCCCTCGAGCTGGGCGTCACGCTGTTCGACACCGCCGAGGTCTATGGCTTCGGTCGCAGCGAGCGCATCCTCGGGGAGGCCCTCGGGGACGACGCGAGCAACGCCTTCGTCGCGACGAAGGTCTTCCCCGTGCTGCCGACCGCACCCGTCGTCGAGCAGCGGGCGGTGGCCAGCGCCAACCGTCTCGGGGTGCACCGCCTGGACCTCTACCAGGTCCACCAGCCCAACCCCGTCGTCCGCGACCGGACCACGATGCGGGGGATGGCGGCTCTGCAGAAGGTCGGGCTCGTCGGCGAGGTCGGTGTGTCCAACTACTCGCTCGGCCGGTGGCAGGAGGCCGAGGCGGCGCTCGGCTCCCGGGTGCTGTCCAACCAGGTGCAGTACAGCCTCGTGGACCGGCGGCCGGAGCACGACCTGCTGCCCTGGGCCGAGGCGACGGGCCGCATCGTCATCGCCTTCAGCCCGCTGGGCCAGGGACTGCTGTCCGGTCGCTACGACGCGGATCACCTGCCCACCAACGGAGTTCGCCGTTTCAACCCGATGTTCCTTCCCGAGAACCTGCGTCGGGCGACCGGTCTCATCACCAGCCTCCGCGAGGTCGCCGACGCCCACGACGCCTCGCCGGCACAGATCGCCCTCGCCTGGCTCGTGCACCACCCCAACGTCGTCGCCATTCCCGGCGCCTCGAGCGTCGCCCAGCTCGAGAGCAACGCTGCGGCCGCCGACATCACCCTGGCCGACGATGAGTATGCCGCCCTGTCGGCCGCCTCGGACCGGCTCGACCTGGTGACCGGCATACAGACGTTGGGGCCCATCGCGCGCAAGCTCGCCCACCGCTGACAGCAGCACTGGCATGACGTCCCAGCTGCCGGTGAAGGTCGACCGGGGAGACGGCCCGCCGGTGGTCCTGCTGCACGGCCTGGGCAACAACTTCCGCAGTTGGACCTACGTCCTCGAGAAGTTCGACGACTCGAAGAACCGGGTCATCGCCCTCGACCTCCTCGGCTTCGGGGACGCCCCCAAGCCGACGGACGTCCGCTACGGCACGGACGACCACGCCGACGCCGTCATCGCGACCCTCGACAGCCTCGGGGTGACGGACGCGACGATCGCCGGCCACTCGATGGGCTGCCTCGTCGCTGCCCGGGTAGCCCTGACGCGGGGTGACCTCGCCAGCCGGCTCGTGCTGCTGGGCAGCCCCGTCTTCCGCAAGATCACCCTCAAGAAGAATCCGCTCCGGTTCTGGGAGCGGGAGAGCTCATACCTCGGGATCTTCAGGCTCATCTCCGAGAAGCCCGACCTGACGATCAGCGCCGCCGAGGGGCTCGACACCTTCGCGCCGATGGTCAAGGGGATGGAGATCACCGAGGAGACCTGGCCGGCGTTCAGGAAGAGCCTCGAGCACACCATCATGCAGACCTCGGGCTACACCGACCTGCTGAAGCTCGCTCTCCCCACCGAGCTCGTCTACGGCAAGCTCGACGTCTTCGTCATCAGCCGCAACCTGCGGGCCGTCGCACGGCGCAACCGGTGGCTCGTCTACAGCACCCTCCTCGGCCCGCACGAGATCTCGCCGCTGCAGGGCCAGGAGATCGCCGACCTGATCCAGCGGTGACCCTGGCGGGCGCCCCGAGCGGCCTCACCGGTCGCGAAGCAGCCGCAGCGCCGAGTGGGGACACGCCGCGTCGTTGGCACGCCGGCCAGTCGATGCGCAGGGTCGCCGTCACGTCGCACCCCCTCGTGGCAGGGGCCCCGGGGTGAAGTCGCACCGGCCGGCAGCGTGTCGGGTGGTCTCGTCGGGCACGGCCCGCAACAGCGAACGGACGAGGCGGACGGTGCCGTCGGGATGGGCTCAGGCGCCGCGACCGTCGACGAGCAGCAGCAGCTCATCGACCCGATCGCGTGCGGAGAGAACGACGTCGAGGTCGCCGGGCTCCTCCGGTCCGGCCGCCACCCGGGTCAGCGCGTCGGCAAGCGCGGGGAGGCCGTTGAGGCACGGTCCGCAGCGGCGGGCGCTCTGCCCGGCGAGGTAACCGACGATCTCGCTCGTCTGGGTCAGCGGGCACGCCCCGGGAGGCAGCGGCAGGACGACACCGGCGCCGAGGGCCAGACCGAGGGCGGCCGAACCGGATCGACTGACGACCGCGTCGCTCAACCGACCCGGCGGCGCCCACGTCCCGTGGTAGCCCCCGAGGAGCACCGGTCGGGCCAGCTGCTCCGCAGAGAGGAGGGCCGACCAGGGGGTGCCGTAGCCCACCTCCACCACCTCGGTCGTCGCACTGCCCTCGGTCCCCTCGGTCCCCTCGAGGTCGCGGCAGTCCCTCGCGATCGTGAGGAGGGTCGTCCCGGGCTCGTCCGCCGTACCGTGCGCCGCGGAGGCTTCCGGCCCCCCGCGCAGGAGGGCACCGACCTGGGCCCAGGTCTCGCCGTTCGAGAGGAGTGTCGGTCGTCCCCGGTGGCCCGAGACCGCTTCGGGCACCCAGGCCGTCACCGGCAGGTTCTCCCGGCCGGCCATCAGCTCGAGGACCGCCCGCGCCTGCCCGGCGACGAAGGCGGGGCGGGCCCGGTGCAGCGTCCAGCGAAGGCCTTCACCGGCCTTCCGTCGTTCGGTGACGGCGTGGCTCACGGCGTCGCCGACGCCCGGGCGGTCCCCGGGGACGACGACGTGCACCTCGTGCGCCCCGAGGGCGTGGGCCACGCAGGCCGCGCCGTCGAGGACGCGGTGGGGGACGAGGATCGCCAGCGCCGAGTCCTTGGCGCTGGCCGGCTCCCCCTCGGCGAGGTTGACGACGACCACCCGGCGACGACGACGGGCTGCGGTGGTCAGCTTGACGGAGAAGGGAAAACCCGCCCCTCCGCGGCCGCGGACGTCCACGGCGGTGGTCGCGTCGACGATGGCGTCGAGCCCGAGCGTCGGGCACGGGCCGAACCTCCGCCGGTGGGCCTCGAGGGAGGGACCGTCGTCGAGGTGGGCGAGCAGGACCGGCCCGTCGAGGACCCTGATCTCCGGGGGTGGCGTGGTCCGCGGCGCCCGGGCGAGCCGGGGGCGACCGGATGATGTCGTGACCGTGCTCATCGGACGCCCACCCCCACGGGCGTCGGCGCCAGCCGGGCGGCCGCGGCCAGGACAACCGCCGCCACGCACGCATACAGGCCGATCCGCACCCAGTGCTCGCCGGCGTCCGTGCCGATCCCCAGGGTGTGCACGACCGCGGTGGCCCATGCGGGGTAGGACAGCAGGTGCACCGCCCTCCAGACCCGCTCCGGCAACCGGTGCCGCAGCAGAGCCGTCACGATGACAGCGAGGGTGAGGTCGAGCGTCACGGTGCCCAGCTCGAGATAGAGGGGATGGTAGGTGGCGCCGAACGGGACCAGGGCCTGCCACCAGGGGATGTCGACGTAGGTGTCGACGACCGCACTGGTCGCGTGCACGACGAGGAGGGCAGCGGCGAGCAGACCGAGGGAGCGGTGCAGGGCCTGTCCGGCGAAGCGGGGCCAGATCCGCGGCCCCGGACGGCGACGCGTCGCCGCGATCCCGGCCACGAGGACGACGGTGTAGAGCACGAGCAGGACGAGGCCGGTGCCCCGGTTGAGGTACCAGAGGACGGGTGAGCTCATCGTCCCTCACCCCCGACGAGAGCGCCGGTATGCCGGGAGCCCACCTCGGACGGCCATCCCCCGGTCGTGACGACCCGCCCGTCTGCGGCGACGAGCCGGGCGCAGACGCGGTGCTCGGTCAGCCAGGCCTGCGCTGCCTCCCCGAGGACGATCGCCGCGGTGCTCGCGCTGTTGGCGGCGACGCAGGTCCGCCCCGTCGCCGACGCCGAACGCCAGGGACCGGATGTGGGCGACCCGGTCCGAGGGTCGAACAGGTGGTGCCACTCGCGCCCACCCCGCACCCATCGACGGGCCGCCACCGACGACGTGGCCAGGCCGCCGGCGTCGACGACCACCGTCTGGGCGGCGCCGGTGCCGTCGAGGTGCTCGGCGAGGGTGTGGTCGACGACCACCGGCCAGGACGTCGACCGACCGAGAGGAGCGGCGACCCGCACGTCACCGCCGACGCTGACCACCACGGGAGTGTCGAGCTCGGACACGACGACCGCGGCGACGAGGTCCGCGGCATACGCCTTCCCGGTCGCCCCGAGGTCCAGACTCGTGCCGCGCGGGACGGTGACGGTGGCCCCGTCGATGACGAGCTCCCGCCACAGGTCGCTCCGCACCCGCACAGGCAACGCTGCCGGCTCACGGCAGGGCACGAGCGAGGCGTGGGTGCGGTCGTAGCCGGCCGCCACGAGGAGCTCGCCCAGCGTCGGGTCGACGAGGCCACCGGTGACCTCTGCCGCCTCGAGGGCGACGCGCAGGGCGCCGATCAGCACCTCGGAGACGGTCACCGGGTGGCCGGCGGACGCGTTGGCCCGTGAGAGGTCGGAGTCCGGACGGAAGCGGCTGCAGGTCTCGTCGACGGCCGTCAGCACCTCCATCGCCAGGTCTGCTGCCGCGTCGAGGAGCTCGGGGTCGGCGACCTGCAGGTCCACGGAGGTCCCCAGGGCACGCCAGTGCCTGGCCTCGGTCCGCGGCTCGTCCGCCCTGGTGTCGACCGTCGTTCGGCAGCTGGAGGGCGAGGCTCGCATCCGTTGCGCCCGTGGCTTGCTGGTCACGCTCATGACCCGGTGGACTTGATCGGCGGCGGTGCGGGGGCCGGCGCGGGGGCGGGGGCCGGCGCGGGTCGGGCGACGGGAGCCGACACGGGAGCCGACACGGGACGGGCCACCGGAGCGGAGGCAGGTTGAGCTGCTGAGACCGGAGCGGGTGCCGCCTGCCGGGACGAGGTGGCGGGGCCCGAAGAGGAGGCCAGGACCCGGCCCGAGGAGGGCGCGCCGGCGCGTACCGGCTGCCCTCCGAGGGCGGCGACGCCGGGCGCAGCGGCCGCAGCGACGGTCGTCGTCGTGACCACCGTCCGCTGGGCACGCTGGCGCACGACGGTCGGCACCGAGGTCACGGCGACCGCGGCCCGGGGTCCGGCCGACAACGGTGTCCCGGCAAGGACTGCCGCGGCCTGCGCCGCAGCCTTCTGCGCCCGGTGGGTCTCCGTCATCCGCTCCGCTGCGGCCGCGCCGGCACCGACCCCCGCGATGGTGATCGCGGTCACGGCGCCGGTCGCCACGCCGACCAGTCGGCGCGACCGATCGCGTTGTGCAGCAGTCAGTGGTGTGGCCATGAGGGCCTCTCTCGTCGGGGGGGCGACGGGCCGTGGGCCACGTCTCGCTGTCTCGGTCTGTCGTCATCGACGTTGCCTGCGGTGAGCCCAAGGTGGGGTCATTGCCGTGTTAAGAGCGGCATAGGGACCTGGGCACTGACCTCCCGGCCCTCGCAGGCTTAGCAGTCCCTTGAGGTTCGTGGGGTGTGACCTTGACGCCCGGCCGAGCACGCTGGGCGCGTCCCACCCACCACCAGAAAGAGGTATGAACCCGTGAACGTCTCTCGCATCGGAGTGCTCGGAGCCGGCGCCGCGGTCGGTACCGGCGCCGCAGTCGCCCTCTACCTCGCGATCGTCCCCGCCGCCGCCAGCGTGGCCGCTGCCGCTCCCCCGTCCGTCAAGACGGCCGCCTCGAGGCCGGCCGCGGCCGCACCCCGCGTCGTGTTCGCCGACTGCGTCTCCCCCGCGGTGCTCGAGGGCCAGGACTGCGTCACGCACGTGCAGGTGACCGTGGCGGCACCTGCGGCACCTGCGGCCGCGGTGGCAGCGCCGGCCCCGGCGACGGCGAGCACCGCCGTGAGGCAGACGGTGGTGTCCCGGTCGCCGGCGGCCCGCACCAGCACGGCGCCGTCGGTCACCACGGCTGGGCTTGCCCCGACGTCCGCCGCGGCTTCCCCTCAGCCCGTCTCGGCCGTCGGCTCGGCGTCAGCGCCCACGACGACCGGCGACGACCACGCGGGCGACGACCACGGGCCCGAGCAGGGACCTGAGCAGGGGCCCGAGCAGGGCTCTGAGCAGGGGCACGACGCCTCCGGCCCGACCGGGGACGGCCAACCACCCGCAGGATCGGACGGCTGATCGCCGATCAGGGAGCCGGTGGGCCGAGACTGACGTGCACCGCGACGCCTCCGAGGTCGGACGCCTCGAGCTGCATCGCCCCGCCGGCGCTCGCCGCGATCCGGGCGACGATGTCGAGACCGAGCCCCGACGACCCACTGCCGCTCGCTCCCCGTTCTGCCGACGCCGCGTCGCTCAGCCCGGGCCCGCCGTCCTCGATCGTGAGGTGGACGAGCCCGTCTGCTCGACGGAGGAGGCGCACCCTCATGGGGGTCCCCTCCGGGGTGTGGGCGAAGACGTTCTCGACGATGTTGTCGACAAGGTCGACGAGATCATCGGACGAGAGCGCGACGGGGAGAGCCCGGCCGGCGACGACCGTGGTCAGCTCGCGCGACTGCTCCTCGGCGAGGGGGCGCCAGAAGTCGACCCGCGCCGTCGTGATCGCCACGGCATCGCAGCTCCCCCGAAGGCCCTGCCGGACCGGTCTGCGGGCCTCGGCGATGATCGAGTCGATGGTGTGCTGCAGGTGCTCGACGTGATCGTTGACCCGCCGCTGGACATCCGGCGGCCGCACGAGGTCGGCGTCGAGGCGCAGCGCCGTGACCGGGGTCCTCAGCCGGTGACCGAGGTCGGCCACGGACTCGCGCTCGAGGGCCAACAGCTCCCCGATCCGCTCGGCCAGCTGGTTCAGCGCGGCGCCGAGCTCCACCACCTCGGGCGGTCCTCGCGGTGTGGCGCGCGCGTCCAGCTCACCCAGCCGGAGCCGGTGGGTGACGGCGGCCAGGTCGCCGACGGGGGTCCCGATCCGGCGGCCGAGACTGCGAGCCGCGGCCAGGGCCACGACGAAGAGCACGAGGCCGAGTCCGAGGATCGTCAGCCACGCCTGGGTCACGCCGAGGTGCGCCTGCTCGGCAGTGGTCTGGGTCCGGACGACGGCCAGGCCGGCCGGGACCGCCACGGGGATCACCACCGTCACCCCGCCATCGGTGCGGTCGGTGGAGGCCGTCATCGTGTCCCGCGCCCGCTGCACCCTCGGGTCGGCGGTCATCGACCGCTCCCGGGCGCCGACGACCGTCCCCGAGGCCAGCAGCACGCTCGTGCGGGGGACCCCGTCGCTGCCGATGAGGCCGATCGCGCTGGCCAGCTCCCGCTCGTTGACCACCGTCGTGACGATCACGGCCACGTTCTGGGCCACCTGGTTCGTCGCCGCGACGGCGCGGTCCTCGGCGAGGGTGCGCACGAGGAGGCACAGCGGGATGACGAAGGCGACGATCACGGCCGAGGTCGTGGCCGCGACGAGCCAGCTGATCCGTCGACGCATCAGGGTCCGGGTTCTGGCGCGACCAGCCTGACGCCGACCCCCCGAACGCTGTGCAGATAGCTCGGCTCGGCGGCTGTCTCGCCGAGCTTGCGGCGCAGCCACGAGAGATGGACGTCCACGGTGCGTTCGCTGCCGCCCCAGGCCTGCCGCCACACTTCCGCGAGGATGTCGCGCTTGGACACGACCTCGCCGGCCCGTCGGGCGAGCAGGAGCAGCAGGTCGAACTCGCGACGGGACAGCTCGACAGGCACGCCCTTCAGCGTGACCTGTCGGGTCACGGCGTCGACGACGAGGTCCCCGACGGTGACCGGCCCCTCCTCGGTCACCGCCGACGCGCGCCGCAGGACGGCACGGATCCGAGCGTCGAGCTGTTCTGCCCCGAAGGGTTTGACGACGTAGTCGTCGGCCCCGGCATTGAGCGCACCCACGATGACGTCGTCCTCGTCCCGCGCCGTCACGACGATCACCGGGACGGCACTGACCGCGCGGAGCATGGACAGGATCTGCGAACCGTCGACGTCGGGCAGGCCGAGGTCGAGGACGACGAGGTCGGGTCGGGTGTCGATGACCTGCTGCAGGCCGGAGATCCCCGTCGAGGACGTCGTCACGACGTGGCCCCGCTCCCCCAGGGCGCGCACGAGGCCGAACCGGATCGCCGGGTCGTCCTCGATGACCGAGAGGACCGCCATGACCCGTACCGCACGCCCGTGACCGTCTTCGCTCGTGGCCGCCGGGGAGACCCGCGGTGAGCCGCCTGCACAGCGCCCTGCTCGGGACCATCGCCTGGGCCCTCGTCGTGCTCACCTGTGCCACCGGGGTGTGGTTCGTCATCGACCGGGTCGGGCGGGACGTCCTGTCCCCGGCCCCGGTGGCGCGCGAGGCAAGGGAAGCGCGTGAGGCACAGGAGGCACGAGAGGCCCGGGCAGCACCGACCGGCGTCCCCGGCACGGCATACCGGACCGGGACGCCGACCACGACTTCACCGGCCCCGAGCCCGACCCCGCCGACCCCCGCCACCTCACCGACGGCGACGCCGATGACGAAGCCGTCCGGCTCGGCCACCCCCTCGACGCCCGCGCCCCGGCACACGACGACCGTCCCGGCTCCCGTCCCGGCTCCCGTCCCGCCGCCACCTCCGTCGGCGCCCTCACCTCCACCGACGTCCGCCCCGCCGGCGTCGACCAGCGACGCCGTAGCCGTGACGGGCGGCCGGGTGGGCGCGACCTGCACGGGTGGTCAGATCTCCCTCGGCTTCGCCACGCCGGAGAGTGGGTGGTCCTTCTCGGTGGAGACCGAGAGCGACCAGGTCGGAGTCCACTTCCTCGCCACCAGCGGCAACGGCGAGACGAGCGTCAGCGCCCGATGCGTCAATGGCGCGCCGGTCTTCACCACCTCGGAGACCGGCGACTGAGCGTCCGCTCCGCTGCGTCCGCGGAACCGGTGGTTCTCACCATCGTCTGCGCGGACGCAGTGCATCAGGACTCGGGCCGCGGACGGCAGAGCTGGAGCGCAATCCGCGGCTCCAGGGTCGTTGCGTCGACAACCATGACAAAGAGGCATTCCAGGCCGAGTCCTTGATCCCCACCATCTCTGCGGCCCGGCCCGGGGGGACCCTTAATGTCCGGCCGCGACCCGGACCACACCAGCACCCAGCCGAAAAACGGACAAGAAACCTGCTCCTCGACGCCGAGGATGACGTGGCGCAAGGCAACCTGCGGCGCACCCGGCTGGAGGTCCGTGGCGAAGTTGGCTGCCAACGCGGCCGCGATCGCCTGGGCGCGGGAGGAGGTGGTGGTTGCGCCTCGCGGGGCCGGATCGGTCCTCAGCATGGTGCTGTACCGAATCGTCGAGCTGTCGTCGACGTCTTTGTCGAACGCGTCGGACACGAACTTCCCGGGTTGAGACTTCGCATCGGGCGGGGGCACGCTTGCTCCGTTCGCGCAGGACCGACAGGATGAGAATCACCGCGGCCTGTGACGGTCTGACTCGCGGTCCGCGGTAACGTGCGTGGGCCCGGCCGGGTTCGAACCGACGACAGCCGCGGTGTAAACGCGGTTCCGGGACCTTGATGCCCCGCGAATAAGACCGTCATACCGGCTCTGACCTGCACTTATACCGTTGGAGGTTGATGGGTGTTCACGAGTGTTCGCGAACGTCTTGCGGTCAATCTGCGGTCAAATCTGCTGCGCCGCTCGAACTCATCGCTCGGCAATCGCGAACCGGGCGTGTCTTACTTGAGCCGTGGTCTGCCAAACCCAGGCCATGAGAGGGCGCAATCAAATTTGAGCCCGCTGTCAGCGACAACAATGGGCTTGAACCCCCTGCGCCCGGCCTGCCCTAGAGGGTCGTTTTGTTCAAGTCGGGAGGGGGACTCGCCCACGAGGGACACATGTTCTTTCCGTGGAACGCATGACAATGCCGGCTCAGCTCAGCGGGGCTGGCTGACGCTCACTTCGCTGCTCATGACCGAAGGCCACCTCACAACTGCCTGAAGCACTCGCTGGTGCACTTCGTCGATGTGGCGCCGCGCCTGCTCAGCAGCACGATCGGGGTCGCGCTCGGCCAAGACGTGGCGGACCCAGTGGCCCTCGGAGGTCGCCGAGGGGTCGTCCACCTCCGAGGTGAGCCGGAGCGCACGGATGCGGCTCATGTCGCCCATCAGGCGCCGGTAGACGGTCACGAGGTAATCGTTGCCAGTGGCCTCCGCCAAGGTGCCGAAGGTCGCGTTGACCAGGTCGATGTCGTGGACCGCCCCGGCGTCGCCGGGCACCCGGTCACCCATCTCGTCGAACGCTGCCCGCGCCGCGGCCAGCTGGTCATCGCTCGCTCGGGTCATGCCGAGGCGGATCACTTCGGGACCGATGATGCGCCAGACCACGAACAGGTCGTCGATCGAGCGGGGAGTGAGGGGCGCCACGCGGTAGCCCTTGAAGGGGACGGTGTGAATGAGTCCCTCGTGATCGAGGCGGGTCAGCGCGTCGCGCAGCGGAGCGGTGCTCACCCCGAGGTCGGCCGCCAGCTGCTTCTCAGTCAACCGCTGACCAGGGGCCAAGCGGCAGGTGATGATCTCGCTGCGAAGCCGGCGGTACGCGACCTCGTTCAGCGAGACCCGTGGCTCCGGCACCTCGCTCACGACCGCCACCTCGTTCTCCCCGTCGGCTTTGAACTGGTGCTTGACAATACCGCAGTCGCGCCCTCAACATGGCACAACGCGCGCCGCGAAATGTCGCAGGCAAAGAATGGAGCAGCAGCGTGGCTGACACCGCCGACAAGGCCTCGATCATCGAGCTCTTGAACCTTTACGGCTTCGCCCTGGACGCCCAGGCCTGGGACCTCTTCGACCTCGTCTTCGCCCCGGACGTCGTCGCGGAGTTCGGTCCAGCGGGTAACGCCTGGGTGGGGCTGGAGGAGTTCAAGCGGTCCTTCGCCGAGTTCCACGCGACGCTGGACAGCCACCAGCACACGATGATGGGCCAGCTCGTGCACGTCGACGGCGACACGGCCAACGCCTTCTCCTACGGCAACTGGCTGCT
>NZ_JANXRJ010000307.1 GCF_025353065.1 Lapillicoccus sp.
GCTCGCGCGACACCCCGAATATCCGTCGTCGCACGGGGGGTCCTGAGGGGGCCGGCAGGGTCGAAGCAGGGGTCAGCGCAGCTCCCCCTTGAGGATCTTCCCCGTCGGCCCGTGCGCCAGCTCCGAACGGAACTCGATAACGCGGGGGTACTTGTAGGCGGCCACCCGCTCCTTGAGGAAGTCGACGATCTCCTCCGCGGTCAAGGTGATGCCCTCACGGGGGATGATGAACGCTTTGACCTCCTCGCCGAGCCGGTCATCGGGTATGCCGATGACCGCCGCCTCCTGCACCCCCGGGTGGGCGTAGAGCGACTCCTCCACCTCGCTCGGGTAGACGTTGTAGCCGCCGCGGATGATGAGGTCCTTCTTGCGGTCGACGATGAAGAGGTAGCCGTCGTCGTCGAAGTAGCCGAGGTCGCCGGTGCGCATCCAGCCCCGGGTGAAGGCCGCCGCGGTCGCCTCCGGGTTGTTGAAGTAGCCCTTCATGACGTTGACCCCGCGGATCACGACCTCGCCGACCTGGTCCTTGCCCGGGGGCAGAACCCGTTCACCCTCACCCCAGATCTGCACGTCCACCCCCCAGATCGGCTTGCCGACGCTGTAGATCCTGCGGTCCGCGGAGCTGACGTTGAATGTCGTCGTCGCCGCCGTCTCGGTCAGCCCGTACCCCTCGAGGATCGTGATGCCGAACTTGGCCTCGAAGGCGTCGAGGACCTTGGCCGGCAGGGACGCGCCACCGCACACGCCGACGCGCAGCGTGGTGATGTCGTCCTTGCCGATGTCCGCCTGGTGCAGGAGGGCGATGAACATCGTCGGCACCCCCTCGAAGACGGTGACACGGTCCCGCCGCATGACCTCGAGGATCTTCTCCGGTTCGAAGCGCGGCTGCAGCGACATCGTCGCGCCGAAGCGCATACAGAGGTTGAGGTGGCTGCAGAGTCCGAAGACGTGGAAGAGCGGCAGGACCACCAGGACGATGTCGTCGCTGCGGACGCCGAACAGCCGTCCGGGCGTCTCGGCGTTCATCAGCAGCTGGAAGTGGGTGAGCTCGGCGCCCTTGGGGGTGCCCGTCGTACCGGACGTGTAGATGACCACGGCAGTGTCGCCGGGGTCGCACTGCTCCATCGGCGCGGGGACGTTCGGGTCGGCGGCGGCATACAACGTCTCCATCGGCTCCCCGACGCCGGCGGTCGGCGTGCCCGGGGTGTTGACGACGTAGAGGTGCTTGACCCCGGCCGCGCTCACGGCCCTGGCCGCGTGCTCGGCCGTGCCGGCCCAGGTGATGAGCGCCTTGGCCTGGGAGTCGCCCAGCTGGAAGGCCACCTCGGGTGTCGTGAGGAGCACGTTCATGGGGACGACGACGCACCCGGCCTTGAGGATGGCGAAGTAGGCGATCACGAACTGCGGGAGGTTCGGCAGCTGCAGCCCGATTTTGTCCCCCGGGCCGAACCCCTCGGCGCGCAGACCCGCGGCCATCTGGTCGGACAGGGCGTCGACCTGGGCGAACGTCAGCGATCCTCCGTCGAACAGCAGCGCCGCCTTGTCGGAGTGCTGCTTCGCCGCCTCGCGCACCAGGTAGGCGATGTTGAACGCCATCTCGGGTCACCTCTCCCATAGCCGTCAGTCTCCCCTGCGGCCAATCTAGGCAGCGGCGGGTCGGGTGGGAGGCGACCAAAGTCCCGTGACCTTCGGCCCGATGCCGCAGCCGACTCTGCGGACAGACTGGGAGGGGCCACCACCGCAGGCGGCCGGCAGGAAGGTCGTCATGGAGCGCCTCACACCACTGGCAGCAGCATTCATCGACGCCGAGGACGAGGACGGCACCACGTCGATGGCCATCGGCTCGATGGCGGTCTTCGCCGGTCCGGCACCGGTGTTCGAGGACTTCGTGCGGATGATCGAGACGCGGCTGCCGACGATCCCCCGATATCGGCAGATCCTGCGCACCGTGCCCCTCGACCTGGCGCCTCCGGCCTGGGTGGACGACCCCGGTTTCGACGTGCGTTGGCACATCCGCAACACCGCCCTCCCCTCGCCCGGCGGGCCGGCCGAGATCGGCCGGCTCATCAGTCGGGTGATGTCGCGGCGGATGGATCGTCGCCGACCGCTGTGGGAGTACTGGTTCTGCGAGGGCCTGGCCGGAGGCCGGTGGGCGTTGCTGTCGAAGCTGCACCACAGCATGGCCGACGGGGTCTCGGGCACGGACCTCTACCGCCTGGTTCTCGAACCCACGCCCCAGCCGAGTCCCGCTGTGCCCGACGACCCGTCGGCGCAGGTGGATGGCGTGCCGGCCGGGCCGGCCTCGGCGCTCTCCTTCGCGGCCAGCGCTGCGTGGGACCTGGCCCGCACCCCTCTCGTGGGCGCGCGCGCCCTCGGCACGGCGCTCCTGTCGCCCCAGCAGCTCATCCACCAGGCGGGTCAGACGGTCAGCGGTCTCCTGACGATGGCGAGCGCCCTGGTGCCGTTGGAGGTCTCGTCGCTGAACGGCCCCCTTGACGGCAGCCGCCGCTACGCCTGGACCCAGGTCTCGCTGCAGGACATCCGGACGGTCCGCAAGGGGCTGGGCGGGTCGGTCAACGACGTCGCCCTCGCGGCCGTCACCGGGGGCTTGCGGCGGCTGCTCCTGTCTCGCGGCGAGGAGCCCACGGCCCACATGGTGCGGTCGATGGTGCCGGTCTCGATGCGCAAGCCGGGGGCCGAGTCGATCCCCGACAACCGTGTCTCCACGATGTATCCCTACCTCCCGGTCGACCTCGCTGACCCCGCCGCGCGGTTGGCCGCCGTGCAGGAACGGTTGCGGGCGCGCCGTTCTGCCGGGGAGCCGGAGGCGGGGGCCGCGATGACCGCCATCGCGGCATACGGGCCGTTCCCGCCTGTCTCGCTGGGGATGCGGGTGGGCTTCCACCTGCCCCAGCACTGCATCGCGACGGTCACGACGAACGTGCCGGGACCTCGGACGACGCTCTACGCCATGGGTCGCCAGCTGCAGGAGATCCTTCCCTACGTGCCGCTCGCCAACCGGGTCCGGATCGGGGTGGCGATCTTCTCCTACCGGGACGTCCTCACGTTCGGCGTCACTGCCGACTACGACACCGTGCCCGACCTCGAGGTCCTCACCACCGGCATCTCCTCGTCGATGACCGAGCTGGTCGCCGCCGCTGACCACGCGGTCGGTGTGGCGACGTGAGTCTCGAGAGCCGGCGGCCGCAGCCGGAGAACCCGGCGTCGCAGTGGGTCGACCTCGGTGGTCCGGTGCACTACGTCGACTACGGCGGGCCGGCGGACGGGCCGCTCCTGGTCTGTGTGCACGGCCTGGGCGGCTCGCACGTCAACTGGGCCGCGGTCGGGCCGTCACTGTCGCGGACCTGCCGGGTGCTCGCCCTCGACCTGGCCGGGTTCGGTCGGACCCGGAGCCACGGCAGGTCGACATCGGTCACCGACAACCAGCGTCTCCTGGGCCGCTTCCTCGCCGAGGTATGCCGCGAGCCCGCCATCCTGGTCGGGAACTCGATGGGGGGTCTCATCGCGGTCCTGCAGACCTCGGCCCACCCCGACTCGGTGGCCGGCCTCGTCCTCATCGATCCTGCACTGCCCGTCGGACTGACCTCGAGGCCAGATCCGTTGGTAGCCGCCATGTTCGGCCTCTATGCCATCCCCGCGGTCGGGCGCAGCATCGTCGCCCGACGGCGCTCCTCGGGGTCGGCCGAGAGTGTCGCGCTCGCGGTCCTGCGGCTCTGCTGCGTCGATCCCTCGCGCGTGCCGCGGGCCGTCGTCGAGCAGCACCTCGAGCTGGCCCGGCAGCGCCAGAGCTACGAAGACGTGGACGCCGAGCTCATCGTGGCGGCGCGGTCCCTGGTGTGGGTCCTCGCCCGGAGGCGGCAGCACGCGGCGATGCTGAAGAGCATCACCGTGCCAGTGCTGCTCGTGCACGGTGACCAGGACCGGCTGGTGCCGATCGCCTCGGCCCGCGTCGCGGCGGCGGCCAACCCCACGTGGCGCTTCGTCGTCGCCCAAGGGGTGGGTCATGTGCCCCAGCTGGAGGTCCCCCGACTGGACGGTGGACCAGATCCTGGACTGGCTGCGGACGGACGGGCTGGCGGCGGCATACGGCGCCCGGCCCTGCCATCCTCACTGCTGAGGCAACACGGAGTGCTGACCCCAACGGGCTGGGGTCAGCACTCCGTCCTACCGACCTCATCGGTAAGCCGGGTGCCGCGGCGGGGATCC
>NZ_JANXRJ010000086.1 GCF_025353065.1 Lapillicoccus sp.
TGGGCACGGCATACGTCCAACATGTGGTGAAGAACACCTCGGAGACCACCGGCGCATTCGCCTTCATCCTCGCCCTCATCGCCTGGCTCTACCTCGCGTCGGTCTCCCTCGTCATGGCGGTGGAGATCAACGTGGTGCTGTCCAAGAACCTCACGCCACGAGCCCTCCTGACCCCGTTCACCGACAACGTCGACCTCACCCACGGCGACCGGCGGACCTACGCCGACGCGGCGCGGGCCCAACGCACCAAGGGCTTCGAGACGGTCGAGGTCAGTTTCGCCCGGGACGGCCAGAACGCCTCGGCCCCGCCCGACGGGCACGGGAATCCACCCGACGACCACGTGAACGGGTGAACGGTCGTCCTTGTACGGCGGTGCGGGTGGTGGCTGCGAGGTCACGACGGAGCGTGACTGCGTCTAGGCCGCAGGTGGGGCGTCCCGGTGGTCAGGGATGTGCGACGTCAGGACGTCGGTGACGCTCCCTGTTGCTTCTGCCATGGCCAGCGGCCGGTGATCTCCAGCTCGAGCGAGAAGCTGAGGAACGTGCGGATGAGGACGATGACGGCCAGGACGAGAACGCTGCCGAGGGTCGGTGTGACGGCCACGGTGCGGATGATGTCGGCGGCAACGAGGAACTCCAGCCCCAGCAGGATGGAGCGACCGAGCTGCTGGCGGAATCTGCCGTAGGTGTCGGTCTCGCCTCCCCGAAGCCGGGTGACCGTGGCGAGGGCAGCACCCAGGGCCCCAGCGACCACGACCGCAACGCCCGCGGTGTCGATCACCTTGCCCACCAGCTCGACGACGTCCACGAAACCCATCGCGTCACGTTACCCGAAGCACGTCGGGAGAAAACCGATTCCGTGGCCCCTCCCCACCTCCGGCGAGAGGATGGGGAAGTCGACCCTCAGGTCAGATGCGCTTCGCGCTCGCGTCATGGACCTTTATGGGTAGACGTTCTCCGATCGACACGCGAGCCGTGTGACGGAGGGCGGTCGAGGACGTGAATGAGGCCGAACAACGTGCCCCCGCAGTAGCGCTCCGAAAACCGAAACGAGCAACGGGCATGGCTGCCATTCTTTTCGGCTCCATCAGCACGATCGCCGACACCTCCGAGCTGCAACGACAGGCGTTCAACGAGGCGTTCGACGCGCACGGCCTCGCATGGCACTGGGATCGTGACGACTATGTCGCCATGCTGGGAGAGAGCGGCGGCCAGAACCGGGTCGCGGCCTATGCCGCGTCGCGGGGGCAAGAGGTCGACGCGAGCGCCGTCCATCGGACGAAGTCCACGCTGTTCCAGAAGAAGCTCGCCGACACGCAGGTCCCGGCTCGGCCGGGCGTCGTCGACACGCTCCGGAGCGCGAAGAGCGACGGGGTCAAGGTCGCCCTCGTGACGACGACCTCGGCCGAGAACATCGCGGCACTCATCGGCGCGATGGGAGCGGATCTCGCGTCCGCCGACTTCGACCTGATCGTGGACGCCTCAGACGTGGACCGGTCGAAGCCGGACGCGGCGGCCTACGCCTTCGCGCTCGACCACCTCGAGGAGGAGGTCGGCGACTGCGTCGCCATCGAGGACAACGTGGACGGGGTCACCGCTGCAGTGGCGGCCGGGCTCGGCTGCGTCGCCTTTCCCAACGAAAACACCACAGGGCAGGACTTCACGGCGGCCCGCCGGGTCGTGAGCCTGCTGGACTTCGCGGAGCTGCGCGCGTCGCACACGCGTGCCCGCCACCAGAGCGGAGGAGCATCATGAGCACCCTTTCGGCTTCGGTCACAGTGACCGACAAGGCGTTCCACGTCGAGGCTTACGAGAAGATCGACTACAGCCTGGTCTACGTCGACGGCGCGTTCGCGATCGGGAACACCGAGATCGCCGACAGCTATCAGGTGTTCGGACGCTGCCTGATGGTCGTGGACGAGGTCGTCCACCAGCACCATCACGAGCAGATGACGGCCTACTTCGACGCCTACGGGATCGACCTGACGGTGCTCACGGTCCGGATCAAGGAGACCGACAAGACCCTGCGCACGCTCGAGACGATCGTCGACGCCTTCGGTGAGTTCGGCCTGCTGCGAAAGGAGCCGGTGCTCGTGGTCGGAGGTGGCCTGGTCACCGACGTCGCGGGTCTGGCCTGCGCCACCTACCGTCGCTCGTCCAACTACATCCGCGTCCCCACCACGTTGATCGGTCTCATCGACGCCAGCGTGTCCATCAAGGTGGCCGTCAACCACGGCAAGGCCAAGAACCGGCTCGGGGCCTACCACGCGTCCCAGAAGGTCATCCTGGACTTCTCCTTCCTCCGCACCCTGCCGACCGACCAGGTGCGCAACGGCATGGCGGAGCTGCTCAAGATCGCCGTCGTCGCCAACAACGGCATCTTCGGCCTGCTCGAGGAGCACGGGGAGGACCTGCTGCGAACCCGCTTCGGCCACCTCGACGGGACCGAGGACATCCGGGAGGTCGCGCACCGGGTGACCTATGACGCGATCGACACGATGCTGCGGCTCGAGGTGCCGAACCTTCAGGAGCTGGATCTGGATCGCGTCATCGCCTTCGGTCACACCTGGAGCCCGACGCTGGAGCTGACCCCCGAGACCCCGATGTTCCACGGCCACGCCATCTCCATCGACATGGCCCTGTCGACGACGATCGCCGCCGCGCGTGGCACCATCACCGTCGGCGACCGGGACCGCGTCATCCGACTCATGAGCCGCATCGGTCTGGCCATCGACAGCCCGTACCTCACGCCCGAGCTGGTGCGGAAGGCCACGGAGTCGATCCTCCAGACGAGGAACGGCCTGCTGAGGGCCGCCGTCCCGAGCCCCATCGGCAGCTGCGTCTTCCTGAACGACCTGACCACGAGCGAGCTGGACCGGATGGTCGAGCTGCACAAGGGCGTCTGTCGCGACTACCCCCGGGACGGCGCGGGCGAGGACATGTTCATGTCCTGGGAGTCGCGTGACGACGTCCTCCGGGCGGTCTAGTCCATGACCTCCGTTCTCGCTCCGGTGAACGCCGCCCGGCCCGTCACCCCCCTCGGGATCCTGGCTGCGGAGCTGGCCGAGCTGACCGAGGAGCTCGACGCGATGGGAGGCGTCGAGCTGGGTCTCCGGGTGCGGTTGCGCCGTGCCTGGGAGCTCGCCGACGGGCTGGACCCCTACCTCGACCTGTGCACCACGCCGGAGTCGCCGGCGCTGCGTGAGCTGGCGCGTCGGACCGCGGCCGAGGACTGGAGCCGGTATGCCGGCGAGACCCCGGTGGAGCAGGAGATGCTGTCCGGCCACGTCGAGGGTCAGACCCTGAAGCTCCTCGTGCACCTGACCCGGGCCCGCCGGGTGCTGGAGATCGGGATGTTCACGGGCTACTCGGCGCTGGCCATGGCGGAGGCCCTCCCGCACGACGGGCAGGTCGTGGCCTGCGAGCTCGATCCGGAGGTCGCGGCGTTCGCGGGGCGCTGCTTCGCGGAGTCCCCCGACGGTCACAAGATCCACGTCAGGGTCGGACCGGCGTCGGACACGCTCGATGCGCTGTGCGCCGCGCGTGACCGCTTCGACCTCGTCTTCATCGACGCCGACAAGGCGGGCTATCTCGGTTACCTCGAGGTGCTGCTGTCCGGCGACCTGCTGGACCGCCATGGCCTCATCTGCGTGGACAACACGCTGATGCAGGGTCAGCCCTACACCTCACGCGCGTCGACACCGAACGGTGCGGCGATCGCTGCCTTCAACGGCGCCGTGGCGGCCGATCCGCGTGTGGAGCAGGTGCTCCTTCCCTTGCGGGACGGGCTCTCGCTGATCCGCAGGGTGGACACGCCGGAGGAGACCCCCCATGACTGAGAACCGTTGCGACGCAACCTGTCCCATGTCCGGAACGAGGTAGACCATGGAGACCTCGACGTGGCGCCCGGTGGGCGCCGAGGTCACCGACCTGCAGATCGGCGACCTGACGTCCGACCAGATCCCGGCCCTCCGTGCCCTGCTCGCGGAGCACGGGGTGGTGGTCTTCCCGGGCCAGGACGTCGGCGACCCGGCGTTCCTGGCCTTCCTCCGACAGTTCGGGGATCTCGCCTTCGCCAAGGGTGAGGTCCCGGTCCCCGGTTTTCCCGACCTCAACGTCATCAGCAACGTCGGGCGGGCGGAACCGCCACGCAGCACGTTCCACGTCGACACCAGCTACCTGAGGCGACCTCCCGCGTATACGGCGCTCCGGGCCGTCACCATCCCGGCGCAGGGCGGGGAGACCCTCTTCACCAACCAGTACCGTGCCTTCGACACCCTGCCACCCGAGGTGGTGGACACGCTCAGCGGACGGCACATCACGCACGTCGTCACAGGGCTGGAGCTCGGCGACGACGACGAGACGTCCGCCGACCACCCCATCTTCCGACGCCACCCCATCTCCGGTCGCACCGCCCTCTACATGTCGACGCCCCAGCGGTGCTCGGCCATCAGCGGGATGGGGTCGACCGAGGCCGCCGAGATGGTCGCCTACCTGTTCGAGCACTCGACAGCCCCGGACAACGTCTACCGGCATGCCTGGTCCCCCGGTGACGTCGTGATGTGGGACAACGGCTGCGTCCTCCATCGAGGTGACCACTCGGATGTCGTCGGCGACCGGGTGATGCACCGCGGCATGGTGGCCGGGTACGGCGAGGGGCCCACGGCTCCGGATCTCCGGTGACGACGAGCGGCCCAGGGTCGCCGGACCCGGCCCTGAAGACGGTCGGCGCGCTGGTCCTCCTCCTCCTGGCCCTTCCCGGGAACCTGCTCCTCACGATCGTGGCCCTCGTCCGCGGGGTGTGGGTGAAACCGCGGCGCCGCCTCGCCGCAGACCCCCGAACCATCATGGTGAGCGGAGGGAAGATGACCAAGGCGCTCCAGCTGGCCCGGTCGTTCCACGAGTCCGGCCACCGGGTGATCCTCGTCGAGTCGACGAAGTACCGGTTGACCGGGCACCGGTTCTCCAACTCCGTCGCGCAGTTCCACACTGTCCCCGCACCGGACGCTGTGGGCTACCTCGAGGCGCTCAGGGACGTGGTCACGAGCGAGGGCGTCGACGTCTACGTCCCGGTCTGCAGCCCGGTGGCCAGCCAGTACGACGCCCTGTCGAAGCGCTTCCTGGCTGCCTACTGCGACGTCCTCACGGCTGATCCGGAGGTGGTGACGACGCTCGACGACAAGTACCAGTTCTCTGCTCTGGCAACGAAGCTGGGTCTGTCAGTGCCTGACTTCCACCTCATCACGTCGCCCCAGCAGGTGGTCGACTTCGACTTCCGGAGCAAGGCCGATACCTACATCCTCAAGAGCATCGCCTACGACCCGGTGCACCGGCTGGACCTGACTCAGCTGCCACTCCCGTCGCCGGCGGAGACGATGGCATTCGTCCAGGCGCTGCCGATCTCGGTCAGCAACCCCTGGATCATGCAGGCGTTCATCCCCGGCCAGGAGTACTGCACGCACAGCACCGTGCGGGAGGGGATCGTCCAGGCACACTGCTGCTGCACCTCTTCTCCCTTTCAGGTCAACTACGAGATGGTCCAGCAGCCCGAGATCACGGAGTGGGTCACGCGGTTCGTCAAGGCGCTCGACCTCACGGGGCAGGTCTCGTTCGACTTCATCCGGGCCGACGACGGGCGCGTCTACGCCATCGAGTGCAACCCGCGGACGCATTCGGCCATCACGATGTTCTACGACCACCCCGATCTCGCGGCCGCCTACCTCGAGTCCGGCCGGTCGAGGATCGAGCCCCTCGCAGCCAGCCGGCCGACCTACTGGCTCTACCACGAGCTGTGGCGACTGATGGCGGATCCGGCATCGTTCCCCGAGCGGCTCCGCACCGTGCTCCGGGGCAAGGAGGCCATCTTCGCCTGGTCGGACCCGTTGCCCTTCCTGATGGCCCACCACGTGCAGATGCCGTGGCTCCTCCTGCAGAACCTGAGGCACCGCAAGGCGTGGATCCGTATCGACTTCAACATCGGCAAGCTCGTCGAGGCAGCGGGGGACTGACCGATGGCCCTGCGCGTCCTGCACCTCGTCGGCTCCGCGGTCAACGACTTCTCCGCCGATCTCTCGCGGCTGTATGCCCGAGACTGCCTGGAGTCGATCCACGACCCAGGACGTTACGAGCCCTCGGTGGCCTACGTCTCTCCCGACGGCGGCTGGCGCTTCCCGACCGACCTGAGCGACGCGGCCATCGAGGCGGCGCCGGCCATGAGCGTCGGTGCTGCGATCGACCGGATCGGGGCCCTCTCGATCGACGTCATGGTGCCGCAGATGTTCTGCCTGCCGGGCATGACCCACTACCGAGGGTTGTTCGACGTCTTGCGAATCCCTTACGTGGGAAACACTCCTGACGTCATGGCCCTCACAGCCCACAAGGCGCGCGCCAAGGCGGTGGTGGCCGCGGCCGGCGTGCGGGTCCCTCGCGGTGAGGTACTCGGTCCCGGGATGCGCCCGTCGCTCGAGCCGCCTGTCGTCGTCAAGCCGGTGAACTCCGACAACTCGCTCGGGGTCGGGCTGGTGCGCGAGCCTGCCGAGCTCGACGCCGCCCTGGAGGCGGCGTGGACGCATTCCGACGAGGCCCTGGTCGAGTCGTTCGTCGAGCTGGGCCGGGAGGTGAGGTGCGGGATCGTCGTCAGGGGGGACGACCTCGTCTGCCTTCCGCTCGAGGAGTATGCCGTCGACCCCACCACCAAGCCCATCCGCGGCTTCGACGACAAGATCAGCAGGGATGGTGGTGGCGACCTCAATCTCGTGGCCAAGGACGTCAGCAGGGCCTGGATCGTTGATTCCGGCGACCCGCTCACCCAGGTCGTCTGGGACGCCGCGCGGGCCTGCCACCTCGCCCTGGGGTGCCGGGACTACAGCCTCTTCGACTTCCGGATCGACCCCGAGGGTCGAGCGTGGTTTCTCGAGGCCGGGCTCTACTGCTCCTTCGCCCGCCAGAGCGTGATCCCCATGATGGCCCGAGCCGCCGGGATCCCCCTGGACGAGCTGTTCCACACGGCACTGCTCCAGCGGATGGCCGCCTGAGCCGATCGCCTCGTTCTGATCGGGTCGGAGCCGAGAAAGGCGGGTGAGCGGCGAGCCCGCTCAGTCGTGCCGAGGCTCATTCACGGAGAGGGCGGTGTCGGTCGCCACCCTGCGCCCCGCATACAGGGCAGCCTCGACCTCGGACCTGAGGAACCGCCGGTGCCCACCGGGAGTTCGGACGCTGCGAAGCCTTCCCTTGGCGGCCCACCGACCCACCGTCTTGGGGTCGACGTGGAAGAGCTCGGCAACCTCGGCAGGCGTCAACAGGGGGGGGAACTGGGGTCCGGCTGGATGCATGCCGTCACTCCTCGATAGGTGAGTCCGCCGTCGGCCCGACGTCCAGGGGCTCGTACCCTCCTTTCCCCGACGTCATGCGTGCGATCCCGGAGTCCTTCCGATGAACTTCTCGCCCAGGTCGGCAGCCCGGTCCTGGGGCCCCGTCCGAGCGGTGACGGGGCGGCTCAGGCTCCGGCGAAAGCCGCGACCGCCGCAGAGCTGAACGCCGGCAGGTCGTCGGGGTTGCGGCTCGTGACCAGGGTGAACCCTTCGGCCGGGCAGGTGGAGGCCTCGACATCGCGCCAGGTGCCACCGGCATTGCGGATGTCGGTCCGCAGGCTCGGCCAGCTGGTCAGGGTCTTCCCCTGCAACACACCGGCTTCCACCAGCATCCAGGGCCCGTGACAGATCGCGGCGACCGGCTTGCCCGCAGCCACGAACTGCTTCACGAGGTCGACGGCCCCGTCGTCGAGACGCAGCGCGTCCGGGTTGGTGGTCCCCCCCGGCAGCACCAGCCCGTCGAAGTCTGCTGCGGAGACCTCGGAGACGGCGTGGTCGGCCTCGAAGGTGTCGGCCTTCTCGACATCGTTGGTGAACGCCTGCACGGTGTCCTTCTCCGGTGCCACGAGCACCGGGACGCCCCCGGCATCCTCGACCGCTTGCCACGGGGTGGTCAGCTCGACCTGCTCGACGCCAGAGTTGGCAACCAGGAAGGCGATCTTCTTGCCGGTCAGTGTGGTGCTCACGATGCTCCTCAGATCTTCGTTGTCGGCGACGGGCCGGTCACCCGTGGCGTGCCGCTCCCTCTTACCTGCCCGATCGTCGACCACCTCACACAGCGCTGGTCGGGTTAGTTCGCGCGTCCCTGTCCGGTAGCTGGTCGGGGCGCAATCGCGCATCCGCTGACGATCGCTCCCGTCCGGGCGCCCTTCACCCACAGTTCACCCCACGTCAACCCGACGCGGGTCTCCTTCTCAGCCGGGCGTTCCACCATCTATCCGCAGCCGAACCCGTACGGCTGTCCCGAGCAGATGGAGTCCCACCGTGAAAGACCACCACGCGATCCCCCTGGGGGGTCTCGTCCTCGTGGCTGCGATCAGCCTCACCGCCTGCGGCAGCAGCGCTGCCTCGACGGAGGGAGGCGGTGGTACGAGCGCCGCCACCGCGAGCTCGGCGTCCGCCGCGGGGGGCATGGACGCCCTCGTCGCCGCAGCCAAGAAGGAGGGCAAGCTCAACGTCATCGCCCTACCTCGCAACTGGGCGAACTACGGCGAGCTGATGGACGGCTTCCAGAAGAAGTACGGCATCACCATCACCGACGACAACCCGGACGGATCCTCCGCGGACGAGATCGCGGCCATGAAGAGCCTCAAGGGTCAGAGCCGGGCCCCGGACGTCGTGGACGTCGGCCAGGCGTTCGCGGTCAGCGGGACGAAGGAAGGCCTCTTCGCTCCCTACAAGGTGGCGACCTTCGACCAGATCCCGGCGTCCCTGAAGTCCGCCGGTGGCGAGTGGGTCAACGACTACGGCGGCTATGTCTCGATCGGCTGTGACGCTGCCAAGGTCAGCCCGTGCCCGACGTCGTTCGCGGCGCTGGACAACCCGGCATACAAGGGCAAGGTCGCCCTCAACGGTGACCCGCTCAAGGCCAACGCCGCGTTCCAGGCGGTCTGGGCGGTCGCCCTCGCGAAGGGCGGCTCCCTGGACAACATCGCTCCAGGGATCGACTTCTTCGGGGCGCTGGCCAAGAGCGGCGTCTACAAGCCGGTCCAGGCCAGTGCAGCCACGATCGAGAGTGGCGAGACCCCCATCGTGCTCGACTGGGACTACCTCAACGCGGCGAAGGCGTCGGGTCTCAACGCGAAGGGCGGGTCGTGGAAGGTCGTCGTCCCGGCCGACGGTCATCTCCCCGGCTACTACGTCCAGGCCATCAGCAAGACGGCGCCGCACCCCGCGGCCGCCCGCCTCTGGCAGGAGTACCTCTATTCGGTGGAGGGTCAGAACGGATTCCTCAAGGGCGGCGCCCGACCGGCCAACGAGCAAGCCATGACGGCCGCCGGCACCATCGACGCGACCCTCGCCGCGGCTCTGCCGAAGGTCACGGGGGACCCGGTCTTCCCCACCGACGCGCAGGGCGCCGCAGCCAAGGCGGTCCTCACCCAGAAGTGGCCGGCGACCGTCGGTGGCTGAGCCGTCCACGGCCCTGTCCCGGGCCGGCGTCCTCGCGGCGCCGGCCCGTGGCGGTGGCCGGGGAAGTGAGCCGACGCCGCAACGGTCACAGGGTGATTCGCCCCACCGGTCGGGCCGGGCTCACCGCCGCCCCACGCCCGCGACGTGGTGGGGGTTCGCGCCGTTCGTCGCGTTCCTCTCCGCCTTCTTCCTGCTGCCCTGTGCGCTCGTGCTGCTCACGGCATTCCAGCGTGCCGATCCGACCACCGGGGTCACGGCGTTCTCCCTGCAGAACTGGGTCGACTCGCTGACCGGGATCTATCGCACCGGGCTCCTGAACAGCCTGCAGCTCGCCCTCGTCACCGCTGTCGTCTCGGCGGTCGCCGGGCTGCTCATCGCGTGGCAGATCTGTGGCCTGCGCAGCACGTTCGTCCGGCAGGCGGTGTCGAGCTCGTCCGCCGTGCTCGCGAACTTCGGGGGGCTGCCGCTCGCGTTCCTGTTCGTCGCCGTCCTCGGCACCGCCGGGGTCCTCACGACAGCGTTGCACTCGTGGTTCGGCGTCAACCTGGACGACCTTCACTTCAGCCTCTACTCCCTCAAGGGGGTCGAGCTCGTCTACCTCTACTTCCTGATCCCGCTGATGGTGCTCGTCATCACCCCGGCGCTCGAGGGCATCCGTCCGCAGTGGCGTGAGGCGGCGGCCAGCCTGGGCGCGCGGCCCTGGCAGTACTGGCGGCTGGTCGTCGCCCCGGTGCTGGCGCCGAGCCTGCTCGGGTCGCTGCTGCTGCTCTTCTGCAGCTCCCTGTCGGCGTTCGCCACGGCATCCGCCCTCACCAACGGGACCCTGGCCATCACCCCGCTGCAGATCGACACAGCGGTCTCCGGCAACGTCCTCGTGGGTCAGGACAACCTCGCAGCAGCGTTGGCGCTCAACATGATCCTCATCGTCGTGCCTCTCACCCTCGCCTATCAGGCCCTCCAGCGACGGACCTCACGATGGCTACGGTGACCCAGCGCGGCCCCGCTGTCGCGACGGTCTGGCGGGTGCTCGTCCTCGGCCTGGCCGCGGTCTACTTCGCCGGTCCGGCGCTCGCCTCGTTCTATTTCTCGATCCACAACAGCGCCACCGGCGTGGACTTCCACGCCTACACCGCCTTCTTCTCGGCGCCGGGCTTCCAGCCGGCCTTCCAGCAGTCGCTGCTGTTGGGTGTCGGGACCGTCGTGCTGACGACGATCCTCATGGTGCCGACGATGCTGCTCGCCCACCTGAGGTATCCCGGCGCCAAGCGGTGGCTGGAGGCCGCGTGCCTGCTGCCTCTCGTCGTGCCGCCGGTGGCCCTCGTCGTCGGGGTGCGGGACCTCATCACGATGTCGAGCAGCGACGCCCTCGCGCAGAGCCCGCTGCCGTCGGTCATGAACGCGTTGCAGGGCAACCCCCCTGTCCTGCTGGCGCTGGTCTACACGGTGCTGGCGCTCCCGTTCACCTACCGGGCCCTGGATGCCGGTCTCACCGGTTCCGCCGTCCCCACCCTCGTGGAGGCCGCACGCAACCTCGGGGCCGGCTGGGGTCGGACCCTGTGGCTCGTCGTCGTGCCGGCCCTGCGGACGGCCATCCTCAACGCCGCCCTGCTCGCGTTCGCGCTGGTGCTCGGCGAGTTCACCATTGCCAAGATCCTCAGCTTCGGGACGTTCCCCGTCTGGCTGAGCCAGTTCGGCAGCACCGACGGCCAGCTCCAGGTCGGCCTCTCCCTGCTCAGCCTCGTCACGATCTGGGTCCTCCTGCTGCTCATCGCCGCCGCTGCCGGACCGCGGAGTGCACGGCGGTTCGGGCGTCCGCGCCGGGCCACCCCCTCATCCCCCAAGGAGTCCTGATGACGGTCACGGGCAGCACGGCCAGGATCTCCGACCCTGACACGTCCCGAGGGTCGGCGGTCGAGTTCGTCGACGTCGTCCGCGACTTCGGCTCCACCCGGGCTCTCGACGGCCTCTCGCTCTCGGTCGGCGCGGGCGAGCTGGTCGCGCTGCTGGGCCCCTCCGGGTGCGGCAAGACCACCGCGCTCCGGATCCTCGCCGGGTTCGAGAAGGTGGATGCGGGATCGGTGCTCGTCGGCGGTCGCGACGTCGTCACGACGGCGGTGCACCGGCGCGAGATGGGCATGGTCTTCCAGGGCTACAGCCTCTTCCCGACGATGTCGGCGACGGACAACGTCGCCTTCGGGCTCCGGATCCGCGGCAAGGGCGGCCGGGACCGGCGCCGAGCCGCGGCAGAGCTGCTCGACCTCGTCGGGCTCGCGGCGCACGCCGACAAGTTCCCCCACCAGCTGTCCGGCGGCCAGCAGCAACGGGTGGCGTTGGCCCGCGCCCTCGCGGTGCAGCCCCGGGTGCTGCTCCTCGACGAGCCGCTCTCGGCGCTCGACGCGAAGGTGCGGGTGCAGCTGCGAGAGGAGATCCGGCGGATCCAGCTCGAGCTCGGGGTGACGACGATCTTCGTCACCCACGACCAGGAGGAGGCCCTGTCGATGGCCGACCGCATCGCCGTGATGCGGGATGGTGTCGTCGAGCAGTGCGCCCCGCCCGACGAGCTCTACCAGCGACCGACGACCCCTTTCGTGGCCGAGTTCGTCGGCACCATGAACCACCTGCCCGGCCTCGTTCGTGACGGCCGCGCAGCGCTTTTCGGCCAGGTCGTCGGCATCGACGGGACGGCGCCCCCCGAGGGCAGTGTCATCGAGGCCCTGGTCCGGCCGGAGGCCGTCCACCTCGAACCCCTGCCCGAGGAGAACTCGTCGGCGACGGCATACGGGAGCATGCCGGGCCAGCGCGCCACGGTCGTGGCCGCCAGCTTCTTCGGGTCCGTCACCCGCGTCCGCCTGCTCACGGATCAGGGCGTCGAAGTGCTCGCCGACGTGGCCTCCCACGACGCCTCGGCGTTCCCGACGGGGCGGGGTGTCCAGGTCAGCGTGATGGACCGGCCGGTGCTGGTGCGCACTTCGCACGGCTGAGGCGCGCACCCGCCGTGCTGGCGGGTGCGCG
>NZ_JANXRJ010000098.1 GCF_025353065.1 Lapillicoccus sp.
GGTCAGAAGATGAAGAACGTCGACCGAGCGAGGAAGAAGCCCTTCTTCGTCCCGGAGTCGAGGCAGGTCACCCCGATGCTCTCGCTGATGCACGCGATGCTGCCGGCGACGGCGACCGATCCGTACTTCAGCGGCGCCGCGCCGGTCGTCACGATCGAGTCGGAGTTGCACACCGCCGTCGGGCCGCTCACCGAGAACTGCACCCGGCCGATGTCCTTCGCCCCTCCGCCGCCCCTGCCGCAGTAGTCCGCGGTGGGAGGCGCGATCCGTCCGGACCGTAGCTCGCACCCGCGGACCGGGCTGCCGGCATAGATGTCGCAGTAGATGTTGCCGCTGGGGCTGGTGAAGGACGTGGTCCTCGCCGGGTCGGTGGTGCCGGTCGCCAGGTGCTGGACGGCCTGGTCGTAGCTCTGCGGCGGGGTGGGCGGCGGAGTCGTCGTGCTCGTGGCCTTCGACGGAGCCGGCGTCACGGTCGGCGTGATCGTGACCGTCGTGGTGCTCGGGGTGGTGCCGCCGGTGCCCCCGCCGCAGCCGGCGAGGACGAAGATCGCCAGCAGCAGCGCGATCGGGGCGGCGAGCCCGGGCGCGCGAGGGGCAGGGGTTCGCATCGGCCCAAGGTTCCCACACCCCGTGCGGTGCCCGGCGCCGCCGCCAGGTCGCCTACCCTTGGAGGGTGTTGCGGACCATGCTCAAGCCCCGGTGGCTCGGGCTGTTGGCTCTGCTCGTCGTCATCCTCGTCGCCTTCACGTTCCTCGGCCTGTGGCAGCTGAGCGTGGCCAAGGACGAGGCGCGCAAGCAGGCGATCGAGGAGGCGCCCCGTCAGCCGGTCGTCGCGCTGACCGAGGTGCTCCAACCGCACGCGGAGTTCCCGGCGACCGCCTCCGGGCGACGCGTGTCGGCGACGGGTCACTACGACCCCTCCGGTCAGGTGGTCGTCACCGGCCGGCGGCTCGACGGCGCCGCCGGGTCCTGGGTCGTCACCCCGTTCGTCGTCGACGGCACCGGCGCGCGCATCGGCGTCCTGCGGGGCTTCGTCCGGGGAACTGTCGCCCCGGCGCCGACGACCACGGGCCTGGTCACCGTCGTCGGGAGCATCGCGCCCGCGGAGTCCCCGGTGACGACGGCGGCGCCGCCCCAGCCCGGCCAGCTCGCGTCGGTCGACCTCGGCAAGCTCGTCAACGTCTGGCCCGGCGAGATCTACAACGCCTTCCTCTTCGGCATCAGCGAGACCCCGGATGCGACGGGGGCCGGCCCGGTCGGAGCCTCCGCGACGGTCGGGGGCATCGAGCGGGTACCGCCGCCGCCGGTGCCGTCGGGGCTCAACCTCCGCAACGCGGCATACGCGCTGCAGTGGTGGGTCTTCGGTCTCTTCGCCGCCTGGATGTGGTGGCGGATGGTCCGCGAGGACCACCTGGAGGACGAGGCCGCGCGGCGGCTCCCGGACGCCCCTCTGCCGGACGGACCCCTACCGGACGATCCCCGGCCGCCCGACCCGCAGCCCACCCCCCAGCCCGCACCAGCAGGAGCGACCCGATCGTGAGCACCCCACCCGTCCGACTGGCCAAGCCCGCCCAGATCCGCCAGGCGCTGAAGATCTACCGGGTCATGGCGATCGTCGCCGGCCTGGCGCTCTTCGTCCTCATCGTCGCGGTCTACTTCCACTACGGCCCGCCGCAGAACGCGCACTTCTCGGAGGTGTGGAGCCCGATCCACGGCCTCATCTACTTCGTGTATGCCGTCTCGATCGCGAACCTCGGCTTCAAGTCGCGATGGCCGCTCACGCGCATCGTCCTCAACCTGCTCTCCGGGTTCGTCCCGTTCGTGCCGTTCGTCGCCGAGCGGCGGGTGACCCGGGACACCGAGGCGCTGCTGTCGCGGGCCGAGGTGCCCGGCCCGGCCGCGCCCGCCGCGCCGGGAGAGACGCCGGCCGCCGGATAGGCTGACCCGGTGAGCGAAGCCCTCCAGGCGAACCCGGTCCTCGTCGTCGACTTCGGGGCGCAGTACGCCCAGCTGATCGCGCGGCGCGTGCGCGAGGCGAAGGTCTACAGCGAGGTCGTCCCCCACACGATGTCGGTCAACGACATGCTGGCCCGGGAGCCGAGGGCGGTCATCCTCTCCGGCGGCCCCTCGAGCGTGTATGCCGAGGGCGCACCAGCGCTCGACGTCGCGCTCCTCGAGGCGGGAGTCCCCGTGATGGGGCTCTGCTACGGGTTCCAGGCGATGGTCCAGGCCCTCGGCGGGACGGTGGCCCACACCGGCCGGGGCGAGTACGGCCACACCCCGGCGACGGTCACCGACACCGGCTCCACCCTCTTCGACGGACAGCCGGCCGAGCAGTCGGTGTGGATGTCGCACGGCGACTCCGTCTCGCAGGCACCCGAGGGGATGCGGGTGACCGCGCGGAGCGAGGGCGCGGCCGTCGCGGCGTTCGAGGACGACGAGCGCCGGCTCTACGGCGTGCAGTGGCACCCCGAGGTGCTGCACTCGGAGCAGGGCCAGCGGGTGCTCGAGAACTTCCTGTGGAAGGGCGCCGGGATCCCTGCCGACTGGACGCCGGCCAACGTCGTCGACGAGCTCGTCGAGTCGGTCCGCAGCCAGATCGGCCCGGGCCGCGTGCTCTGCGCGCTCTCGGGCGGGGTCGACTCCTCGGTCGCCGCCGCGCTGGTGCAGCGCGCCGTCGGCGACCAGCTCACCTGCGTCTTCGTCGACCACGGGCTGCTGCGCGAGGGGGAGGCCGGGCAGGTCGAGAAGGACTTCGTCGCGGCCACCGGGGTCACCCTGATCGTCTACGACGCGCGCGAGCAGTTCCTCACCGCGCTGGCCGGCGTCACCGACCCCGAGCAGAAGCGCAAGATCATCGGCGCCCAGTTCATCCGCTGCTTCGAGCAGGCGGCCCGCGACGTCGTGGGTCACGCCGACGCCGACGGCCACCCGGTCGAGTTCCTCGTCCAGGGCACCCTCTACCCCGACGTCGTCGAGTCCGGCGGCGGCGAGGGCGCGGCCAACATCAAGTCGCACCACAACGTCGGTGGCCTGCCCGAGGACCTCCAGTTCACCCTCGTTGAGCCGCTGCGGGCGCTGTTCAAGGACGAGGTGCGCGCCGTCGGCCTCGAGCTCGGCGTCCCCGAGGTCATCGTCTGGCGGCAGCCCTTCCCCGGGCCCGGGCTCGCCATCCGGATCATCGGCGCGGTCGACGCCGAGCGCCTCGACATCCTGCGCCGCGCCGACGCCATCGCCCGCGCGGAGCTGACCGCGGCCGGCCTCGACCGCGACATCTGGCAGTGCCCGGTCGTCCTGCTCGCTGACGTGAGATCCGTTGGTGTGCAAGGCGATGGCCGGACCTACGGTCACCCGATCGTGCTCCGGCCGGTCTCGTCGGAGGACGCCATGACCGCCGACTGGACCCGCGTCCCCTACGAGACGCTGGCCCGCATCTCGACCCGGATCACCAACGAGGTCCGTGAGGTCAACCGGGTGACGCTCGACATCACGAGCAAGCCCCCGGGGACCATCGAGTGGGAGTGAGCCCCGGCCCGGGGTCCCCTTGCGTCCGGCAGGTCGGTAGCCCTGGC
>NZ_JANXRJ010000141.1 GCF_025353065.1 Lapillicoccus sp.
CGTCGTCTCGATCGGGGCCGTCGTCGGCGGCCGGGTCTTCGCGATGCCGCACGCGAGCAAGGCCGGCGTCGTCGGGGTCGCCGTGGTGTTCGTCGCCGCCGTCGCCTACATGGTGGTCCCGGGCATGCTCACCGGCCTCACCGGCTCGGGCTGCGTCTGATGGTCGACTGGGTGACGGATCCCGGTATGGGCGAGGCGGACCGGTGGGATCGCAACCGGCTGCTGCGGACCCTGCTGGTCGTCGCCGTCGTCGGGGTGACCCTGCTCGGCGGTCTCGGGTACGCCGTCTACGGCGCGGTCTCCTCGCCCGGGCGACCCCAGACCCCGACCCCGCTCGCGGGCGGCCAGGCCGGGCAGCAGCTGGCCCCGGGGCAGGCCAGGCGGGACGCGATCGCGGCCGCCCCGATGCTCGCTGTGCCCCCGGAGGCCGCCCGCAGCGGAACCCCAGCCGTCAGGCCAGGCCCGGCGATTGCCATTCCGGCCGCGGGCAGGCTCGGCCCGGCCCGCGTCCCCACCGGTTACCCCCGGACCCCGGAAGGCGCCGTCGGGCAGCTCGCCGTCATCGAGACCACCGTCCTGCAGAACATGTCGATCGAGACGGCCCGCACCGTCTACGCGGCCTGGTCGGCCCCCGAAGCCCCCCCAGTCCAGACCTGGGAGCTGATCACCAACATCCAGGCCTTCACCGCAAGCGGCGCCGGCCGGTACGCCGGCGACCTGAGCCCCGCCATCACCGCTGCCGCCGTCGTGGCCACCCCGGTCGCCGGCCAGGTCAAGGGCGTCGACGGGCCGGACTGGGTGGTGGCCTGTGTCTTGCTTCAGGTCACGGCCCGGGCCGCGACCTCGGCCCGGGTCGCCTACGGGCACTGCTCCCGGATGCAGTGGACCACCACCCCGGATAGCACCGGCACCACCGACGGCACCGACAGCTCGGACACCACCGAAACAAGCGCCACACCGGGCGCCCTAGGCACCAACACGACTGCGGGGCATGGCCGGTGGGTGATCGGGGCCGGGCCCGCGCCGGTTCGGGCCCCCTCGACCTGGCCCGGGACGGACCTCGCCGGCCAGGCCGGCTGGCGCACCTGGGCCCCCGGCGTCGGCGGGGAGTGAGGCACCCGTGAGCTGGTGGGACTACCTCAACCCCTTCACCTACCTCGGCAACGCCGCCGGGAAGGTCGTCGCCGACGGGTGGACCGCCGCGATGCTCGGGGTCTGGAACGCCGGGCTGTGGCTGCTGAAGCTGGTCTTGGGCATCGAGGACGGTTTCCTCGTGCCCGACCTGCGGCAGGACGGGCCGATGTCCGGGATCTACCCGACCACGTTCTGGTCGGCGGGCGCCCTGGTCCTGATCCTGGTCATGGTCCAGCTCGGGATCGCCGCGTTCCGCCGCGACGGGCAGAGCCTGGCCCGGGTCCTGATCGGGGCCGCCCAGTTTGTCATGGTGTGGGCAGGCTGGGTGGTCTACGCGGTCGCGGTCCTCGCCGCCGCCGGCGGCCTGACCCGCGCCCTGATGCAGTCCCTGCTGCAGGTCGACGCGATGGCGGCCTGGCAGCCGTGGACCGGGTTCTCCACGAACGACATCACCGACGGCACGATCGCCACCGTCCTGGGGGTGATGGGGTTCTTCCTCGTCTTTGCCGCGTTCGGGCACCTGCTGGTGATGTTGGCCCGGGCCGCGTCGCTGCTGGTGCTGACCGCGACCGCCCCGGTCGCCGCCGCCGGACTCGTGTGGGAGGGGGGACGGTCCTGGTTCTGGAAGGCGTTCCGGTGGTTCCACGCGGCCGCGTTCACCCCGGTCCTGATGATGCTGTTGCTCGGCCTCGGGGTCCAGCTCACCTCCCACGTCGCCCTGGGCGCGAGCGACACGCTGCAGCAGGCGATCGGGACCGCCGTCCCGGGCGTGGTGCTCATCCTGGTCGGCTGCTTCGCCCCGCTCGCCCTGTTCAAGCTCCTCGCTTTCGTCGACCCGGGAACCTCCTCCGGTGCGGCGATGCGGGCCGGGACCGCCGCCCAGGGCGGGCTGCAGGGGGTTCTGCAGGGCAACCCTTCCGGGTCGAACGCCGCCTCGGCCAGCGATCCCGGCGGCAGCTCCCAGGGGGAGGACTCGGCCGAAGCAGCGACCACCCAGCGGTTCGCGAGCTCCGCCGGGGGACTGATGGGCGCGGCCGGCGCGGTGGGCCAGGTCGCCGCGGCCGGTTTCGGGAAGGCCGTCAGCGCCGGGACCCGTGCCGCCACCCTCGGAGCCGACCTGACCAACCAGATGGGGGTCGGGCACCACACCTACCTCCCAGACCTCCCCGGCAGCCGCTCCAACGACGGGAACGCCGCCCCAAAGAACAACAGGAACACCGACGACGACAACCCCGAGATCAACGGCTCCGGGACCAACGACGCCGGGCCAGGCGACTCAAGCCCCAGCACCCAGCCGACCCCGCCGTCATCCCCACCATCCCCGACACCGTCTCTTCCCCAGCCTGGGAGCGCCCCGGGCGGTGCGCCCGGCCCCAGCGCTGGAGGCGGCGGACCAGCGGCAGGAGGCGGAAGTGGCAGTGCTGCCGGTGGTGGAGCTGCTGGTGGTGGGGCTGTCGGTGGTGGGGCTGCTGGTGGTAGCGCCGCCGCAGTGCCCGTCGTGCCCGTCTGACCCCGGCAGAACCCGTCTGACCCGGCTGAACCCGTCCGACCCGAAAGACACACCATGACCCAGATCTACAACGAGTACACCAAGGCCCGCGTCGGCTGGTTCCCCTTCGGGCTGACCGGGTGGCAGGCCGCCGTGTCGGCCGGCTCCATGCTTCCGGTGTTCTGGTCCCTAAAGTCCCAGGCGTGGACGTCCGCCGGCATGTTCCTGCTGATCGCCGTCGCCGTCA
>NZ_JANXRJ010000150.1 GCF_025353065.1 Lapillicoccus sp.
TTGACCCGGCCACGCAGGTGCCACCGGCGGATGCCCTGCCCTGCCACTACCGCCGGGTCACGCCTTACCTGTACTCACCAGCGCAGATCGACGCGCTGATGCGCGCCGCGGGCACGTTGACCCCGCCGCTGCGGGCAGCGACCTACACGACACTGATCGGGATTTTGGCGACCAGCGGCATGCGGATTGGTGAAGCCTGCCGCCTGGACCGCGGCGATGTCGACCTGGCCGCTGCGTTGATCACGATCCGTGACTCCAAGTTCGGTAAGTCACGGGCGATTCCAGTGCACCCAAGCACCGTCGCGGCCCTGACCCGATACGCCCAGTACCGCGATGGGGTCCACCCATCGCCATCAACCGGAGCGTTCTTCATCTCCACCCGCGGCACCCGCCTGAACCCCAACATGGCGTGCCACACCTTCCCTGTTCTGCTGGGTGGTGCGGGGATCAGCGCCGCACCCGGGGCCCGTCGCCCCCGCCTGCACGATCTACGGCATTCCTTCACGGTGGCCAGTTTGCTGGACTGGTACCGGGACGGGGTCGACGTGCCGGCACGCTTGCCGGTGCTGTCGACGTATCTGGGTCATGTCGATCCCAAGTCGACCTACTGGTATTACTCCGATTCTCGGGTTATTCCGATACCCGCTCCTTTGCATGCGTGATGGGCCTGTGACCTGGGATGACGCGCTCTGGTGACTGTCGCCTGTCGGGATAATCCGATGTCACTCCTTGAGTCCGCACAGGCGCTGGATGATGTCCTCGCGGTCGTGCCACAGCGGGGCCGGAAGGGGACTTTGGCTTGTTGCGCTGTTTGCTTTCTCAAGAGCATGGCGCTTCATCTCAGTGTCGGCGTGTGCGTAGATGAGTGTGGTCTCGGGGTCGGCGTGCCCGAGCCATTCGGTGAGCAGGGCCAGCGGCATGCCGGCCTGGTAGAGATGCATGGCCCGTGAGTGCCGGAGCATGTGCGGGTGGACCCGGGCCGGGACGTCGGGGCATCTGGCTTTGGCGGTGGTGGCGTGCTGGCGGGTGAACCTGGCGACGTTGTCGTCAGACATCCGTGTCGGACGATGATTTCGCACGGTGTAGAACATCGGGGCCGCCGGTTCCGGGCTGGGGTGGAAGACGGCGGCGTAGCGACCGAAGTGCTGGGCCGTCTCGTTGGTGATGGGCAGGCGCCTGGGTTTGGAGCCTTTCCCGAGCAGGTCCGCGGTGAGCCGCCTGGTGTCGATGTCGGCGAGGTTCAGGGCGAGCATCTCGCCGTCGCGGGCAGCGAGGTCATACATGAGGATCATGAAGAACTGGTCGCGCAGCCCGAGCCGGGTGCTCGGGTCTGGGACGGCGAGCAGCGCCGTGACCGCGTCAGTGCTCATGTACTTCACCGGTGCCGCGGCTGGAGCTTTAAGTCGCGGGATGGCGGCGAGGTCGGCAAGGTAGATCGCGAGCGTCGGCTCGGCGGCCGCCGCGTAGGTGAAGAACGACCGGATGCAGGCCAGCCGCTGGTTGCGGGTCGAGGCTGTCCACGACTTCGTGACCCGCATGTGGTCGAGGAATCCGGTGACGGTGGCCCGGTCAACCATCGTGAACGTGACCTTCTCGACTGCGACGTGGTGATGTTCGGCGACGTAGCCCAGAAGCATGTTCCAGGTCTGGCGGCACGACGTGATCGTGTTCTCGGCTGCGCCACGCTGGCGGGGCAGGAACGCGGTGAACCACTCGCGAAGGTGCCGGTAGAAGCCGTCGGCAGCCTCTCGGCGAGTCTTCACGACGTCACCGCCGGGATGATGCCGACCGCACGGGTCAGGCCGGTCGCCGCGAGGCGCTCGGGCAGCAGGTGGACGTACCATGCTGTCGAGGAGTACTTCTGGTGTCCCATGTAGGCAGCGAGGTACGGCAGCCAGGCCTCGATGTCTTTGCCTTCTTCGACCCACCGCATCAGGGTGCGGGTGGCGTAATTGTGCCGCAGCGTGTAAGGGGTTGAGGCCGGCGCGATCCCGCCCGCAAGTTCGCAGCAGCGATGGTAGCTGGCGATGAGCCAGGACGGGGAGTACTGGCGGCCAGGCTGGTCCTCAAAGAACCACTCCCGGTCCGGGCGTCGCAGATCCGCCAGGTGATCGAAGCGGGCAAGCAGCCCGGCCAAGTCCTCGGTAACGGGAACCCGGCGGTCCTTGTTCCGTTTCGACCGTTCGATCATCACCATCGCGTTCTCGGTGTCAACGTCGCGGCGGCGCAGGCGGCGGGCTTCGGGCGGGCGCAGTCCCGCGCCGAGAATCAGCCGGAAGATGACCGGGATCGTGTACTCACGGAACGGGCTGCGGTACTCGGCGTCGATGGAGTCGGCCGCCCGGAAGAAGGCGGCCAGTTCGTCATCGGTGAACATGTGCGGCAGGCCGCGGGTCGGTCTGGCGATCCACGCGGACGGCACGATGAACCCGTCCACGCCGGTCAGCTGGAGGTACTTGCCGAACTCACGGACCGCGCGGCTCCTGTGGGCGCCCCATCTGCCCGTCGCGGTGTCTCGGCACCACGCGGTCGCCAGTTCCCGGGTCAGGACCGTCTCGCTGGGGTGACGCGATGAGCAGAACCTGTCGAAACCCGTCATCGCGTTCCGCATGTCGCGCAGGCTGTGTCCCAGCGAGGTTCGCCATTCGAGCATCGCCTCGATGTGGGGTGCGAAGTTGCTGGTGAATGTGTTCATCGCAGCCCCTCCTTGATGCAGGTGAACTCCTCCAGCGGCAGGCAGCACTGGCGGAGCTGCTCGCAGGCCAGGGCGAAGTAGCGGCGGGAGGAATCGATGCGGGCATGGCCCAGGATCTGCGCGGCCAACGGCAGGCCGGCCCCCGACTCGATGAGCCTTGTCCCTGCGGTGCGCCGCAGGGCATGGAACGACTTGCCGTCACCGGCCACATGATCGATGCCGGCCCGGGTCAGGCGGCGGCGCATGAGGGTCGAGCCCGTCGAGTTCCCCAGCTTCACCAGCGGCGGCTGGAGCCGGACGAACACTTCTGGGGCGCCGCAATCAGGTCGGCCGTGCAAGATCCACTCAGCGACAGCGTTGCCTGCCAGTGCTGAGAGCGGCAGCACCAGCGGCTTCGATGTCTTGGCCTGGACCAGCCGGATCTCATCGCGACGCCAGTCGATCCCGTCCAGGCGCAGTGCGACGATGTCGCAGCAACGCAGCCCGGTCGAGAACGCTAGCAAGACCATCGCGTAGTCCCGTTTTCCGCAGGGGGTCTCGGTCTCGATCCCCTCAATGAGATGGCCGGTCTCCTCACGGGTAAAGCACGGCAGCGCCCGCACCCGCCGCGGCGCGGCAAGCGCGAGCAGGCCATCGATGTGGACGTCACTGAGCCCGGCGACGTTGAGGAAGGCGAAGAACCTCTTCAGCGACCACACCACGTTGCCGATGCCCGCGGGCCGCCTGGGCGCCATCTCGACCATGAACCCTCGAACGTCGTCCACAGTGACCGCACCCAGAACACCCCGGCCAATCCGGTCGAGATAGACCAGGAAATGGCGAATCTCGCCGGCCAGCAACCGCACCGATCCCGGAGCCACCTCCAGGTCAACCTCCGCGACGAACTGTTCCAGGACTTCACAGGAGCTCTCGCTGAGCCAGGGTCCGGGCCTATCACCCGCCAGGTCACCCCGCCGGTTCTCTGGAACTCCAGCATCATGCGGGCTGACTTCACCAACGCGTTTCGCCTGTTCCGGCCGATCTCACCGCGGCGCGCACGCTCCTGCTGGCACGCGACGAACTCGTCGACCACTTTGATTGACAACGCGTCCAAGTCCCGCCGCTCACAAAACTCCGCGACCACCTCGCAGCTTTTGCCGTAGCGAGCGACCGTGTCGCCCGACAAACCCACACCTTCAACCACACCGAGCACGGCATCAGCCAGCCCGGACACCATCGACCCCATGGCACTGTCCTTTCATTCGATGAACCGCCGGTTCGGACGAACATGGCAGCACCATCACCATGGGTGGAGAACGTCAAGGAAGAGGTCCCATGCGCGCAACTGACGCATCGGATTATCCCGACAGGCGACAGTCACCAGAGTGCGTCATCCCAGGTCACAGGCCCATCACGCATGCAAAGGAGCGGGTATCGGAATAACCCGAGAATCGGAGTAATACCAGTAGGTGTGCTTCGGGTCGGCGTGGCCCAGGTAGGTCGCCAGGGTCGGCAGCAGCGCGTCGATGTTTTTCTTGTCCCGGTACCCCTCGACGAAGGTCGTCACGGCGAAAGAGTGACGAAAATCGTGGATCCGGGGCCGGCACTGCGACGACCGGGCACGCAGGGCCGCTCGGGCGCTCAGGTCGTGGAAAGTGCGCCACAGACTGTTGTAGCCGAGCCGTGTCCCCTGCCCGGTGATGAAGAGCGCCGGGGAGAAAGGGTGTGGGCACAGGTCGTCGCGTCGGGCCTGGTACTGCCTTAAGGCAGCCTGGGCGCTCGGGTGCAGCGGCACCAGACGGGACTTGCCGAACTTCGCGTCTCGCACCACCAGGAGGCCATCGTCGATGTCCGCGTCGTCGCGGTCCAGGGCCAAGACCTCACCGACACGCATGCCGGTGATGGCGAGCAGCCCGATCACGGTCGAGATGGTCGCGGCCCGCAGCGGTCGCGGCAGCCTCGCCGCGGCGTCCATCAAAGCGGTGACCTGTGCCGGGGTGTACAGGTAGGGAACGGCCCGCCCGGGCGGGCAATGGGTCAGCCCCGATGGCGGGACCTGGGTGCGGGAATCGTGTAACGCCCACCACGCTGCGAAGCACCGCACGGTCCCCAGCCGTTGGTCGACCCACCGCGAGGACGCCCCCTCGGACAGCCCCGCCCACGTAAGGGCCAGATCGGCGGTGATGACGGGCTCGTCGTGTTCGTCGAGGAAGGCGAGGAACTGCCCCAGCAGTTTCTCCGCTCGTTGCAGCTTGAATCCCATCGCTCGACGCAACCGCAGATAGTCACCCACGGCCACGTCCAAGGTGCTCACGTCAGCACCCCCTCAGTGGGGTAGGTGGCCGGCGTGGCCGGCCACGGCCGGGCGATCGAGCGCAGGGTGTCCACGTCGACCTTGGCGTAGATCGTCGTGGTCGCGCTCCTGCGGTGCGCCAAAACCTGTCCGACCTCTTCCAGGGACCCACCCGAGAGCAGGATCGCGGTCGCGGCGGTGTGCCGCAGCCGGTGGGCATGGATCGTGCCGAGCCCGGCCCGACGTGCCTTGGCCGCGACGATGTTGCTGACCGCTCCCCGAGTCAACCCACCTGCCGGGGCGTGGACCCGCACGAACAGCGCACCGCACACGGTGCTGCCGGGATGGCCTACCTGCAGGTAGTCGGTGATCGCCTGCCCGACGGCGGGCGGCAACGGCAGCTGACCAGTGTGGCTGCCCTTGCCCCGGACCGTCATCGTCGCAGCACGCCAGTCCACATCCTTCAGGCCCAGCGCAGCGACTTCCCCGGCCCGCAGACCTAGCCTCGCCCGTTCACGGAACGTGACTCGACACGCGGTCTGAAAACGCGAAAGTGCCTGTCGCACAACGAGATACTGGACTTGTCGACGGTTCAGTAGGCTCGAGTGGAAGGCACCTCGCACATGCAGGGTACAACGGCACGGTCCACGAAGAAGGCGGTCCGACGGGCGCGGCGGAAAGGGACCCGGCGCAGCGGGTTGGGCCGCTGGTCCTCTGGGCTGGTCGTGTCCGCGGACGGGGCCGGGGTCGTGGCCCACGCGGGGAACGTCGCGACCCGGATGCTGTGCGACCAGGTCGGGTTGACCGGGGCGTTGTCCTCGGCGATGGCCCGCCGGGGTTTCACCCCGACCCACGACCGGGGACAGGTCCTAGCGGACGTTGCGGTCCTGATCGCGGGCGGTGGTGAGGCGATCGCGGACATCAACGTCCTGCGTCACCAGGGTGAGGTCCTCGGGTCGGTCGCGTCCGCGCCGACGGTGTGGCGGGCCTTGAAGGGGATGACCCCCGCGGTGGCGAAGCGGATCGATGCGGCGAGGGCGAAGGTCCGCGCCCATGTCTGGTCCCAGCTGCCCGGGGGGCTGCCCGCCTCGAAGGTCGCGGACACCGACCTTGGTGACGTCGTCGTCCTCGACGTCGACGCCACCCTGGTCACGACGCACTCAGAGAAGGAACACGCAGCGTCGACCTTCAAAAGAGGGTTCGGCTATCACCCTTTGGGTGTCTGGTGCGATAATACCCAGGAGAGCATGGCGCTGATGCTGCGGCCCGGGAACGCCGGCTCGAACACCGTCGCCGACCACATCGCCGTCGTGACCGCGGCCATCGCCCAGGTCCCGACTACGCACCGGCGGAAGCTGCTGATCCGCGCCGACGGGGCCGGCGCCTCGCATGGGCTGCTCGACTGGCTCACCAGCCTTGACGCGAAACGTGGCTGGACAGTGGAGTATTCGGTCGGGTACGCCGTGACCGACAAGGTCCGCGACGCCATCGCGAAGGTCCCGAAGAAGGCGTGGCAGCCCGCGATCACCGCCCAGGGCGAACCCCGCGAACACGGCGACGTCGTGGAGATCACCGGCATGCTCAACCTCAAGAACTGGCCGACCGGGATGCGAGTGATCATCCGCCGTGAGCACCCCCACCCCGGCGCGGCCCTATCCTTGTTCGAAGACGCCGACGGATGGCGCTACCAAGCCGTCGCCACCAACACCCCCCTCGCCAAGGGCGGGCAGGTCGCGTTCCTCGAAGCCCGCCACCGCGCCCACGCCCGGGTCGAGACGAGGATCCGGCACGCCAAAGACACCGGCATCGGCCGGTTCCCCTCCCGCGAATACGCCATCAACCAGTCCTGGCTCATCGCCGCGTCGATCGCGGCCGACCTCATCGCCTGGCTGCGCCTGCTCGCGCTGCCCGCCAACCTGACCGCGTGCGAGCCGAAAGCCCTGCGGTACCGCCTCCTGCACGTCCCCGCCCGGCTGACCCACGGCGCCCGGAAACGCCACCTCCGGTTCCCGGCCACCTGGCCCTGGGCCAAAGACGTCCTATCCGCGTTCACCGCGATCCGCGGCCTGACCCCGCTGCGGACCTGAGGCTCGCCCCCTCACCCGTCCACTCACGAGCGAGCACCACCGGAGACCCGCCCGCAGCGCCACGCGGAACTCCGCCACACCCGAAAGAAGAATGCGCCGTCAGCACGCCAAGTAGCGGCCGTCACCGACGCCGGTGAATTAGCGAGGCTAGTGTTGCTCGCGCCCTTCAACGCTCTCGCACCCTGCGTGTCCCCGGCGCGGCGCGCGTCGTTCCACACCTTCCGGCGGACCTCGTCCAACGCGTCGGTGGCCCAGACGACCAGATGGAACGGGTCGGCGCACCGGATAGCGGTCGGGCACCGCTGCGTCACGACGTCCCCGATCCAGTCCGCGCCGTCCGCGGAGACGTGCGTGATCAATGCGGACCGATCGGGTCCGAGGGCGTCGAAGAACGAGCGCAGGGTCGCCTTGTCCCGACCGGGAGCGGCCCGTACCAACCGTTTCGCGTCGTGATCGACCACGACGGTGAGGTACCGGTGGCCCTTCTTGTAGGAGATCTCGTCGATCCCGATCCGGCGCAACCCCTCCAGCGGGTCCCGCGCCTGTACGGCCTCGCCGGCGACGCGGGTGATGATCGCTCCGACCGTGCGCCACGCGATCCGCAGCAGCTGACACACCGTCGACTTCGACGTCGCGGTCGCCCACCACGCCACCGTGTCGTCGAACGCGGCCGTATGGCCAGCGCCGTGCCGAGCCCACGGCACATGCGCCACGACCACCCCATGCTCCGGGCACGCCACCCGGGGAGCGTCGGCCTCGAGCCACACCGGCAGCAGCCCGGCATCGACATGCCGCCACCGCCGCCGCCCCTGACCTCGGTCGTACCCGCGGCACCGCCGCCGGCACACCCCGCAGCGGCCCCGCTGCCGACGCCCTGGCCGTACCGATACGAGCACGACCTGCCCACCCCCGGGCCTCGGGTCGTCATCGATCTCAACCCGCTC
>NZ_JANXRJ010000210.1 GCF_025353065.1 Lapillicoccus sp.
CACAGCGGTACCTCCTCGAGCCAGATCGTGCTCGAGAGTGCGTCCACGTCGATGACCGCGAGGGCACGCGGCATCGACAGACCGTCGGGAAGCCTGTGGGCGAGGTCGGACCGGTAGACACCTGCCTCGGTCCGCCACGGGACCGATGCCGCCGCCATCTCACGGATCTCCGGGGGCACCCTCGCGAACTGGGGGGATCGCGACCAGTTCTGCACGTACTTGACGAAGATCCGGAACGGCAGGTCGCCGATCGCGGTCCTGGCCAAGCCGCTCACCCACCAGCGCCCGGCCGTCGTGATCGACTGCAGGTCGTAGTCGACCGCTTCGACGCGCACGTCGGACAACCCGTACGTCTCCTCACCGAGCAGGTCGGCGACGATGGTCAGCAGCCGGTCATCGGTCACATCCGCCGCACAGAGCAGCTCACGACTCCTCATAAAGACAGGCTTCTTTACTATCCAAGAGAATGTAAAAGGGCTTTATGACCGTCCCCGACGACGAGCGCCACGTCCTGCGCGCGCTGAGCCTGCTCATGGACGAGTCACGCCAGCTGATCCTCCGAAACGTGGATGGAAGGCTCCGCCCGTCCCAGCTCCGGGTGATCGGGAGCGTCCCGGGAGCCAGTGGGATCACGGTCACCGCGCTCGCCATCCGGGTGGGCATGACGAAGCAGGCCATCGGCCAGTTCGTGACTCAGCTGACCGAGGACGGCTTCCTGGTCAGTGACGCCGATCCCGAGGACCGGCGCGTCCGCGTCGTGCGTCGCACGCCGGCGGCGGACGACGCCCTCCGCCACCTTGCCGTAAGGCTGGCTGGGCTGGAGGCCGACTGGGAGCGTCGGGTGGGCAAGCACCGCTCTCGAGAGTTCCGGGCGGCACTCGATGAGATCGCCGGGCTGGCCTGAGCTCAGTCGGCAGTGCCCCTTCGCGGCGAAAGGACGCAGTCGGGAAAACGTTCGCTCATGCCGGTGTTCCTGCGATAGTCGGGCAGAATAATCGCCATGGCAGACGGCTGGCCGGATCGATCCGAGGTGAAAAGTGCCTGGCGCGAGGTGATTGCAGGTGCCCGCAGCAGGGAGAGCGCGCACGACTGGGCAGTCCCTTGGGTGGAGGGGCATCTTGCCCACGGACCGGCGTCCGACCTGATGGTCAGCGATGGGTTGCTGTACCTGCATGGCCTCGACCTACTGACCCGCGATGGCGACGGCCTACGCCGGTACATGTTCGAGGATCTCGAGGTGGTCGCGCGCTATGAAGACTGGCTGGCGCGATGCAGTGGCTATGACCAGGACCCAGAAGGCTGGTCACGAGACCGGAGGGAACTGGCGCGCAGGGCTTTCGCCGCCGAGCGTGACAAGCCCTGACCGTCCGACGTGCTCTGCCGCGTTTAAGGTGGTGAGAGCTTGCCTAGGCCGACTGCAGCAGGCGGCCGAAGAGCACTAGCTTGTCGACCAGCTCGAGGTCCTCAGAGCTCACCGGTGGCAGAGCGCCTGCCCGGACTTCCTGCGGATTCGTAGGAGCGAGGCGTAGAAGCGCTGCCGCGGCGAAGCCGGCGGCTCCCCACTGCTGCTTGAGGTCCCTCTCGATGTATTCGCGTAACAGCACGGCGGTTTGGTCGTTGGGGTAGGCGAGGACGGCTGTGATCAGGGGCGGCGACGTCAGTAGCGATGAGTGCGATCTCGGGACGTGTGTCCTTTCGCCGCGTGTCGACCGCGCTGTCCGCGGCATGACAGGCGCGTGGCGCCTCCCGCTGTTCAAACCCTTAGCGTGACCTCGTGCGGAAACCCGACCTCGAGAACCAGCGAGCCATCGAGTCCGCCTTCGGGCAAAGGCGTCTCCGGCGATACGTGACGCCGTTCTACCTGAAGCTCATGGGCGTCGGTGCGGCGGAGATCGATGCCGATCTCGGTGTCAAGGTCAGGAAACGAGGCCGCCACCTTTCAGGCGCCGACATCAGCCAGCTCCTCCAGATGCACTGGCGACCCAGGACCATGGGTGCGTGGTACGCGATCGCCGCCCGAGACCCATCTCTATCCACAGCAGTCCACGACTCACTCGCGGGAAGCTTAGGAGTAGGACGGTCCCTCAGGCGCAATTTGCTCGAGCGCAGATGGGTCTGGCATGCCATTGCCCAGCGAAGGTCGCATCGATCCATGCAGCAGCCCCGGCGTCTGTGCGCTACCGTTGGCAACTGTGAAGGAGCAGCGATGACCAAGCAGACTGTGTCCGCAAAGACACGCCGTCAGTTTGTCGTGCGCTCGACCAAGGCGTCGGCGCGCTTGGAGCATCGTGTCGTTCCCGCTGAGCACGTCCGCTCGGCCAAGGTCGAGAAGTTCGTGGAGTCGCTGCGCTCGAAGCGCTGATGGCCCTCGAACCTGACTACGGCGAGACCCTCCTCAGCTACGAAGAAGCAGAAGCGCTCACGCCCGAAGCTCGTAAGTTGCTGGGCGACCCAATCCGCAAGGCCGACCTGTACGACCTGGAGCAGCGCATCCAGGTTGAGGTCGCCGACGAGTGGTGGGGAAACCTGCTCAACTTGAACGTACCGATGCGAGACCTGCTCAACGACCACTTCGCGCGTGACCTCCACCGCCGTCTCTATGCGCCGGTCTGGAAATAGGGAGGGTGCCAGCGCTCGCGGGAAACCAACATTGGCATCGCCCCGGAGCACATCGCCGTCGAGCTGCGCAACGCATTGGACGACCTTAGCTATCAGTGGGAGCACCAGACGGGTCTCGACGCGCGAACCCTGGGCATCGCCACCCACGCTGCTTTGGTCCGGATCCATCCCTTCGTGGATGGCAACGGTCGCGTGACGCGACTTCTGGCGGACCTTGTGTATCTCGCGGGGCAAACGGGCTGGGAGCCGATACACGCCTACGATTGGGACATCGACCGCATCACTTACATCAGACTCCTGGGCGAGTACGACATGACCCGTAATCCCAGCGCACTTGCCGAGTTCATCCCGGTCATTAACCTCGAAGATGCGGAATAGGCGACCAAGGCTGGTAGCCCCTTCTGGGCGGTGTGACACACCTCAACCGACGGCTGGGGACCTCCTGGCGGGAAGCCGAGCCTCCGCCCGACGACCGAGCGCCGTCGGGTTCCGATCCCCTCACCCGATGAGTTCCGGACGGTCCGCGGGTCCACACTGAGACCGATCCTCAGACTCCACGAAAGGGACCTCCATGCTGCGCGACTCCCAGGCTTTCAGCGGGTTCTCCGTCGACGACCTGCCAACTGCGGCCGCTTTCTACGCCGACGTCCTCGGCCTGCAGGTCTCTGAGGACCACGGGATGCTCACGCTCCACGTTGCCGGGGGACGCGACACGCTGGTCTACCCCAAGCCCCACCACGTGCCGGCCACGTTCACGATCCTCAACTTCCCGGTCCCCGACGTGGAGGCGGCCGTCGACGAGCTGACGGCCCGCGGTGTGGTGTTCGAGCGTTACGAGGGCACGCCTGGCGAGACCGACGCCAAGGGTGTCTTCCGCAAGGGCGGTCCGCTCATCGCCTGGTTCACCGACCCCGCCGGCAACATCCTGTCGGTGATCGCGCAGTAGTCTCGGCCGGGGACGTCTCCCCATGTCCCGATCGACACATCCCGAACGACCAGAAGGTGATGAATGGCGACGACGCCGGCACCACTCGACCTCGTGTCTGCGTGGGGCGGCACCGGCCACGTCACCGAGCTCGGAGGGCCCGTGCACTGGGCCGACTTCGGTGGACCGGAAGATGACGGGCCGCCGATCGTCATGGTGCACGGCCTCGGTGGCTCGCACCTCAACTGGGTGCTCGTCGCGCCGGCCTTCACCGACCACCACCACGTGTATGCCGTGGACCAGGCCGGTTTCGGCCTGACCCCCGGCACCGGCCGCGACACATCCGTGCACGCCAACGCCGAGCTCGTCGCGACCTTCCTGCGCGAGATCGTCGGCGCTCCAGCGGTGCTCGTGGGCAACTCGATGGGCGGCATGGTGTCCTCCATCGTGGCGGCCCGGCACCCCGAGCTCGTGCGCGGACTGGTCCTGGTCGACCCGTCCGTCCCCATCCCCCGCGGGTGGCCGGACCCCAAGGTGGCGCTGACCTTCGGGCTCTACGCCACGCCCTTCCTCGGCGAGCGCTACATGGAGCAGATGACGGCGCGGACCTCCGACCGCAAGCGCGTGCAGGGAGTCATCGACCTCTGCTTCGCCGACCCGTCGCGGGCGGACCCCGCCGTGGTCGATGCCGGCGTCGTGCTCGCCGCCCACCGGCGCGGCATACCGGGGCAGGAGAAGGCCTTCCTCGGGGCGGCCCGATCGTTGATGAGGGTGCTCGCCGTGCCGGCGCGATACCGCGACCTCCTGCGCGGGATCAGGGTGCCCGTCCTGCTGATCCACGGCGAGGTCGACCGGCTCGTCGACATCGCGGCCGCGCGGTCGGTCGCCGCCGATAACCCCGGCTGGGAGACCACGTTCTATCCCGGCGTGGGTCACACGCCCCAGCTCGAGGTGCCCGACCTCGTGACCGAACGCCTCGCCCTCTGGCTCGACGACCACCGGGAGGAGCTGTCGTGGACCGCATGAGCGCGATGGACGCGATGTTCTACTACATGGAGGGTGACAACACCCCCATGCACGTCGGCAGCGTCGCAGTCCTCGAGGGGCCGGTGCCGGCCTACGGCGACCTCGTGCGGTTGTTGTCGGCGAAGCTCGACCGGGTCCCGCGCTACCGGCAGGTGATCCAGCCCGTCCCTCTGCAGCTCGGCCGCCCGGTGTGGGTCGACGACCCGCACTTCCAGATCCTCTACCACGTGCGCCACACCTCGCTGCCGAAGCCCGGCGGCGACGACCAGCTGCGCAACCTCGCCGGCCGGATCTTCGCGCAGCGCCTCGACATGAGCAAGCCGGTGTGGGAGGCGTGGCTCGTCGAGGGACTCTCGGACGGGCGCTGGGCCCTGATCAACAAGGCCCACCACTGCATGATCGACGGTGTCGCGAGCACCGACCTCATGCAGGTCATCTTCGACGCCGACGCGACGCCGGGCGACCTCCCGCCCTCGACGTGGGAGCCACGGCCCGCACCCACCACGCTCGAGGCCGCCGTGGCCTCGGTCGTCGAGGCCTTCACCGACCCGCTGCAGCTCGTCCACCGCCCGACCCGCGAACGGCTCCGGAGGATCCCGCTCACCCTCGGCAGTCTGGCGTATGCCGTGAAAGAGCTTGCGCCGCAGCTGATCCCGCAGATCATCCCGGGACGCAACCAGCCGACACCGGCCAGCTTCAACGGTCCTCTCGGGCCGAACCGGCGGTGGGTCTGGACCCAGGCTGAGATGGCCGACGTCAGGACCATCAAGGGTGCCCTGGGCGGCACGGTCAACGACGTCATCCTCACCGCGATCACCCGCGGCTACCGCGACCTCCTCATGGAGCGGGGTGAGCTGCTCCCTGACATGGTGGTGCGGTCCCTCGTGCCGGTCTCGATCCGCAAGCCCGGCGACGACCGCCTCGACAACCAGGTGGCGAGCGTCGTCGTGGACCTGCCCGTCGGGGAGGCTGACGCCACCACCCGGCTGCGTCTGGTGCGCGAGCAGATGGATCGCAACAAGCGAGGGATGGGCGCGGTGGACGCCGGGGCGATCATCGGGCTGGCCGACTTCGCCGCGCCGACGCTGCTCACCCTCGGTGCGCGCTCGATGTCGTCGATGCCCAACCGGCTGACCCAGACCGGCACGACCAACGTCCCCGGGCCGCGGGTCCCGCTCTACCTCCTCGGGAGCCGGCTCGTCGAGGCCCATCCCTACGTCCCGGTGTTCGCCGGCGTCCGGATCGCCGTCGGGATCTACTCCTACCTCGAGACCTTCAGCTTCGGCATCACCGCCGACTTCACCAGCTTTCCCGATGTCGACGTCATCAGCGACGGCATCCGCGCGGGGATGGCCGAGCTCGTCGTGGCCGCCCACGCGCGGGACACCCCGTCCTCGGCGACCAAGGCCGCCGCTCGGAAGAAGGCGCGTCCCCCGCGCAGCCGGATCAGCAGTCCGAGGGCCTGACCCCTCAGCCCGCTGACGCGCCCTTGACGGACCCAGCCCGCACCTCTTGACCAAACCCAGCCCCAACCGGGACTCCGGTCTACCTTCCGGGGCGGCGGACAGGACTAGGAATGAGGCACCGCGAGCGGCGCTCGGTCGCCCGCACTTGGACGGTAGGGGAAAACCGATGACGCACAACAGATTTCACCTCAGGTGGCTGGCCCTCCTGCTCGCCGTCGTCGGCCTGTTCGCCGGCGTCATCACGTTTGCCGGGCCTGCGCAGGCGGCCACCTCGAAGGCCCTCCCCTACGAGTTCCAGTGGCAGGAGAACGGCTACTACTGCGGCCCGGCGGCCACCCGCATCGCCCTGACCTCGCGTGGGTACTACTTCACCCAGGGCTATCTGGCCGGTCAGCTCGGCACGACCACGGACGGCACGAGCTCGGCCGCCGACACGACCCGCGTCCTCAACGGCCTCGGCCAGACCGGCTGGTACGAAACGAAGTACATCGGCGGCAGCTACGCGACCGACGCCCAGAAGGCGCTCCTCAAGAGCGACATCCTCCTCGACATCGACCGCGGCTACCCGCTCGTGACCAACATCGTCGGCACCGCGGTCGACACCGACGGCGACGCCCACAGCTATTCCGGTGGTCACTACATCACCGTCATCGGCTACGACGCCAGCGGCGGCATCGCGAAGATCGCCGACCCGGCCGACGCGAACGGCTACGGGTGGTACTCCGTGGACACCAACCGGCTCGCCGACTGGATCGCCGGTCGCGGCTACTCGGCCTGACCCCGACCCCGACTCCCACGTGTCGAGGGGAATGGTCAGGTCAGGGGTGGTCAGGTCAGGGCGCGCAGATAGCGCTGCGTGACGAGGTCTTGGATGCCCGCGCCGAGCGGGCCGGCGAGGCGGGCCGCGCGCGTGGCCGGTCGGGAGACCGCGGTGATCGTCAGCGTCAGCGTCCCGTCGGGGGAGCGTTCGACGACGAAGGACTCCTCGCCTGACTCGGGGTGACCGGGGAGCGTGCCGTAGGCGAACCCCGATCGGTGCGGCTCGTCCACGACGTAGACGACCCGGCACGGGGCGGTGATGGCGAGCCGGCCGACACCGAGAAGAAGGTCCAGCACCGTTCCTTCACAGGCCTGCTCGTCCGACGGCCGCACCCGGATCCCGGCCCCGCGATGCATGCGCCACCCCAGGACCGCGTCCGCAGCCGTGTCGAGGTCGAGCGACGCGGGGAGCACCCGAGAACGTCGGAAGGCGCGGTAGCCCTCCAGCCCGAAGCCGCTGGTCGGTCGGGTGATCCCGACCTCGGGATACGTCAGCTCCGCCGCCCGTAGGTGCGCCGCTCGGGAGGGACGGAGGTGATCGGGCACCCCATGATCATGCTCCTTCGGCCGACGAGGATCCCGACAAACGGACAAGGGGTGTCGTAACGGATCTTCACCACCGGGGCGGACGAGGGGCTGCGCGCCGGCGCCCTCTTCGACACCGCGGGCGCGATGCCGGGCTATGCCGTCTTCACCGTCCTCGTCGAGGACGTGCAGGCGACCTGCCTGCGGGTCGTGGAAGCCGGTGGGAGCGTCCAACGGGGGCCGGACCTCAACCCGGTCGGAGTGCGGTTCGCGCACCTGCTCGACCCGGCTGGCAACCACCTCGCGATCTTGCAACCTCCCTCTCACGCGGTCTGATCCGTCAAGCCGACCTGAGGTGAGGCTGAGCCGCCGCACCTCGCCGTAGGGGATGCCGAGGTCCGCGCGCGTCAACGTGCGCGGCTCGGGGATCTCTGCGGTGACCGAGACGGTGGTGATCCGGTCTGTGCGGAAGGCGCGGACAGCGTCACGCGAGCGGCACCACGCCACGAGATACCAGTCCGTCGCCTTGCCGACATAGCCCAGCGGGTCGTCGTCGGTGCCGAGCAGATGGACCCGGCCGGCCAACTCACCGGCGGCCACCGCGTCGTCCTGATGCATCGCCGCCACCAGCTTGCGCAGGGCTGAGCCCGCGGCCCCACGGACCGGGGTCCCCCCCATCCTCTGGAGCGCCACCGCCATCGCCACCGCCTCCTCGGGCGTGAGGTTGACCGGCGGCAGCGTCCGGCTCTTGTCCAGGCAGAAGCCGCCGGTCCGGCCGGGCGCGGCCCAGATCGGCACGCCGGACTGCTGGAGCGCGTTGAGGTCGCGCTCGATGGTGCGCGAGCTGACCTCGAAGTGGTCGGCCAGCCAACGCGCACTGCGCGGGCGGGGCGCCACCACCCGCAGCTCCTCCACGAGGGCATACAGGCGGTCGGTCCGGCTCACCCACCTCACCGTCGGGGCAGGGGCTGACCACGGCCGCTCGTGACCACCTCGGCGTCACCTCCCGCCAATGTCAGCACCTGGCAGCGCCCATCAGGAGCCGTAGGGTTTCCCCGTGTTCTCCATCGCCACCGGCACCACCCCCGTCGCGGTCACCACCAAGGGCGGGTCGCCACCGCCCCCCACCCGGTATGCCGTCGTCGGCGCCGGGTGGCGGTCCTCGGTCTTCCTCCGGCTGACCTACCTCATGCCCGCGCGCTTCGAGGTCGCCGGGGTCGTCACCCGGCGCGCCGAGGCCGGCGCGGACCTCGAAGCCGCGTGGGGCGTCCCGACCTATCGCGACGTCGACTCCCTGCTGGCCGCGGGCCGACCGGACTTCATCGTGCTCAGCGTGCCGTGGCCGGTGACACCGGACCTGATCCGCGAGCTCGTCGGCCGCGGCATACCGGTGCTGGCCGAGACGCCTCCGGCGCCCGACGCCGAGGGCCTGCGTGCCCTGTGGGGCGACGTCGGTGCCAGCGGGCTGGTACAGGTCGCCGAGCAGTATCCGTTGATGCCGCTGCACGCCGCGCGGCTGGCCGTCCTCGACAGCGGGCTCATCGGGACCCCCACCTCGGTGCTCGTCAGCTCGACGCACCTCTACCACGCGGTCGCGCTGATGCGCCGGTTCCTGCGGGTCGGGCTCGAGCCGGCGACGGTGCGGGCGCAGACCTTCGACGCCGACCTCGTCGACCCCATCACCCCGACGGGCTGGACGCACGACACGACGGCCAAGCCGGCGCGGACGACGCTGGCCGCGATCGACTTCGGGGAGGGGCGGATGGGGCGCTACGACTTCACCGACAACCAGTGGTGGAACCCCCTGCGCCCCGACCACCTGACCGTGCGTGGGTCGGCCGGGGAGATCTGCGACGAGACGGTCGTGCGGATGGCCGACGAGGTCACGCCGTTGACCTCGCGGCTCGAGCGCGCGACGACCGGGGTGGGGATGAACTACGAAGGTCTCGATCTCACCCACCTCTCCCTCGACGGCCGGGTCGTGTTCCGCAACGAGTTCGAGGGTGCCCGGCTGTCCGACGACGACATCGGTGTCGCGGCCCTGCTGACGCAGATGGGCGCCTGGGTGCGGGACGAGGCCGACCCGCCCTACCCCCTGGCCGAGGCCGGCCACGACCATCTGCTCGGCCTGGCCATCGGTACCGCCGCCGAGACCGGTCAGGCCGTCCGGGTGGACGAATACCCCTGGTCCTGAACGACAGTCCGGAAGGCTAACGTCCGCGACCGGTCGTAGCATCCTGGGCATGACGGATACCCCCTCCCCCGCTGAGCCCTCCACCTCCGGCCTGCGATCGCGGATGCCGGGCATGTGGTGGGGCACCGCGATCGAGGCTCCGGACCCCGGCGCCCTGGCCCGCTTCTACTCCGAGCTGCTCGGCTGGCCCATCGGCCACGAGGAACCGGGGACGGCGATCCTCGCGGCACCCGAGGGGGCGATCTACATCGTGTTCCAGGGAGGCGGCCGGCTATCAGGCGCCCGTCTGGCCACCGGCCGACGGGGCGCAACGTCCGATGATGCACTTCGACTTCCAGGTCGGCGACCTCGACTCCGCGGTCGCCGAGGCCATCGCCCTCGGAGCGACCCTCGCGGGCCACCAGCTGCAGGAGCACGTCCAGGTGCTCCTCGACCCGGCCGGACATCCGTTCTGCCTCTGTCGCGACGACGGCTGAGCTGTCACGGGACCGTTCTTCGCAGGTGAGCGGGCCTGGTGGCGGCGACCAGGCTCGCGGCAAGGATGCCCAGCCAGACGTAGGCCGGCCAGAGGGCGAGCCGCTCCAGGCCGCCTCCCCAGGTCGGCTGGCCCAGCCGCGCCCCGAACCCGAGCGAGCCGATGGCGGACAGTGCCCCGGCCATGAGACCGGTCGACCGGACCGCGGCGCTCACCCCCTGGCCCACGGCGCCCACCGTGGCTAGGATGGCGAGCGGCTGCAGGACGAAGATCGGGGTCGCGACCAACGCGTGCACCCCGGGGTACTGGTCGACGGGCGCGAGGCCCACGGCCGCCGAGGAGATCCCGGACAGGACCCACAGGCTGGTGGCGGCCGTTCGCCACCTCGAGGGGCGGAAGTGGTCACGCAGCAGCAGCGCGCCCAGCGCGCGCAGCAGTCCGAAGACCACGAGGCCCGCGTTCATGACGGCGTGCCCGCTGGAGCAGACACCGACGACGACACCGCCGTCGCCGAGGATGCACCTCACCTGCCCCAGCGTGCTGATGGTGTCGTCCCGGAGGCTGTAGGCGGACGACGCGGCAGCCGCGACGAGCAGCTCCACGACGAGGTACACCGGCTGCACCAGCCAGCACGCGAGGCCGGCCCGCCGGCGCATCGTGGCAGGGCGAGCGCGGTCGGGAGGTGGTGTCTGCGCCATGACCCCGACCTTACGGCGGACGTCCGGGCCAGAGGGTTGCGGCGACGGTAGCGTCCACACCCATGACGGCCGACCTCGCGCTCATACCCCGTCCGAGCTCTGTCCACCGTGGCGAGGGACGGCTCACCCTCCCGTCGCGGCTGCCGACAGCCGGACCGCCGGAGTGGGTCGACACCTTCCGCGTCCTGGTCTCCCCCGGCACAGGCATCGCCGTCGACGCCACGACCGAGGCACGAGCGCTGTTGAGGCTCAATGAGACTGGCGGTCCACCGGGCACCTACGACCTGACCGTCGACGCCTCCGGCATGACCCTGGCCGCAGCCGACCGGGCTGGCCTCTGCCACGGCATCGCGACCCTCCGCCAGCTGCTACCCGCCTGGGCCTACGGTCCGGCGCCCGCCAGGACCGAACCCGTGACACTCCCCCACGTGCGCGTCCATGACGCGCCCCACTTCGCCTGGCGTGGGCTGCTCCTCGACGTCGGCCGCCACTTCCAGCCCTTCGAGAGCCTGCTGCGCCTCGTCGACCTCCTCGCGCTGCACAAGCTCAACGTCCTCCACCTCCACCTCACCGAGGACCAGGGCTGGCGCTACGAGGTCCGGGCCCTACCCCGCCTCACGACGGTCGGCGCCGTCCGGTCCCAGACCCGTCTGCCCGCGTGGGACACCGGCGACGGCACGCCGCACGGCGGCTTCTACACCCAGGGCCAGCTGCGTGCCCTCGTCGCGTATGCCGCCCAGCGCGGCGTCACGGTCGTCCCCGAGATCGACCTCCCCGGGCACGTGCGGTCGCTCCTCGCCGCCTACCCCGAGCTCGGCGAGCCCGACGCCGAACCCACTACTGTCGCAACGACCGTCGGCATCTTCCCCGAGGTCCTCCATCTCGACGACACCACCGTGGCGATGGTCGAGACGATCCTCACCGAGCTGCTCGACGTCTTTCCCTCGGAACTCATCCACATCGGCGGCGACGAGTGCCCCCGCCAGCAGTGGGAGGGCAGCACCGCCGCAGCCGGGCTCGCGGCCGACCGCGGCCTGTCCGGCGTCGAGAGCCTCCAGCCGTGGTTCACGGCCCACCTTCGCGACTGGCTCGCGGCACGGGGCCGACGGCTCGTCGGGTGGGACGAGATCATCGACGAGGGCCCGCTCGCCGGTGCGGTCGTCATGTCCTGGCGCGGCGCGGAGCCCGGCGCGCGGGCGATGGCCGCCGGCAACGAGGTCATCCTCTGCGCGCCGCCCTACTACCTCGACCACTACCAGTCGGCCGGCCCCGACGAGCCCTACGCCATCGGCGGCCTCGCGACGTGGCAGGACGTGCTCACCACCGACCCGTATGCCGCGGTGCCGGACGAGGACCGCCCCCTCCTCCTCGGGATCCAGGGCCAGCTGTGGACGGAGTACCTGCCCACGCCGCGCGACGTCGACTACATGGCGTGGCCGCGGGCCGCCGCGCTGGCCGAGGTCGCCTGGGCCGGCCCGGGTGCGGGCGCCCCCGACGTCGTGGAGTTCGAGACCCGCCTGCGCGTCCACCTCGCGCGGCTCGAGGCGATGGGGGTCGGCTACCGGCCCCTGGACGGACCGCACCCGTGGCAGGCCGGAGGCACGGGACGCTGGGCTCGGTTCGACCAGCCCTGAGCCCGATTCACCTCCAGCCGAAGGCGCGTTCAGCCGGCAGCGGGCTGGAGAGCCGCCTGCAGCAGCTGGGTGAAGACCTCGACCGGTTGCGCGCCGCTGACCGCGATGCGCTCGTTGGCGACGACGAACGGCACCCCGCTGATTCCGAGCTGCTGGGCGGTCTCTTCGTCGGCGCGGACGACGTCGGCGTAGTCGTCGCCGCCGAGGACCGCTGAGACACGGCGCTCGTCGAGCCCCGCCTCGGCCGTGCAGCGCAGCAGCACGTCCGGGTCGTCGATGACGAGCCCCTCGGAGAAATGGGCGGAGAAGAGGCGCCCGAGCACCGCCTCCTCCAGCGCTGGCCCTCCGGACTCCCGGGCCAGCGCCACGAGTCGGTGGCCGTCGAAGCTGTTGGCCGCCACGGCCCTGCCGAAGTCGAGGCCCAGGCCGTCGGCCGCGGCAACCGCCGTGACCCGGTCCGACATCCCCCGGCTGGTGTCCTCGCCACGCCCGAGCTTCGCCGCGAGGTGGGCGAGGACGGGGCGGCGCCGGCCCCGCGGCATACCGGGGTCGAGCTCGTAGGCGCGGTGTCGGACGAGGACCTCGTGGGGGCGCTCCCAGGCGGTGACGGCCGCCCGGACGCGGGCCCGCCCGATGTAGCACCACGGACAGACCAGGTCGGCCCACACGTCGAGGACGATCTGCGGCGGAGGGGCACTGCCGGGATGCTGCTCGTCATCGGTCATCGGGGCCATCCTGTCAGGCGCGTGCAGGGACGCCGCAGGCCCTCCACCGGAACGGGGTGGAGGGCCTGCGGAACCGGTGCGACACGACTCAGAAGCGGCCGTAGCTCACGCTGTTGTAGGTCCAGATGCTGTGCAGCCCCGTGGTGGTGCCCGGGCGCTGCGCGTCGTACATCATGCCGGGACCGGCGTAGATGCCCACGTGGTAGGCCGGGAAGCCGAAGAAGATGAGGTCGCCCGGGACCGGGTTGGACACCTTGCTGGATGCCGCGCGCTGGGCCTCGGCCGTGCGCGGGATCGACTTGCCGGCGAGCCGGTAGACGTAGCTGGTGAACCCGGAGCAGTCGAAGCCGCCCGTGGTCGTGCCGCCGTAGACGTAGGGGATGCCGCCGAGGCCGGCGGCGATGCCCGTGATCCCACCCGAGGGTGCCGGGAGGTTGACGACCGGCGCGGGGGCGGCCGGTGCCGGGGCCGGCGCAGTGGTCGTGGCCCGGGGTACCGCGGGGGCTGCGGTGCGGACCGCGCTGCGCGAGACGACGATGACCGGGGCGACGGCCTGTGGCACCTTCGTGATCTGCATGACCGGAGCCGCGACCGCGGCCGGCGCGGCCACGGCGGTGAAGCCGATGACCCCGAACGACGGGGCGTTGGCCGGCTTGGCCGGCGCGGCGACCGCGACGGTGCTGACGGCAGCAGCCGTCAGGGCCACGGGCTGGGCCAGGGCGCCCTGGAAGGACACGGCCTGGGCCGTGGAGACCTGGGACGAGGAGACCTGGGACGAGGAGACACCGAGCGCGGCGCTTCCGCTGCCACCGGGCGCGGCCGACGCGGGGAGCGCGAAGGAGGCGATGAGCCCACCCGACGCGACCGCTATGGCCGAGACCTTCATCGCGGGCTGGGCGCCCTGCGCGGCCAGCTCGGCAAGTTCGTTGATGGGATTGAAACCAGGGGCGCGGTGGCGCGCGGCGTGCTTCCGGGACACGGATCAGACCTCTCGGGCGCCTACGAGGTGAGCTGTCGGGTTCGGGTGGGAGGTTCTGCTTGGTGCACCCGGCCCTCGCTCCCGGAACAGGTTCCGGTAGGAGGACTTCACCCCGAGGACGTCTCGCGACGCCCATAAAAGTGGTTCCCCCGCTCCTGCCAAGCGTGTTTGTTGGTTCTCCACCCCGAGTGGCAGGACTAGGCGATCTCGGGGCGGACCTGCCCGTGATCGGGCGAGTGCGGCATACGCTACAACAAGCGTCTTCTACATGTCACGCCGAGGTCACGAAAATGACAACGATGTCCGGATGTTCCGCTCAGAGAACGGGCGAAACCGTCCGAAAGGACGATGCTGCCCGGGCGCGTCCTGGAGGGCCGGCACGACGCACGGGACACCGTCCGGGGTGGGGCCCCGTCAGAGGGCGGCGGCGAAGACGTGCACGGCCACGTCGAGCGGGAGCGACACCCCGTCGCTGAGGGCTGAGCCCTCCCGGACGGCGATGATGCGCTTCTCGCTGAGCCGTACCTCGACCCGCTCCCCGGGCAGCAGCCCGGCGGAGGTGAGCAGCGCGAGCGCCTCGTGGTCGACCTGCACGGGCTCGCCGATCCGGCGCACGCGGACCAGGACAGGGTCCTCGCCGGCCATCTCGACGAGGTTGCGCAGGCCCGTGCTGCGGAAGTCCTCGCCGGGCTCCTCGCCGAGCTCGTCGAGTCCGGGGATGGGGTTGCCGTAGGGCGAGTCGTGGTGGTCCTTCAGCATGGCGAGGATCTTGCGCTCGACCCGCTCGCTCATGACGTGCTCCCACCGGCACGCCTCGTCGTGGACGAACTCCCACTCCAGGCCGATCACGTCGAGCAGGAGCCGCTCGGCGAGCCGGTGCTTGCGCATCACCCGGGTGGCCAGCTTGCGACCCTGGACGGACAGCTCGAGCTGCCGGTCCTCGGCGACGTGGAGGAGCCCGTCACGCTCCATCCGGGCCACGGTCTGCGAGACGGTCGGACCGGAGTGGCCCAGCCGCTCGGCGATCCGGGCGCGCAGGGGGGTGATGCCCTCCTCGTCGAGCTCGAAGATGGTCTTGAGGTACATCTCCGTGGTGTCGATGAGGTCTGTCACGCTCGAAGTCTCTCATCCCGGACAGACATCCCACCTCGTGACATCGCCCGGGCGCGTGGGGGGCGTCCCGCGCGCGCCTCAGAGGTCCGGGCTGCTCCGCCGTCCACGCCGCAGCCGGTCCAGCGACTGGCGGGACAGGGGGTCGACGCGCGGCACCCAGACCCGCAGCCAGCCGGCGCCGACGAGCGCGACCCCACCCATCGCCACAGCCGCACCCGCGAGGGGGATGACCGTCGTCAGCACCGAGATGAGCGCCGGGCCGGCGGCGTTCCCGGTGTCCGACATCAGTCGCCACCCACTGAGGAACTGCACCCGGTCCTGCGCCGGGGAGGCGTCGGCGCCGAGCGTCATCACCACCCCTGAGCCGATCCCGTTGCCGAAGCCGAGGACGACGGCGACCGCGGTGATCCAGAAGAACGACGAGGTGAGGGGCAGCAGGATCATCCCCAGCCCCAGGATCAGCATGCTCGGCAGGACGACCCAGATCCGGCCGTAGCGGTCCATCACGCGGCCGCCGGGATAGAACAGCAGCATGTCGATGGCGCCCGAGATGCCGAACACGAGGCTGGTGTGGGTGGCGTCGAGCCCGATCGCCTCGGCCCAGAGCGGCACGATGGCGGTGCGGCAGGCGCGCGTCGAGGAGACGAACAGGACGCCGACCCCGATGGTCCGCAGGGTGCGCCGGTGCTCGAGCAGGACTGATGCGACCGACCGGTGGTGCTTCTCCTTCAGCTGCTCCGCGCGGTGCCCGGCCGTGATGTCGGGGACGACGAGCAGCAGCAGGAAGGCCGAGGCGGACGAGCAGACGCCCACCACGTATGCCGCGCTGATCCCCCAGCGGGCGACGACAGCGGCCCCGATGAAGGGGCCGAAGAAGAGTCCGATCCGGTTGACGCCACCGAGGGTGGACAGGGCGCGGGCCCGCAGGCCGATGGGGACCGCCTCGGTGAGATAGGCCTGGCGAGCCAGCCCGAAGATCGACGCGGACAGGCCCAGGACGAAGATCGAGGCCGCGAGGGTCGCGACGTTGGGAGCAAGCGCGCTGCCGGCCATCCCGATCGCCTCGAGCGCGCAGGCGCCGATCAGGGCCGCCCGCTCCCCGATCCGCGCGGCGAGGGCCCCGGCGGGGATGTCGCCGGCCAGCTGCCCGATGCCGAGGAGGGCGACCATGAAGGCGGCGAGGTTGACGCCGGCGCCGAGATGGCGGGCCGAGAGCACGATGACCGGCGTGATGGCGCCCGTGCCGACGGCGCTGAGGATGCTCGGGCCGTATGCCGAGAGCGCGATCGACCGCAGGTCCCGCACCGTCTCAGCCACCACGTCATGTTAGGTCGGGGGTTCGACGCCGGCGCGGCGG
>NZ_JANXRJ010000278.1 GCF_025353065.1 Lapillicoccus sp.
CGGCAGCTCTTCATCCAGCGGGCGCTCGTCGAACGCGACTGGACGACGCGGCACCGGTTCTTCCACGACAACGTCGCGCTGATCGAGCGGTTGTCGGAGCTCGAGGCGCGCACGCGGCGGCGCGACATCCTCGTCGACGACGAGACCCTCGTCGCCTTCTACGATGAGCGGATCCCCGCGGAGGTCGTCTCGGCGACGCACTTCGACACGTGGTGGAAGAAGGAGTCCCGTCGCCACCCCGACCTGCTCACCTTCACCGAGGAGCTGCTCGTCCGGGACTCCGCCGGCGCCGTCGACCGCGACGCCTATCCTTCGACCTGGCCGGTCACACCGGGTGACCCAGATGCCGTCGAGCTAGCTGTCACCTACCAGTTCGAGCCCGGTCTGGCCGACGACGGCGTCACCGTCCACGTCCCGGTCGAGGTGCTCAACCGGGTCACGGCGGGCGGCTTCGACTGGCAGGTGCCCGGCCTGCGCGAGGACCTCGTCACGGCCCTGATCCGCACCCTCCCCAAGGTGACCCGGCGGCTGCTCGTCCCGGCGCCCGAGCACGCCGCCGCGACGGTCCGCGCGCTTCGCGAGCGCGGCCTGGGGCCGAGCGACGGCGCGCTGACCGGCGTCCTCACCCGTCTCCTCCGAGAGACCCACGGCGTCGTCATCGGCCCGGACGACTTCGACCTCACCCGGGTGCCGGACCACCTGCGGGTGACGTTCTCCGTCGAGGACCACCGCGGGCGGGCCATCGCCCGGGGCCGAGACCTCGACGCGCTGCGCGAGACGGCGGCGCCGCAGCTGCGGCGCCAGGTGGCGCAGGCCGGGCAGGCCCTGGAGCGGCAGGGGGTGCGTGACTGGTCGGTGGGCACGATCCCCGTCGAGGTCTCGAACCCGTCGGCCGGAGGGCGCACCGTCCGGGGGTTCCCGGCTCTCGTCGAGACCGGCGACGCGGTGGCGCTGCGCGTCCTGCCGACCCGCGCCGAGGCCGAGGCGGAGCACCGGGTCGGTGTGCGGCGGCTGCTCATCCTCGGGACGACACCGCCCTGGAAACAGGTGCTCTCCCGGCTGAGCAACACCCAGAAGCTCGCGCTCGGCCACAACCCGCACGGGTCCGTCCCGGCCCTCCTCGAGGACTGTCTGGCCTGCGCGGTCGACTCCCTCGCGGCCGAACACGTGCCGCACGAGGTGCGCTCGCCCGACGACTTCGCCGCCGCGCTGGCGGCGGTGCGCTCGCACGCCGGTGCTCGAGTCATCCAGGTCGTCGCGCTCGTCGAGCCGGTGCTCGCGAAGCACCTCCGGGCCGTCCGGCTCCTCGAAGGGATGACTGGCCCGACCGGTGCGACCGTTGCGCCGGCGCTGCGGGACCTCGTCAGCGACGTCCGGGCGCAGCTGGCCGAGCTCATCCGCCCTGGGTTCGTCGCCGAGACCGGCTTCGCCCGGCTCCCCGACCTCGACCGCTACCTCCGCGCCATCCTCCACCGGCTCGAGCGGGCGCCCGCCGACCTCACCCGCGACGCCATCTCGATGGCCGAGGTGCTCACGGTCGAGCAGGCGTATGCCGCGTTGCTCGACGCCGTGCGCCCGGCGCGGCGGGCGGGGGAGGACGTCGTCGCCGTCGCCTGGATGATCGAGGAGCTGCGGGTCTCGCTCTTCGCGCAGCGTCTCGGCACGGCATACCCGGTGTCGGTCAAGCGGATCCAGAGGGCGATCGACGGCGTCGAGCGGGGCTGAGACCCCGGCGGAAGGACGGAGCGAGCTTCGCCCGACGGCCGTGGTGTTCACCCGTCAGGTCGAAGTTGGAGATCCCCTCGCCGCCGTGCAGCTCTCCTCCAGCTGGCCGACGTCGACACCGATCCGGGCGAGGTCGCCCGTCGCGGATCGCAGGGGCGCTTCGTAGGACAGGACTGCGGTCACGGCGCTGTCCGGTCGATGCCCGCACCGCTGCTCACCATGTCAGGTCTCGGCCCCGAAGCACAGGAATCCTTCGGCCGTCCCCGGCGTTGTGACGAGAACGAGGGAGACTGGTTCCCTCGGCAACACCGGTGGTCCGGTGCGACCGGCAGCATCCGTCGCCAATGCCACCGCCGTCCCGGAAGGCCCATCGTGCAGGATCCGTCAGCGCTCTACCGCTTCGAGACAGACACCAACCCGGCGTCCGCGCGGGCGTCGGTTCTCCTGGTCTCCCTCGGCGGCTTCATCGACGCGGGTCGCACCCAGCACGTGCTGACCAGTCACCTGCTCGAGGCCCACGACCACACCGTCGTCGCGTCGTTCGACATCGACCAGCTGCTCGACTACCGCGGTCGCCGTCCGATGATGACCTTCGACCGCGACCGGTGGACGAGCTACGACGACCCGTCGCTGCTGCTCTACCGGCTCACCGACAAGGACGGCCAGCCGTTCCTGCTCCTGACCGGGGCCGAGCCGGACTACCAGTGGGAGCGCGTCGTCGAGGCCGTCACCGGGCTGATCCGCATCCTCGGGGTCGACATCACCATCAGCGTCCACGGGATCCCCATGGCCGTGCCCCACACCCGCCCGCTGGGCGTGACGGCGCACGCGACAGACCCGCGGCTGATCGCCGACAACCAGGTCGTGTTCGGCGCCGTGCAGGTGCCCGGCAGCCTGTCGTCGCTGCTCGAGATGCGGCTCGGCGAGTCCGGCCGGGACGCCATCGGCTACGCCGTGCACGTGCCCCACTACCTCGCCCAGACCGAGTTCCCCGATGCCGCCCTGATCGGCCTCGGTGCGGTCTCTGGCGCCACCGGGCTCAACCTCAAGACCACCGACCTGGCCGCCGCGGCAGGCCTCAACCGGGCCGAGCTGGCTCGCGAGATCGCCGGTTCCGAAGAGGTCGCCGGGGTCGTCGAGGCGCTCGAGCGGCAGTACGACACCTTCATGGAGGGGCGCGAGCGGCCGAGCCTGCTGGCGACCGAGATCGCGGAGCTGCCCTCCGCCGACGAGATCGGCGCCGAGCTCGAGGCGTTCCTGCAGGGCGTGGCCGACGACACGGCCACCGAGGACACCGAGAGCACCGAGAACACCGAGAGCCCCGAGAGCCCCGAGAGCCCCAAGCAGCCCGAGGCCGGCTCCGGCGGCCCCCACGCCTGACCAGCGGCGCTTGCGTCCGCGTCAACACCTGTTCTCGACACCATTGACGCGGACGTCGCTGGTGGTATCTCAGCCCTTGGCCTCGGACCACCGGCGGATGACGCTGGTGTCCGCGACGAAGCGCACCCGGTCGGTGCCCGACCACCTCCGGGCGCTGTCGTCGAGGCAGCTCCCGACGAGCGCGGCGACCTCGTCGGCGTGCTGCTGCGGGGCGTGCACGAGCAGCTCGTCGTGGAGGCAGAGGACGATCTGCGCGCCGAGCGGTGCCACGGCGTGCCGGACGGTCGCGGCCCAGGCCTTGAACAGCTCGGCGGCGGCGCCCTGGATGATCGCATTGCGCGCGAACCGTCCTCGGGCCGCATCGATGCCCTGCCCGGGTGCGACGCGCTCGGCCGGAGGGCCGGTGGGCTCGAGCCCGGCGGCGTCCGTCCCGTCGGTGCCCTCGGGCGCGCCGCCGAGGATCCGGTCGAGCGCGATGAGTCGCCCGCCGAAGGTGCGCAGGGGACGGCGGGCCAGCCCGGCGGCATACGCGTCGTCGAGGAGCCGCATCGCGACGGGGTAGGCGCGTTCGAGGTCCTTCAGGGCCTCCCCCGCCGAGCCGGACCGCTGGCCGTACATCGCGGCGAGCACCGCGATCTTGGCGACCGGGCGCTCGATGCGCAGCTTCGCGGCGACGGGGGCGTAGAGGTCGTCGGAGCGGGTCGCCTCGGCGAAGGCCCGGTCGCCCGACACGACGGCGAGCACCCGCGGCTCGATCTGGCCGAGGTCGGCGCGGACGAACACCCAGCCCTCGGCGGCGGCGATGGCGGGGCGGAGGGGGACGGGCAGGTTGTGCAGGCCGTTCTGCGCGGTCATCCGGCCGGCCGCGCCGTCGCACGCCGACCAGCCACCACGGAGTCGGTCGTCGGCACCGACGTGCTCGTCGAGCCAGCGGTATCCGTAGGTCGTCGCGATCCGCTCGTCCTTGCGCCAGCGCAGCAGCGCCTCGACGACGGGGTGCGTGGCCCGGAAGGGCTCCAGCACGTGCGCCCGCGTGTTGGGCACCTGCACCCCGACGGCGGCGAGCAGCTCGCGCACCTGGACGGGGTTGCGCAGGTCGGTCGACCCGCGCCCCGGGGCGTGCTCGAGGACGGCGCGGTCGCGCTCGGACCGGATCCGGGCGGCATCGGCTTCGGACGTCGGCCGCGGCCCGGCCGAGAGCTCGATGAGCTCCTCGGCGGTGGCGCGGTCGACCGGGAGCCCGTCGCGCTCGAGCTCGACGCAGAGGATCGCCGCGGCCGACTCCGAGTGCGCCGTGCGCACGGCGCGGGGTCCGGTGGCGACCAGCGCCTTCTCCTGTCGGCCGGCGAGGTCGATGAGCAGGTCGGCGAGCGCTCGGAGCCGGACCTCGCTCGTGGCCCACGAGGCCTCGAAGGCGTCGACCCGCAGGTGCCCGTCGGACCGCAGCGGCGAGTCGGGATGGTCCTGCGGCGCACCGCTCGGCGCCGCGACGAAGTCGAAGAGGTCTCCGCTCGGGCGCGTCGGTATGCCGGCTGGGTCGAGCCCCGCGACGCTCGCCCAGACCTGCGGGGGAGCGGCCGTCCAACCGCCGTGGAGGAGCCGGTGCACCTCTGCGACGTCCCAGCACCGGTCGACCCGGACACCCGCGGCCAGCAGTGCCACCCGAGCGTCCCCGGCGCTGGTCACGAGCCACCGGGGGTGCTGGGCCGCCTCCTGACGGCGGACCTCGTCGACGATGCGCTTCACGGACCCCACGACCGCGCCCGGCCCGGACCCGACGATGCCGAGCCGGCCGGCGACGACGAGGGGGAGCAGGGTCGGCACCCGGACAGTCAACCCGACAGCACCGACGGAGGGCGGCGGCGGTGCCGCGGCCTGTGGACGGTGGGCATCGCGGCATACCGGATGAGGCTCGCGCGGCCTCCGGCAGGAACAGCCTGGGAAACCCCCGGCAGGAACAGCATGGCAGCCGCAGGCGTTGCGCAGTTGCGTGCCGGGGATCGACATCGACAGGATGGCGGCGACGGGACGCAATCGACGCAAAGGGGACTCAGCTCGTGGGCATCTTCGGTTTCGGTGACGAGGCGAAGGCGGCGCCGACTGGCGCCCTGGAGCGAGCCACGCAGGAGCAGGCGCCGAGCGGGCTCGCCGGTGTGGCGACCGGGCTCGTGGAGCGTCTCCTCGACACGGGCATCGACGGCAAGGGCCCGCTCGACGGCGCCCAGAACGTCGCCGACTCCGCGCTCAGCGGCGCGCCGGACGCCGAGGCAGCGATCGACCGCATCGTTCGCAACCACCTCGGGATCGCCGGCGCCGGTGGGTTCGTCACCGGCTTGGGCGGGTTCGTCACCCTTCCGGTCGCGTTGCCCGCCAACGTGCTCGAGTTCTATCTCGTCGCGACCCGGATGACGGCCGCGATCGCGCAGCTGCGCGGATACGACATCCGGCAACAGCCGATCCGCACCGCCGTGCTGCTGACCCTCGTGGGCGCCGACTCGGACGACCTGCTCAAGAAGGCCGGGGTCGTGTCCCCCGGCAACCGCATCACCAACCTCGCGGTGCAGCGGCTCCCCGGGCCGGCGCTCATGGTCGTCAACAAGGCGATCGGCTTCCGACTCCTGTCCCAGGTGGGCCGCTCGACCTTCGCACGGCTGGGCAAGGCGGTGCCGGTCGTGGGTGGCGCCGTGGGTGCCGGGCTCGACGTCTACCTCCTCAAGAAGATCGCCGACCACGCCCGCAGGGAGTTCCCCCGACGGATCACCCCCGCCGGCTGAGGTCGACCGGCTCCGGGGCAGCTCGAGGAGCGAGCCGTTCAGGTCACGGTTGGGTCACGGCCCGACCTTCGACGGAGCCGTCGCACCCGTTCGACCGTCGAATCGTCGATTGCCCGGCGCCGCTCGTGCTCGACGCGCCAGCACGCTGAACCGGTCACTCCCGACCCGTCGCTCTCCACTCCCCAGGGGGACCCCCATGGCCCGCTCCCGATCCCGTCTCGGACTCCTCGCCACCCTCGCGGCTGCCGTCCGTTCGGCCCTCCGTCCGGGTTCGCCCGGCCTGCGCGAGAGGGCGTATGCCGTGCCTCGGCTCGTGCGAGCCGCCCTGCGGGGGGACTACCCGCAGCTCACCAGGGGGCACCTCGCGCTGCTCGCCGCTGCCGTCGCCTACGTCGTCTCGCCCATCGACCTCCTCCCGGAGGGGCTTCTCGGCGTCTTCGGGCTCGCCGACGACACGGTGGTCCTCGGGTGGCTGGTGGCCGCCCTGGTCAACGACACCGAGGGGTTCCTGCAGTGGGAGCGCGCCCGGGAGGAGCAGGCCCGCCACGACACTCGATCGAGCGAAACCGGTCCGCAGGACGCCTCCGCCTCGGCGTGGGACGCGACGGTCTCCTCCCACGTTGTCGACTGACCCACTCCCACTCCGACGGGGCCGGACCGCCCCTTCACCGGGCCCACGGGGGGTCCGGCGCGGGGTCCGACGCCGCGTTGTCCACAGGGGGTGGTCCGCCAACCCCACGATCCACAGGGCAAAACCCGCTCTGGCGAGGACCGGATCGGCGGCCCGACGATCGAGCCATGACACGACCCCGTCGACCCCGTCGTCCCCGTCCCAGCAGCTCCCCACCGGCCTCGTCCCACCTTCTCGGCGGGCAGGCGAGGATCCGGCTGCGCGGACCCGGGGACGTCATCGTCGCCCTGCCCTACCACCTCGGCTACCAGCCCGAGGAGTCCCTGGTGCTCGTCTGCCTCGACGGTCCGCAGATCAGTTTCGTGGGTCGCATCGATCTGCCGCCCGACCATGTCGACCCCTGGGTGGTCGTCGACGAGCTGATGCCGCCCGTCCTTCGTGAGTCGCCGCAGCGGGCCCTCGTCATCGCCTTCGAACGCCGCCGGGACCAGTCCGAGCCCCTCAGCTCGCTGGTGGCGGGTGTCCTGCGCGACGAGGACATCGAGATCACCGACCGGCTGGTGGTCCGGGACGGGCGCTTCTGGTCCAAGGAGTGCACCGGAACGTGCTGCCCACCCGAGGGGCAGCCGGTCCCCGAGCACTCCCAGGTGCCGGCCGTGGCCGACTACGTGCTGCTCGGTCGCCATCCCGCCGCCAACCGCGCCGCTCTCGACGAGCTGCTCCGCCCCGAACCCGGCACCGCCGACCTCCTCCCATCGGGACTCGCGCTCGCCCGCCGCCATGAGAGTGCCTCCCGTGGCGAGCGGTCGGCGCTCGGGATCGACCGCACCGCCGAGCTGCAAAAGCTGCGACGGAGCGCGCTCACCGACTGGGCGCGGCTGCTGGACGTGCGCGCGGCGGACGGCGGTTCCGACGAGACCTGGGTAGCCATTGCCGCCTCGTTGCGCGACGTCCACCTGCGTGACCTCGTCATCGCCTGGCTCTGTCCCGGGACGCTCGACCTCGCGCTCCTCGATCCGGCGCTCGTACATCTCGCTCTCGCGATCCTCCCGGCGCCGATGTCGGTCGATGGCGTCGATGGCGTCGATGGTGTCGATGGTGTCGATGGCGTCGATGCACTGAGCTGGGCCACCGCCCATGCCGAGGTCACGGAGCGGTTGATGCGGCTGTGCCGGCATACTCCGCTGGAGCTGTCGCCGGCGCCGCTCACGGTCCTCGCCAACCACGCATGGTGGCACGGGGACGGGGCGCTGAGCCGGATCGCGCTCGAAAGGGGGCTGGCGATCGAACCGGACTACCGGCTGGCCCGGCTGCTCGAGCGGATGGTCGATCTGTCGATAAGGCCCCGCGGTCGGGTCGCCTGAGGACGGGGCGCAGGGGACTGGCCGTGTGGCGGGGGCTCGGTATACTTTGTCGCAAGGTCATGAGTTCCAGCGCACAGCCCCGGCTTGCTGGGCGGCAACCCTCTTTCGTGGCGGGGTGCCCCGGGTGATGACACGGTCCGGCCGTTCGGCCCGGGCAAGCCCGAGCACCAGGAGCGCCCCGGATGACCATCACGGAAGACCCTCGACTGGTGAGCGGTGCGTGGCGTGACGGTGACCCCGTTGGTGACCGGCAGTTCCTGGCCGTCGGCGACCTCGAGCTCGAGCGGGGCGGGGTGCTGCCCGGGATCCGGGTCTCGTACGAGACCTGGGGCCGGCTCAGCCCTTCCGCCGACAACGCGGTCCTGGTCGAGCACGCCCTGACCGGTGACAGCCACGTCGTCGGTCCGGCGGGACCCGGCCATGCGTCGCCGGGGTGGTGGGACGGTCTGATCGGCCCGGGCAAGGCACTCGACACCGACCGCTGGTTCGTCGTGGCCAGCAACGTGCTGGGCGGCTGCCAGGGCACGACCGGACCGTCGACCCGGACAAGCAGCGGCCGCCCCTGGGGCAGCAGATTCCCGTTCGTGACGATCCGCGACCAGGTCGAGGTGGAGGCCCGGCTGGCGGACTCGCTCGGCGTCGGGGCCTGGGCGGGCGTCATCGGCGGCTCGATGGGGGGCATGCGCGCCCTGGAGTGGGCGGTCACCCACCCCTCCCGCGTCAGCCGTCTGGTGCTGCTCGCGACCGGGGCCCACGCCACGGCCGACCAGATCGCCTGGTGTCAGCCCCAGCTCCTCGCGATCCGTCAGGACCCCGACTTTCACGGGGGTGACTACTACGGGCACACGGCCGGGCCCGACGCCGGCCTGGGGATCGCCCGCCGGATCGCCCACATCACCTATCGCAGCGGCCTCGAGCTGGACGAACGGTTCGGTCGTGATGCCCAGGGCACGGAGCAGCCCCTCGGAGCCGGAGGCCGGTATGCCGTGGAGAGTTACCTCGACCACCACGCCGGCAAGCTCTCGCGGCGCTTCGATGCCAACTCCTACCTCGTGCTCACCGAGGCGATGAACTCCCACGACGTGGGCCGGGACCGCGGCGGCGTCGCAGCGGCCCTCGCGAGGGTGACCGCCTCGACCACCGTGGTGGGGGTCGACTCCGACCGGCTCTATCCCGTGCGGCTCAGTGACGAGATCGCGGCCGGCATCCGTGGGGCCACCCAGCACACCATCTCCTCGCCCTTCGGCCACGACGGGTTCCTCATCGAGGTGGACTCCGTCGGACGGATCGTGGCCGAGCAGCTCGGTCGCTGAGTCCGACGAGCCCCGCATCAGCGGGAGACTGCCGGACCCCTCGCGGCCCGTATCCGATCGCGGGTGCCGGATTTCGGGTAGCGTCGCGCCTGAGGTGCCGAGCGCGTCGACGTCTGGGTCGAGTGTCTCGTCGGCGGGATCTCAGGTGGGAAAACAGGCGCACCAGGGAAGTGCGCCGGTTGGGGCCCGACCGAAGAGGAGCGAAGCGTGACGATCGTGGTGGGCTACGTGCCGACGAAAGAGGGGCGGGCGGCTCTGCGTCGGGCCGTCCAGGAGTGTCTCGCGCGGGGGATCGGTCTCGTCGTGGTCAACACCGTGCGACCGGGAAAGTCGTTCGATGCCGAGGCGTCGTCGTCCTTCGACGAGGAGCTGCGCTCCTTGAGCGGCCAGCTCGCTGCAGCCGGACTGACCCACGAGATCCGGGAGAGCTCCACGACCGGGGATGCCGCCGAGGACCTCATCGCCGTGGCCGATGAGCTCAACGCCGAGGCGATCGTCATCGGTCTGCGCCGGCGAACCCCGGTCGGCAAGCTCATCCTCGGATCCAACGCTCAGAAGATCCTGCTCGACGCCTCCTGCCCGGTCCTGGCCGTCAAGGCCGGGCCCGAGGGCTGACCCGTCCGATCGATCTAGCGGTCCAGCACTCGATGGGAAAGGCCGACCCGTGGGACCGCATCAACCCGGATCGCCGTCCGCACGAGGCGCCGGTGCACGGCCTCCGGCGGGGGCGTTTCGCGGTTGAGGGGTCCAGCGTTTTATAATGGAGAGAGCACGGACGAAGCAAGGGTCTAGGAAAGGTCAGGTCGGCACCGGTCTGGTACGCCGAATCGAGAAACCCGAACACCCGTGGGCACAGTCCGGAATGATCTTCAGTCTCCCAGCATTCTTACCATCGCGGGCGCGGTCGGTGGTGATGTCGCGTGCCAGCGCGACAGAAAGGCACCAATGTCAGTATCGAACCTCCCAGGTCGCCAGCAGGTCGAGAAGGGCGAGGCGCCCACACTGCCGAAGGAGTTCTCCCACGCAGCCCTCCAGCAGCTCTTCGCCGCCGGCACCACCCGAGGGTCCGTGGACAGCCACCAGCTGCGGCACGCGATCGAGTCGGCGGACATCTCCCCGGCGCGGATGAAGGTCGTCCTTCGGGCGCTCGACGAGCACGGCATCTCCGTCGTGCTCGACGAGGAGAGCGCCCAGCGCGCCATCGCGACGACGACGACCAAGCGCACGACGACGGCCGCCACCAAGACCGCCGTCAAGAAGACTGCGGCCCCCTCGGTCGCGCCCGAGGGCGAGCCGGTCAAGAAGGCCGCTCCTGCGAAGAAGGCGGCGACCAAGAAGGCCGCAGTCGCCACCACTGCTGCCGTTGCCGACGCCGCTGCCGCCCCTGCGCCCGTCAAGAAGGCCGCCGCGAAGAAGGCCGCTGCCACCGGCGCCGTCAAGAAGGCTGCCGGCAAGGCCGGTGACGACGACGGAGACGGTGAGGCCGCCGCCGTCGAGGCGGACGACGACGACGAGGACGCCGACGACGAGGAGGGCGGCGGGACCGCCCGCAAGACCACGAAGCCGGCCGAGGAAGAGTCCGAGGCGGCCGGGTTCGTCATCCGCGACGACGACGAGGAGGACGCACCGGCCCAGACCGTCGTGACCGCCGGTGCGACCGCCGACCCGGTCAAGGACTACCTCAAGCAGATCGGCAAGGTCGCTCTCCTCAACGCCGAACAGGAGGTCGAGCTGGCCAAGCGGATCGAGGCCGGCCTCTTTGCCGAGGAGCGCCTCAACTCCGGTGACAACATCGCGATGAAGCTCAAGCGTGAGCTGTGGTGGATCGCCCAGGACGGCAAGAAGGCGAAGAACCACCTCCTCGAAGCCAACCTTCGTCTCGTCGTCTCGCTGGCCAAGCGCTACACCGGTCGCGGCATGCTCTTCCTCGACCTCATCCAGGAGGGCAACCTCGGCCTCATCCGTGCGGTCGAGAAGTTCGACTACACCAAGGGCTACAAGTTCTCGACGTATGCGACGTGGTGGATCCGTCAGGCCATCACCCGGGCGATGGCCGACCAGGCGCGCACCATCCGCATCCCCGTGCACATGGTCGAGGTCATCAACAAGCTGGCGCGCGTGCAGCGCCAGATGCTCCAGGACCTCGGGCGTGAGCCCACCCCGGAGGAGCTGGCCAAGGAGCTCGACATGACCCCGGAGAAGGTCGTCGAGGTCCAGAAGTACGGTCGTGAGCCGATCTCGTTGCACACCCCCCTCGGCGAGGACGGCGACAGCGAGTTCGGTGACCTCATCGAGGACTCCGAGGCCGTCGTGCCGGCCGACGCCGTGAGCTTCACCCTTCTGCAGGAGCAGCTGCACTCGGTGCTCGACACCCTCTCGGAGCGCGAGGCCGGCGTCGTCTCGATGCGCTTCGGTCTGACCGACGGACAGCCGAAGACCCTCGACGAGATCGGGAAGGTCTACGGCGTGACCCGGGAGCGGATCCGGCAGATCGAGTCCAAGACGATGAGCAAGCTGCGTCACCCGAGCCGTTCTCAGGTCCTGCGCGACTACCTCGACTGACGGGTAATCACGGCGTCGACTGCATGTCGGCGGTGCCCGCGCTCTCGGAGAGCGTCTCCCAGAGCGCGGACACTGTTTTCATGAGGTCCAACGCCATGCTTGGGCGGGCGCGCTCCGCCCCGGCCCTGCCGCGCGCCGTCAACGCCGCGATCTGGGCACCCCGCGCCGTCATCCTCCGTTCATCTTCGTCGTCACCGGATGCGTCGCTGGTCGGCCGAAGGCGATACCGACGGTCAGTGGGTCTGTGACAGTTATTTCAGGAACCGCCGCGGTGGCCGTGACGACAGCCTGCCAGTCGGCGTCGCAGTACCGCTCGTTGTCGTTGCTCCAGTGCAGCCGCGGGTCCGGCGAGGTGCAGTCCCAGCGGTAGGGCGATTGCACGTATGCCGGGTTCGCTCCGGTCACCAGAACGAACGACTGCAACGTGAACCATTCTCCGGCCCCGAGCGTGGCCACGGTCGCAATCAGGCTGTCCGGCAACACGTAGTGCCGGTTCGTGCTGGACGCGATGGTGTAACACGTTGCCGTGGGCTCGTTGCAGGCCCCTCCGTCGGCCGATGCGGTGAGCTGCCAGTAGGGCACTGTTCGGGCCTTGATCGCCGACGTGGTTCCCGAAATGTTGTGGCGGCGGCCCCAAGCAAAGCATGTGGCCGCGTAGGTGGTTTGCAGCGCGAGGGGAAGCTGTTGACCACCGGGATAGGCGATGAGCCCGTGCCCGCCGGGTAAGCCGTGGGCATCGATAGTGGTGGCCGAACCGCAGGTCTCTGCCTGCGCCTGCGCCGGCGACAAGCCTTTCAAATTGGCTGGATACGTCGCTGTGTGGCTGACAGAGTGCCAGCCGTACGCCTGGGACAGCATCGTCGCCTGCGCCCAGGATGCAGTAAGCGATGAGTTGGCGTGCATGCAGGTGTCAACCGTTGTGGCGGTACGGCCAGTGACGAGTGTGCCGGTTCCAGCCATGCCGACAGAGGCCAGGAATGGCGCCACCACCGTATCCAGGCGAGCGATGCTGCCATCGTTGGCCACGCAGCCGTCCGCCGCGGTCATTTCCGTCCGCGTGAACATCACCGTAGCAAACGGTCCGGACGTCACCGTGCCGGCAGAGCGGTCTGGCAACTCCGCTCGGGCCGGCTGTTGCGGAGCCATGACAGCCCCGGCAACCAATGTCAGGCATGCTCCGGCGCCAGCCAACAGAATGCGGATTGATGGCATGTTCTTCCCCTTCTTCGAAGTTGTTTACGGTGGTCCCGGCCATCTCGTCCATCAGGCGACTCGGGCGATGGGGATCCCGGTGGTTGGTGCGTCCCGCAGGAGCCACACCGGGTTAGACAGGGCGACGACGAGGCCGTAAGCGTCCTTGATCCGTGTTCGCACGTAGCATTCAGTACGAGTGTCGATACTGAGTGTTGAATCGCCACCAATCAGGTCGGCGGCAGAAATATTGGCTACCACCGCGGCTCGGGCGCTGCGAGCCCCAAGGTAATCGACAGCGCCACGAAGCACGTCCACGCTGCCGTTGACGGGTATACCTGTGGCCGATGACTCTGACCTGCCGTGTGGTCGCTCCGGATAGTGACACCGAACCCATGGGACAGGTACCGTCCGCCGTCAGGTCAAGGAAGCCGGAGAATCTCGACAGTGAGGACGTCCATGCGCGCCCCGCGCGCAAGGCGTCAATGAGGTCACTCATACTTCGGGAAGGTGCCCAGACGGAGGTAGTCCAGTTGTTCCTTTGTCCCGCCCAGTCCGTCCCGTAGTGGTCGTCGCTGACCCCATTCGCGGTAGTGAAGCGGCAGTTAGCGGAAAACACGTCCCATAATGCGGCGTGGTGGGTGAGGTCGACGCCGTTGCGCAAGGGATACCCGACTTCCAGGATGTCGCATCCCAGGAGGTTCTTGCCCAACAGCGTTGAAGCGGTACTGGTCACCAGGGAGTCCTGCACGGAAACGCTCTTGGGCGGCAATGCGCCATAGCCGAAGGGGTGGTTGTAGGAGGCCACCCCACCGGCGGCGTGGATCTTGTTGACCTGGGCGACGAGAAAGGCGTTCTAGTTCTTGCCGGTGATTCCCGTGAAATCGGGCAGAGTGACACCCGGACCGAACCAGTTGAGGTGCGTCCCGAGCAGCGACAGCTCCAACCCTTGCATTTGGGTCACATTGGGGTAGGGGGCCGCGTAGGCGGACATCATGGTCTGCTGGCGTTGGAGCGGGACGTCGCCAGAGGTGTACTGCCGCGTGAAGCGAAGGAGGTCGAAGACCCCGCACACAGCGGACCCACCGCTCACCGCGTTGAGGGTGAGAGCGAAGGACGCGAAGTCATCCGCCTGCATGTCTGGCCACACGGTAGCGACATCAGTGGAGGGAGTGAGGGAAACGGTGTTCCATTCCCCGGGGATCACTGGTCTGGTGACGACACCCAAGACGCCCTGGGCATTCGTCGACGCGGGAGCACCCGACGCGTCGAACCGGTACGACAATGAGTAGCATCCTGCCGGCCGACCATTCCTCGCCGGATGCCAGGAACTGCCGATCAAGACCTCCAAATAGCTGTCCCCGGAGTTGACGGTGGGCATGAAAACGTCGATCGTCAAAGTTTGGCCGAAGATGTTTCCGTGGTAGTTCCAACCCGCGGGGTGCGCATTGGCATAGTATCCGTACGATGCGGTGCCGGTACTGGCTCGCGCGGACACCGACAAGGCCCCCGAGCCGGGTGTGTCGTTCGGGGAGACGTTGGTGGTCTGGATACCGCCCGATGAAGACGCCAGCGACCCCGTGGTGCGCAGCTGCCAGGTCCACGGCTGCTCATCTCCCGCTTCCGCAGCGAGACTGTCGAAATGGACCACATTGCGGAATTTCCACTGCTCCATACGATGGTCATGATCAGTCCACCAGAGCACGTTCACGCCGGTAAGTGTTGCCTGTTGCAGGTGCCCTTCCATCGACCCGTGCTGTTCCGAAAACGATCCGTGAATGTGCATGGCCATGGAATGACTGCCCGCGGGCGATGCCGAGGCTGCACGTGGACTCCACGGGGCGTTGAGAAGAAGACCGCTCGCCACCGCGGATACCCCCGCGAGAACGGTTCGGCGCGTGATGGGGTGGGCGTGGGGGTGACTGTCGTTACATATAACGGTCGGCGGCTCCTCAATAGGCATGGTTTTAGTGATCCCAGTCGTGGGGGACAATAGACGCAGCAATCTCCGGCGCCGTCGTCCGCGACGCGCCGTTTGCTCACTGGCCCTTCACGAGAAAGGGCGCTCCGAGCGACGCCATGGGCATCGCCGGCCTAATTCTCACATTGACAACGAAGAGTCGGTGGTCCCGTTGACGCCGAATGGGTGGCCCTCCGAGCCCCGTACGAAGTCAGCAGCGCCTCGGCCCCCAGCGCCGGGGCTGCGCACTCCCCGCAGCGGACCCGCCCCCTTGGGACACGGCTGCCGCGCCGTCGACTCCGTCCGGGCCCGCTACGCATGGGCTTTCCATGGGCTCAGCATCTGTCTGTCAATTGATCCCATGCACAGCAGAAAGTCCCGAGTGGTTGAGCCCACAGTGGTTGGTTACGCGTCTGGCTGGGAAGGCGTCCTTGAGTGAGCAGTGGACGTGGTGGTGAAGATAGGGGTGGAGGAGCGCGGGGAACGCGACGAAGCCCTCGGCTGCAACGGTCTGGGAGTGCTCTTAGGGCTTACCCTGTTCCAGGGTGCGGCTGAACCCGCTTGAGCGATCGACCTCGCCGTTGGTCTGGGGCTGTACGGACCGGGTCCGTTTGTGGACGACCTCGCCGAGGGTCTGCACCAACACCGTCGATCCGGAGGCGGGTCCGGGGGGCTGGCCAACGAGCTCGGCGATACGAGAGACGATGGTGTTCGCGGGCTTCCCCGGGTTCCTGGCATGTCAACCCACAGCGCTTCTGACCTGGACGTCAACCCCGCTCAGCGGCACCGCACTCAGCCGTTCACCCTGCGCGACTGTCTGGACGGAGGCTCTGTACGGTGCCGTTGAGCCGACTGTCGCGAAGGTGAACGCATGTACGCACGATGGCGGGACTTCGCCGGCGCCAACAGGCGGGTCGCGCTGAGCCTCGTCTACGTTGTCGTCGGGTTGCCGGTCTGCTTCGTCATTCAGTGCATCGTCCGCGGCTGGGACCGCTGGCTCGACAACCTGCTGTTCTCGGTGGTCTCGTCGTGGTGCTGGGCGCCGGGTAGTACCTCATGGTGCGGGAGCCCAAGCCCTGACACCCGGGCCGAGCGAGGGGACGGAGGGCTGACCACAGCCGGCTGTGGTCAG
>NZ_JANXRJ010000317.1 GCF_025353065.1 Lapillicoccus sp.
GGTCACCTCGTCGCCACCGTTGTTGGCGTAGATGGCGATCGTCCCCCGGGGCCTGATGACGGCGAGGTCGAGCGGCAGGTTGGCCGCCGGGGCGACCTCGACGACGATGTCGACGCCCGCAGGGGCGAGCGCGCGGATCGCCGCAGCCGCGTCGTCCTCGCGGTAGTTGACCACGTGCTGCGCCCCGGCCGCCGTTGCGAGCCGGGCCTTCTCGTCGTTGCTGACCGTCGCGATGACGGTCGCGCCCGCCCATCGCGCGAGCTGGATGGCGGCGTTCCCGACGGCTCCGGCGCCACCCGCGACGAGGACCGTTCGGCCGGCGAGCGCGGCCGGGGAGAGGCGGGTCGGCCCACCCTCCGACGTGGTCAGCGCGCGGTGGGCGGTGACCGCCGGCACCCCGAGGTCGGCGCCGAGGTCGAAGCCGGCACCCTCCGGCAGGAGGTGGACGCGGTCTGCCGGCACGACGGTCTGCTCCTGGGCGGTCCCGGTCGGGCGACCGTGCTGGGCCAGCATCACCCAGACCCGGTCGCCGACGGCAAGCTCCTCGACGTCGTCGCCGACCGCGTCGACCACTCCCGACCCGTCCTGGTTGGGCACGATCTCTGCGAAGGCCATCGCGGCGCCCGTGCTCCCCGCCCGCGACTTCCAGTCCGTCGGGTTGACGCCGGACCGCACGACGCGCACTCGCACCTCACCCGGTCCGGGGGTCTCCGGCTCCCGCTCGACGAGCTCGAGCACGTCGCTCGATCCGTTCTCGGAGAACACGACGGCACGCATGGTGGGTCCTTTCGCAGGGGTGCGGGGGGTCTTGACCCTCTCACCTTCACGCGAGGTCGCGCATCTGCGGCGAAGTCCCGCACCCGGGTGCGCGACCTGACCGCAGCTGCGCGACCTCGGCCGCACCGCGGCATACCGGAGTGAGACTGGGCTTGACCCTCACGCGACGTGAGGCTCCACGCTTCTTTCCATGACCGGAGGAACGATGTCGACGAGCGAGACCGACAGGACCGACAGGACCGACAGGACCGACAGGACCGACAGGACCGACCACGCCCTCACCGCGCTGACGGTGGGGCAGGTCGCGGACGAGCTCGGCGTGACGGTGCGCACGCTGCACCACTACGACGGGATCGGGCTCGTGCGGCCGAGCGAACGCAGCCGCGCGGGCTACCGCCTCTACACAGGGGCGGATCTCGAGCGGCTGCAGCACGTCGTCGTCTACCGGCGGCTGGGCTTCTCCCTCGAGGAGATCACCGAGCTGCTCGAGGCGACGGGCAGCGACCTCCAGGCCCACCTGCTCCGGCAACGGGCCACGGTCATCGACAGGTTGAGCGACCTGCACGACCTCGTCGACGCCATCGATCGAGCACTGGAGAAGGAGAGGATGGGCATGCAGCTCACACCACACGAGCAGAAGGAGCTGTTCGGCGGCGTGTTCGCCGAGCACCAGGAGGAGTATGCCGCCGAGGCGGAGGAGCGCTGGGGCGACACCGACGCCTGGAAGCAGTCGTCGGCGCGCACGGCCAGCTGTACGAAGGCGGACTGGGAGGCGATCAAGGCGGAGATGGACGAGGTCAACGCTGCTGCCGTCGCGGCCCTGCGGTCGGGCGAGCCGGCCACGAGCGAGGCGGCCATGGACGCTGCCGAGCGTGCGCGCCAGCACATGGAACGCTGGTTCTACGACGTCTCGCCGCAGTTCCATCGCAACCTCGGCGACATGTATGTCTCCGACCCGCGGTTCACCACGACCTACGAGGACCTCGCCCCCGGCCTCGCCGCCTATCTGCGGGACGCGATCCACGCCAACGCCGACCGGCTGGAGGCGGGCGCGGGCTGATCGGCGCACCTGGTGTCCGGACTTCTCCTCACGTGCGGAGAAGTCCGGACCGGGCCCCCTAAGCCTGACGGACCCCTGCCCTAGGCTCGGCCCGTGACGACCCCGACCCCACCCGTGCCCGCGGCAACCGGGGTCCTCATCGCCTTCGAGGGCGGCGACGGCGCGGGCAAGTCGACGCAGGTGAACCTCCTCGCCGGGGCGCTCGAGCGGGCCGGCCGCCGCCTCCTCGTGACGCGGCAGCCGGGCGGCACCCCGTTGGGCGCGCAGCTCCGCGAGCTCGTGCTCCACGGCGAGCACGTCGCCCCCCGCGCCGAGGCGCTGCTGTATGCCGCCGACAAGGCGCAGCACGTCGACGCCGTCATCCTGCCGGCGCTCGCGGCCGGCACCGTCGTGATCACCGACCGTTACGTCGACTCCTCGATCGCCTACCAGGGCGCCGGCCGGTCGCTCGGCGTGGACGACATCAGCCGGCTGCAGCAGTGGGCCGTCGCCGGCCGGCTGCCCGACCTCACGATCCTGCTCGACGTCCTCCCGGAGGTCGGCCGGTCCCGCCGCGGCGCCGTCCACGACCGGCTCGAGGCCGAGGGAGACGCGTTCCACGCGGCTGTCCGCGCGCACTTCCTCGTCCTCGCGGCCGCCGCACCCGAGCGCTACCTCGTGGTCGACGCCGCGGAGGCACCCGAGGCGATTCACGCGCGCGTCGCTGCGTGGCTGACCACCGCCGGGGTGCTGGAGTGACCGTCTGGGACGACGTCGTCGGCCAGCCCGAGGCGGTCGCGGCGCTCACCCGCGCGGTGACCGTGCCCGAGGCGATGACCCACGCGTGGCTGTTCACCGGTCCGCCCGGTTCGGGTCGCTCGGTCGCCGCGCGCGCCTTCGCCGCGGCGCTGCAGTGCCCCGACGGGGGCTGCGGCACCTGCCGCGAGTGCCGCACGGCACTCGACGGCACCCACGCCGACGTCACCGTCGTTGCCACCGAGGGCCTGTCGATCAAAGTGGCCGAGATGCGGGCGCTCGTGCAGGAGGCGGCGCTCAAACCGTCCGTCGGGCGGTGGCGCGTCATCATCGTCGAGGACGCCGACCGCCTCACGGCCTACAGCGACGCCCCGGCGAACGCCCTGCTCAAGGCCCTCGAGGAGCCCACGCCCCGCACCGTGTGGATCCTCTGCGCCCCGTCGCTCGAGGACGTCATCATCACCATCCGGTCGCGCTCGCGCCACGTGCGCCTGCGCACCCCACCGGCGGAGGACGTCGCCGCCCTCCTCGTCCGCCGCGACGGCATCGCCCCCGCCATGGCCATGTATGCCGCCCGCGCGGCCCAGTCGCACGTCGGCCTCGCGCGCCGGCTGGCCCGCGACGAGGGGGCCCGCATCCGGCGCCGCGACGTCATCGCGATGCCCGGCCGGATCCGCACGATCGGCGACGCCATCGGCGCCGCCGCCGACCTCGCGTCGATCGCCGACGAGGAGTCCACCGCGGCCACGACCGAGCGCGACGCCGCCGAGCGGACCCGACTCATGGAGATCCTCGGAGCCGACCCGTCGGCCCGCACCCAGCCGCCCCACATCCGCTCGCAGCTGGGCGCGCTGGAGAAGGAGCAGAAGACCCGCGCGACCCGCTTCGGCCGCGACGTCGTCGATCGCGCCCTCGTCGACCTCCTCTCCGTGCACCGCGACGCCCTCGCTCTCCACTTCGGCGCCCCCGTCGCGCTGGTCAACCAGGACAGCATCGACGTCGTGCGACAGCTCGCGAACGGCCAGAGCCCCGAGCGGCTGCTGCACGCGATGGACGCCATCGGGGAGGCCCGCGAGCGGATCAACGCCAACGTCCCGCCGCTGCTGGCCCTCGAGGCGATGACCGTGACCCTGCACCAGGGGGCCTGAGCCAGGCGGCATACGGACGTCAGTGGGGGCCGACAGGATGACGGGTTACCGTTGTCCCTCGACGTGCGTGCAGGGGCCCGCGCCAGAAGCCAGTAGGAGTCAGCACCCATGACGCAACCGGCGCGCCGACTGCGCAACGTCCGCCGGGTCGCAGGCCTCGTCACGGTCGCCGTCGCCACCAGCCTCGGCCTCTCGTCCTGCCTCGTCCTGCCCTACCTGCCGGGCAACGGCGCCAGCTCGAGCTCGAGCCCCAGCAGCGTCCCCGTCACGCCGCAGACGCCCCCCACCGGGACGACCGGTCTCGAGCAGTTCTACGGCCAACACCTCTCGTGGTCCTCGTGCACGGGCGGCGAGTGCAGCAAGCTCATCGTCCCGATCGACTACGCCAAACCGGCGGACGGCACGATCCAGCTCGCCCTGCTCAGGGTCCCGGCGCGCGACGGGTCGCAGCGGATCGGGTCGCTGGTCGTCAACCCCGGCGGCCCGGGTGGCTCGGGCGTCGACTATGCCAAGGCGGCAGACCAGATCGTCGGCAACGAGGTGCGGCGCCGCTTCGACATCGTCGGCTTCGACCCCCGCGGGGTGGGCCGCTCGGCCCCGATCGACTGCCTCAGCGACACCGAGCTCGACACCTTCCTCGGTGGCACCGACCCCACCCCCGACAACGCCGCCGAGGAGCAGAACCTCGTCGCCGAGGACAAGAAGCTCGCCGACGGCTGCGCCACCAAGAACCCCAAGCTGGTCGGTCACGTCTCGACCGTCGATGCGGCCAAGGACATGGACGTGCTGCGCGCAGCGCTCGGGGAGCAGAAGCTCAACTACCTCGGGAAATCCTATGGCACCTTCCTCGGCTCGACGTATGCCGACCTGTTCCCCAAGCTCGTCGGCCGGATGGTCCTCGACGGCGTGGTCCCGCCCGATCTGACCTCCAAGGAGCTCAACATCGGGCAGGCGAGCGGCTTCGAGCTGGCCACACGGTCCTACGTCGCGGACTGCATCAAGAACTCCGACTGCCCCGTCGGCCAGTCGGTCGACGAGGGGATGCAGTGGATCCGGGACTTCCTCCGGGGCCTCGACTCCCAGCCGATCGCCGTGACGGACGACCAGCGGGTCACCAAGCTCACCGAGGCGTGGGGCTCGATGGGCATCGCGCAGGCGATGTACGACCAGTCCCTCTGGCCCACTCTCAGCGACGCGCTCAAGAACGCCAAGGACGGCGACGGCAACCTGCTCATGCGGCTCGCGGACGAGATGGCCGACCGCACCCCCGGTGGTCAGTACTCCGGCAACATCATGGAGGTCATCTACGCGGTGAACTGCCTCGACCGGCCCGACACGGCCGACCCCGCCCAGGTCGAGGCGAACGCCGCCGAGGCGCTCAAGGCGTCTCCCACCTGGGGCAAGTACCTGGCCTGGAGCTCCGTGGCGTGTGGCGAGTGGGACGTGAAGTCCACCGGGACGCCGCACAAGGTCACCGCGGCCGGCTCCGGTCCGATCGTCGTCGTCGGCACGATCCGTGACCCGGCCACGATCTACGCCTGGTCGGTACAGCTCCGCCAGGAGCTCTCCAACGCGGTCCTCATCACCTGGGACGGCGACGGGCACACGGCATACAAGCGCTCGAACGCGTGCGTCGACGACCCGATCGACAACTACTACGTCAACGGCACGACCCCCCAGGACGGGCTCACGTGCTGAGGCCATCAGCGAGCCTGCCCGAGGGCCTGCTCGAGGGGCCGGATCCGGTTCGGAGATTCGCTGACTTGTCCGTATAATGGTGCCCCGTGCCGCAGGGGAGACCCCGCGCCGCACGCCGCCTTAGCTCAGTCGGCCAGAGCGATTCACTCGTAATGAATAGGTCATCGGTTCGATTCCGATAGGCGGCTCCAATAAAGGTGCAGGTCAGCGGCCTGCCCGCCTCTCCGTAAGGTCCGTCAACGGAACCTCGGGGCACACGAGCGATAGCGGCGGCCTCATCCAGCCGCACGGCCACCGCGTCGAGGTCATCGTCGAACAGGCCGGAGTTGACGTCTAACGTCATCGCGGCCGAGGCGTGGCCGAGCGTCCGCTGAACCACCTTGACGTTGGCGCCGGCGCTCACCGCGAGCGATGCCCCCGTGTGCCGCAGCTCGTGCGGGGTCAACCCGGCCAGACCGGCGTCCGTGGCCGCAAGGTCGAACACGTCCCGGCGGAAGTTCAGGTTCCGCGCGACGGTGCTGGCCGGGGGCAAGATCATGGTCTCCGGGCGACCGGGGTGGGCGAGACGGTGCTGCTGCGCCCGCAGGCGCTGGTCCGCAGCTACGAGGCCCGCCCGGCCACGGCCGCCGCCGCAGCTGGGCGCGATCATGACCGCGCTGCACGCCCACCTGTGCACCGATGTCGGATTCGCCGGTCTGCCGGGCAACCGGGGCCCGACCGATCAAGGCGCCAGCGCGCTGGACACGAACCGCTGCGCCAGCGCCGGGCTGTTGCGATGACCCGCGGCCAGTGGGACCGGCGGTGGTGGCGGGACCAGTTGGGGCGGGACCAGGGGCGATCACATTGTGGGTGGCGGTCATTCTCGCGGTCATTCTCGCGGCCATCCTCGCGGTCGCCGCCCTGGTCGCTGACGGCGGCGCGCGGATCCGGACCGCGGAGCGGGCCGACATCGTCGCCGGGGAAGCTGCCCGCGCCGCCAGCTACGCAGCGAACCCGACGACACCAACCGCACCTCGGCTGCCAAGCCGACCCCAGCGTCACGTCTGCACTCAGGCCAGCCCATGCCGACGCACCCACCGAGACCGTACCTACCGGGACTGCAGCCACCCCCACGGGCTCCCAGCCGGCCCAGACCACGCAGGCCGCCCAGGTCACCGTGGAGAAGGGGGACACCCTCTCCCAGATCGCCGCACCCGCAGGATGTCGGCCGAACCGAGAATCGGCAGGGATCTGGAGCGACGGCCATCAGCCGGACAACCAAACAGCCGCAAAGGAGGTCAGTGCTGGTGTTCCGGGGACCGCCAGGGGCGAGCCTTCCCGGCTAGGAGTGAGGTGAGGTCGGGCTCGAGGGCTGGTCGACCGGTGAGCCAGCCCTGCAGCTGGACGCCCGTAGGGAGGGCAGATCGTTGGGCTTCGGTCTCGACACCCTCGACGATGCAGGTGAGGTGAAGCTCGGCGGCGAGGCCGATGACGGCGCGCACGATGGTCCGACAGGTCGGGTCGTGGAGGAGTCCGGCGGTGAAGGAGCGGTCCACCTTGACCGCGGACACCGGCAGCGTCACGAGGTAGCTCAGGCTGGCGTAACCGGTGCCGAAGTCGTCAATCGTGATCCCGACACCGTACTGGCGCAGGGTCTCCAGGGTCGTCAGCGCAGAGGGCCCCGCTTCAAGGAGCGAGGATTCGGTCAGCTCCAGCACGAGATCGTTGGCCGTGAGGCCGTGGGCCCGCAGGGTGACTCGAACATCGTCGATCAGGCTGGCGTGCTGCGCCTGCAAAGCCGACACGTTCACGGCCATCGTGACGTGCGCCATCCCGGGAACTGTTGCACGCCACATGGCGAGCTGGGCGCAGGCCGTGTCCAGCATCAGCATGCCCAGCGGGCGGATCAGCGCGTTAGACTCGGCGACCGGGATGAAGACGTGCGGGGGAATGATCCCGCCCTGACCGTCGGTGAGACGGGCCAGCGCCTCGAAACCGACCAGGTCACCGGTCGCCGCGTCGACAACCGGCTGGTACGCCGCGACCAACGTTGGCGCTCCCCCGGGAGCCGGCACCGTGTCGGGTGCGACAGCCCTGCGCAGCAGCTGCTCCACCCGCCCCCGCTCGGCCAAGGCGGTGCGCAGCCCGTGCTCGAAGACCTCGTAGCGGTCCTTGCCGCCGTGCTTGGCGTGGTACATCGCAGCGTCGGCGTCGCGCAGGACGTCATCAGCCTTCACCGCGGCAATGCCGGCGTAGGTGATGCCGATACTGGCCGTCACCACATGCTCGACCCCGTCGACCCTGACCGGCTGCCGCAGCGCCACCGTAAGACGTTCGGCCACTTGGATCGCGAGTTCGCGATCATCGACCGGCTCGACGTGACGGACCTTTCCGACCGGTCCCACGTGCGTCTTGTTGACCGGCCCGTCGTTGGTCCCGGAGAGGGGCCTGTTCTGCGGTGCGTCGCCGGGTTCGCGTTTCCAAGGTTCCACGATGACGACGAACTCGTCACCCCCAACTCGGGCGATAGTGTCCTGCTCACGCAGAACGGCACGCATCCGGCGGGTGGTCTCGATGAGGACCGCGTCGCCCGCGGCGTGGCCGGCAGTGTCGTTGACGCGCTTGAACCCGTCGAGGTCGCAGAACAGGACGGCGGCCTCGCGACCGGTCTGCGCCGCACGGGCGAGGGCCTCCTCCAGCCGGTCCATGAGCAGCGCCCGGTTAGGTAGCCCGGTCAAGGGGTCGTGCAGTGCGCTGTTCTGCAGCACGGCCTCCGCCTCAACGATGTCGGTGACGTCCCGGACGACACCCAGGACCTCGATCACGTGGCCGTTGGCGTCGCGGTGGAACGGGGTGACCCGGCGACTCAGCCAGTGCCAGCTGCCGTCCGTGTGCCGCATGCGGTAGCGGATCTGGAGCACCTGCCCATCGACGAGGTCGGCCGCGGTGACGTTGGCTGCTCGCAGCCGCCCCTGATCCTCGGGGTGGACCAGCGCCGCGATGACGCCGGCCCCATACCCGATCAGCACCTCACTGCGGATACCGACGACGTCCTTGCCCGGTGGGGCGTAGACGACTGCGCCGGATCCGAGGTCGGTGACAAAGGTGAAGTCCGGTGTGGCAGCCAGAACCGCCGACAGCAGCGCCGTGGCCTCTGTGGCCTCCGTAGCCTCGAGGCGCGCCATCTCCAGGTCGGTGACCACCGCGTCGTTACCCCACACCCGCTCAGCCGACCCGGCATGTTGACCCACCCCGGGCGGGACATTCAGGTCCGGGTCCAGATACCGGCCCAGGTCCAGGCTCAGGGGGAGGGTTGACACACCACGGACCGGGCGGGTGACTTGGGAGGCGGACGCCCAGCGACCGTCTGCCGACATCACCGACCGCCAGTCACGGGGCATCGCCACGACGTCGTAGTCAGGGACAGCACGGAGGGAGTGGACGGCGGGGACGGAGGGGACGGAGGGGATGGAGGGGATGGAGGGGACAGAGTGAGGCCCCATCGCCTCCCGCTGGGCGCCACCAGAGACCCCCGCAGTCCGGCACCACTTCTGCACCAACGTCACGCTGTGCTTCGCTGCCTCACGCCGGGTCCGCTTCCCGGCCCACCGCCGAACCGCCGCGACACCGACCAGCCCGGCCAGCAGTACCACTGCTGTCTCCAGCCGGACGGCGGTGATAATCGGTCCGGTGTCCCCCTGCAACTGACGGACCGCGAACGTCACGCCGACACAGCCCGCGACCACCCCAGCGCTGCACCCGACTACGAGGGCCAGCAGCCAGGTATCGGCACGGCGCAGCGATCTCGGCCCTTGGTTGCTGCCCTGGCCCACGGGACGCGGATACACCACGTGCAAGTGTCAACCGGTTCAAAGCCGCAGCACATCAACCAAAAAGACCACCTTCCTCGGCCAAAGTCCGCCGCCACCTCTGCACCCTCGGTGGGAGGTCGGAAAGAAATCCCCGCCGCGTCTTCCGATTGTTGTCAATCCGAAGCTGCTCTTTGTGACGAATACCCCAACGACCCACGCGGTTGACGGTCACTCGTGCCCCTTCCTGGGAGCGGTGCGCCCGTCCCCCCGCGTCTTCGGGACCGCATGTACGACCGACTGCGTAGGAGGGCCAGCAGTGGAGGCCGAAGAGATTATGAGGTGGTTGTCCGGGTTGTCCGCGCCGGACCGGGCGCTGGCCCCGCTGCCGGAACGCCTGGGTCTGGCGTGTGTCGCCGTCACTGTCGCCGATGGCGGAGCGATCACCCTGCGATACACGGGCCAAGACCGGGTCACGCTGTTCGCGACCGACTGGGTCGCTGGCCGCCTGGAGGACCTGCAGGAGGTCGTAGGTGAAGGCCCCGGGTGGGACGCTCACGAGGGGGACGAGGCGGTAAGTGCCGGTCTGGGCGACACGACGGCGTGGCCGACCTTCGTTCCGGCTGCGTGGCAGGAGCTCGGGTCGGTGTGGGTGTGTGCGGCCCCGATCCGGGCCGGCGGCGCGCAGGTCGGGGTCCTGACCCTCTACTGGGCGACGTCCCCGCAGATCGAGCCGGACCTGGTGGCGATTCAGTTCCTGGCCGACGTGGTCGGTGCCGCGTTATATCGCTCGCCCGAGGCGGACCTCGCTAAGCAGGTGCCGTGGGCCAGCCGGGCTGGGATCCACCAAGCCACCCAAGTTGTGGCGGCCCAGCTCGCTGTCCCTTCCGAGGACGCGCTGGCGCTCCTCCGGGCGCACGCCTTCACCAGCGGAAAAGCCCTCAACGCCGTCGCCGAAACGGTCCTCACACACGAGCTGACCTTCAGCCCCACCCGCGCCAGCAGCAGCGAAGGCGCCTAGGGCGTGTCTCCAGTTGCTGGGCGCGTCCTTGAGCGATTGTGGGAGGTGGGCGCTTGACGCATCGTCACGCCCGTCGTCCCCTCACCGCTGGTGTCGCCGAGCACCCCGCTGCCGGAAGGTGCGGGTCGCGACGTATGCCGCCGTCAAGGCCTCCCAGTCGGCGCCCATCGGGTGCTCGGGGTGGCGGATCCGCCGGGGACGCGACGCCGTCGAGGGAGATGTTGAGGTCGACGCGGACCGCCATGGGAGTTCCTCCGGGAGCGTGGTTGCTCGACGTATCTCACGGCGAAGCCTCGGACGGCGTCTCGTTCTGGGACGGCGTGCAGTGTGGGAAGCGGTGCACCTCCTGGCGCCAGCCGACGGCGGTCGCGATCCTGCCGGCCCAGTACCGCGCCTCGGCATAGCCCGGCACGTCCACGACCGCGAAGCCGCCGAGATGCTCCTTGGTTTCGACGTACGGGCCGTCAGTGAAGACTGACGTGCCGCTGCTCGCGTCGACGCTGCACACGACGCTCGAACCGTCCAGGCCGACGTCGCTGAAGATGAAGACACCGGCTACGGTCATTTCCTCGATCACCACCCTGCTGACGTTGCCCCGCTCGCGCAGTTCCGCCATTTGTGAGGTCGGGCACACACTCGTCGTTGAAGGCGATCAAGTAGGGGTCCAAACCGGCTGGTACGGACATGCCCGAGGCGAGCTTGGCGTCGGTTGCCCGAGCTCCCAGCCCAGCAGCCGCTGGGTAAGCCGACGCATCCCCCACCCGGCGAGCCGCAGGCCAATCACCTAGGCCCCGGCGGCGCCGCCGACGAAGTTCACCCAGTTATAAGGGCGGGTCGCGGTGGAGAGGGCGCTGGTGTACCGGCCGGACGCCAACGCCGGTAGGTGAGAGAGCCCGCCCGTCACAGGCAGCAGCGCGCAGGCGATGTGCTGATCGAACGCCATGTGCCACAACAGCTGCGGGTTCGTCCATCCGGTGCCATCGGTCGCCCCGTCAAGCCGATCAGTCCACCCGGTCGCCAGCAGGACCTCGAAGTCCCGCGCCATCCATTGCAAGTCGAGACGCACCTGGTCCGGCAGCTCCACAACACGCTACGCCGCCCGCGAGGGACGCTGACACTCCTCACCCCGGCTGCCGAAATTCGGCACCGGCGGATGGCCGGCACCACCTCGAGGCCATAAGTATTCACGGTGACCTGGCGACGCACCTGCGTCCTATCGCCGCGTATCGATTTTCACCAGCGGGGGGCCGCAGCACATTGCCTATGAACCTAGCGGTGTGCCTTCGAGTCTGCGGACGCAGACCCACGTCATGATCTCGGCGATGGTGTCGCCCATCGGTCGTGCTTCTGGCTCGGCAAGCCACGCGTCGAGGGCGACGTGAAAGATCAATGCGCCCGTCTCGGCGAATATGGTGGCGCTGCGCTGCGCTTCGCCTCGATCGACGAACGCGGTTCGCGCTGCCGCGACGAGGTCGGCCCGCTTCCGGGCATCGCGGTCCCGCAGGGAGTCGTCGGCGTTGATCATCCGCCGCCACGCCGCCGTCTCCTCCCGTCGCCCGTCAAAACGCGTTGCCGCGACCTCGTCGAGCACCAGGCGGATGACGTCGATCGGCTCCAGTTCTGGCGGGGCCTCGCTGATCAGGCGCGCCGCGGCCCGCGGGATCTCGTCCCCGCCGAAGATGACCTCTCGCTTGTCGGCGAAGTAGCGGAAGAACGTCCTGGTGGTCAGGCCGGCGCGAGCGGTGATCTGCGGGACCGTCGTCGCCGCGTAGCCCTGCTCCCCGAACAGGTCGAACGCCGCCCGTTCGAGACGCCCACGCGCATCCGGAGCCCATCTCATCTGCCCATCGTAATCGATGACACGTCGTGTCATACTCGTCGATGACACGGCATGTCATCAACGGATGAGTTGGCCCACAATGACCCGATCACGATGGACCCGACGCCACGCCGGCAGCACCACCGGCTGCCCCGGCGGTGACCCGATGAGCGACACCAACGAGGCTCAGTGGCTCCTGTCGACCATGGGCCGGTTCGAGGTAGGCCCTGCCCCACTACCCACAGCTGGACCAGGGGAAGTCGTCCTGAAGGTCCGCGCCGTCGCCATGAACCCCGTCGATGCCATCACCGGCCCACTGCGGCGGATCGTCACGCCGTGGGGGCGCTATCCCACCGTGATCGGCAGCGACGTCGCCGGAGAGATCGTCGAGATCGGTCAAGAGGTCACCCGGCTGCGCCCCGGCGACCGCGTGCTTGGCTACGCGGCGGGCCAGGAGCGAGCTCGCAACACCCCAGCCGAAGGCGGCTTCCAGCGGTACGTGGTCGTCCTGGCGAGGGTCTGTACAGCCATCCCTGACCACGTCGCCTTCGAGACGCCGCGGTGGTGCCGCTCGGGCTCTCGACAGCGGCGGCCGGACTGTTCGAGCCCGACCAGATCGGTCTCCCTTACCCCGGGCCCGTGGCGGAACCGCGTCATGACGTGGCGCTCGTCTGGGGCGCCTCAACCAGCGTCGGGTGCAACGCCGTGGAACTCGCGCGGGCCAGCGGATACACCGTGCTCGCCACCGCGGGCACCACGAACCACGAGTATGTCCGCTCGCTCGGGGCCGAGGCGGTCTTCGACTACCGCCAACCAGATGTCGACGACAAGGTCCTCACCACCCTCGGTGATCGCCCCCTGGCCGGAACCATGGCCATCGGGCAGGGCTCCTTGACGCACGCCCTGCGCATCGCGCGTCGCAGCACCGGCACGAAGCGGATCGCGTCCGCCTACCCCGACCCCGTCACGAAGGCCCCGGGCGCTGATCGCGCGGACACGGGGACTGCACGTCAGCAGCATCTGGGGCGGCACCCCAGTCCATTCAGCCATCGGGCCAGCCATCTTCCAGGACTTCCTCCCTGCGGCACTGGGGGACGGGCGGTTCCGTCCCGCACCGGACCCGATGGTCACCGGCCACGGGCTACCTGCCGTGCCCCACGCGCTCGACACCCTCCGGGCCGGTGTGTCCGCAACCAAGATCGTCGTCACCCTCGACTGACCCCGACGCAGCCGACACAGACTCGATGAACAGGAGAGACAGCTTGGACACGCAAAAGACCTACCTGGTGTTCGGCGCCACCGGTCACACCGGTCAGCACTTCACCTCGCTCGCTCTGCAGAACGGGCACCGAGTCAAGGCGCTAGCACGGACACCGGGCAAGCTCACCAGCAGGAACCCGAACCTCGAGGTTCACCACGGAACCATCACCGACCCTCCCGACCTGGACCCCCTCCTCGACGGCGTCGACGCCGTCGTGTCCATGCTGGGCGACGCGCAACTGCAGCAGACCAGCCCCATCAACACCGCCTTCATCCGCAAACTCATCCCCGCAATGCGGCGCACCGGCGTCACCCGCTTCCTCTACCAAGCCGGCGGACTCAGCGCAGCACCCGGCACACGACTGTCGCCGGCGCTGTGGACAGTGCGGAACACCATCGCTCGCAGCTACATCGGCCAGCACCAAGACAACGAGGCGGTGATGCGCTACCTGACCGACGACGCCATGGACATCGAGTGGATGGTGCACCGCGCCGGAATCGGCTCAGACGGCCCGTCCAAAGGTGTCCTCGAACGATCACACAAGCGCATGAGCATCGCCACATTCCTCGACTGCGCGTCCTACAACTACCGTCTCCTCTCCGATCCGACAGCCATCCACACCTGCGACCCCAGCGCCTACCAAAACTAGACGGCTGGGCGACGACGACGGCGCTCGCCCGACCCGCGCGGCCGATGGGCAAAGGCGTTCGGTGCGAAACGCGACCCGCGTTCTTCCGCCGCGTTGCTTCCGCCCCTTCCGCCTCCTGACGGGGCTGCGCCGGCGATGGACTTCACGATGGATGGCTGACGAAGCCGAGCAGGAATCGTGAGCACTAAAACATACCCTCGTGGTTTCGTGCCTTCTGCGCCACTTTCGTGACGTCGACGCCGTATGCCTGGCGTCCCATCGACGCAAACGCGGCCAACCTGATTCCAGCCCGCTGAAAAAGCCGCTCCGCCCCGACCAGGTTCCCGCGAGCAGCATGGGTGAGAGCCACGCAGACCTGCGCCAGTCCCTGCCACAGATCCCCCTCCTCGGTCGGTCCGCTTTTCACCGTGCCTCGAGGACCTCGTGGGCCGCGTAGGAGCGGCCGGCGTCAATGAGTTCTCTCGCCTTCTTCAGCGCCTCGTTCGTCGCCAGGGGTTCCGCCGACACCGGCTCGACACCCTCAGCGCCGTAGGGCAGCAGACGGCCCAGCGCGTCTCGGGGCCTCGCCTGACGAGCGCGACCCTTAGTGTCCCGATCCCGCTCTGTTCCCGTTACGACATTGGCCTTTCAGAAGAGAGCGAGAGCCTGCTGCCTCCCGCTTGCGTCTCTTCGCTGCGAGCGTGCCTACCGCGGCGGCGCCGGTTATCGGGGGTGGGGTAGTACGTGCGCGAGTTGGGCGCGGAAGAGGACGTCGTCGTTAAGGAGCTCGCGGGGCAGGCTGCCGGTGACGGCTAGTCCCACGGCACCGTGGACGAGGGTGTAGGCCTGAACGAGGAACATCAGCAGCTGGGCGTCGCGGGGGACGCCTGCGGCGTCGGCCCAGCGACGGAAGTGGCGTTGCAGGGCCGCTGGGACCGGTGGCCCGGCCGGTAGTTCGACCTCACCCGACGCGACGGCGGCGGCGAGGGGGTCTGTGAGAGCCCGGACCGCCTTGTCCTTGGCGTCCAGGAGGGCCGGACGGTCCTTCAGCCGGGTCGCGGTCGCACTGTGGGCGAGCTCGAACAGCGCTGGGTGGTTCATCGCCCAGGTGCGGTAGGCCAGCGCGGCCTCGGTCCAGGCGTGGATGGATCCGCGTCGCCGGCCGCCGGCGGTGATGGTCTCAGTGGCGAGGTCGGTGAAGGCCTCGACGATGAGCGCCGTGAGCAGGTCGTCGCGCGAGGGGTAGTAGTAGTGGACTCCTGCGGCGGCCATGCCGAGCCTGGTGGCGATGCCGCGCAGCGTCACCGCGTCCGGCCCGGACTGGGCCAGGAGCGCCCGAGCGGCGTCGCGGATCTCGATGAGGGTCGCCTCGCGCCGCTCCGCGCGGCGGGTCGGCGTCGTGGTCACGGGCACCGGCCGAGTCTAGGTCTGCGTCAGCCCGCTGCCGTCGTGCCCGCTTCAGTGGATGTCGGCGGCCCCGCCTCGACCCGCTGCACCAAGTTGTCCATGGCTACCCGCATGCCCTTGTGGAAGCGGCGCTGCATCAGGGGTCGGTACAGCCACGCGAGTGGCCCGGACACCTCGGCGCCGTGGGTGATGCGCAGCAGGCCGCCCGGCAGATCGCTCAGCCCATGCGTGAACGCGAATGCCGCGCCTGGGGCGGACGACACCTCGGTGTAGCTGATCAACGGGGTGACCTGGCTGTACACGAACGGGGCAGCTGGTCCCCTGGCCGGGTGGTTGCGGCCCCGGACACCGAGTTCGATCGGTCCCTCGGACTCGATCCGTTCGATCAGCGGATCCCACGAAGGCGCCAGGTCGGTCGCCTCGTACCACGCCCACACCGTCTCCCGTACGGTCCGGGCGTCACCGGAGACCTCGACCTTCCACATTGCTACCCCGTTCGCTCGTGAAGCGGTGACTGATGTTTGAGCACCACTCAAACTATGAGTTGAGAGTAGCTGCAGCTCCCCTGGTGCACAACCATCCGCACACAGGTGTCGCGATGGTCGAGCGCCGCTTGAAATCGCGACCGGCTTGATGACCGACCGGTGCTTCCAGCCGCACACCAACGTCGAGTTTCTGGCCTTCCTCAAGCGGGTCCCCAAGGCCTACCCGAAAGTCCATCGGCACGTGGTCCGCTTCGGCCGGGCAGATCGACGTCGCATCCACAGCAGCGATCACGGCCTCGACGATGGTCCAGTTCGGCCTCAAAGCATCTGACGACGAGCGGTCAGGTCGCGATCCTCTCGCACAAGCAGACGCTTCTTTGGTCAGGGATTCACTGGGCGAGCAAGGACCCTAGGCCGGCCCGTTCCGGCCTCGGGTCCGGCCGACAAGGATCGGCTGCGCGGAATCCAGACCGGTCCGACGTTCACCGTGGGATCCGCTGACCGGAAGCTGCCAGTGCCCTGTTCGTACCATCTCGCATACGCGTTCGAGTTCTTGACGGTACCTTTACCTATATTGGTCACGAGGGGACAATCTGGCCTGACCCGTCCGGGGAAAAGCACCTCTGTAGGTCGACCATGGCTCCGTGGGGGCGCGGAACGCCGTGGGGGGCGGGCCGCGCTCCCACCCACCTGTTGGGTTCCAACGGACGCGTGTCGGCCGTTGGAGCCGAGCCTGCCGCAGGACGTATGACCGGACGCTTCGCCACGGTTGCGGCCATCGTCTGGGGTGCGTTGGTTCGACTTCCGAAGAAGGATTTCACTGGGGACTGCTGAAGTGACGCACCCGGACTGGTCTGGCACAGCCCATTCGACGAGCGGAAGACGGGGCCCCAGCTCCCCGACCTGGTAGGCCTCGACGAAGACGAGTGGCTCATCGTCGGCCTGGATATCGGCGGCGGCCACAGTGGGTATCCCTTGCGCGTGCTGGCCGTGCACGTAAGCCTCTCTGAGTCAGGGGAGTTCGACGTCCTGCCGTAGATCGCGGTGTGTCCACAATGGTGAGATCTCGATTACAGAGTTCCTGATCCACGACGTCGACCCATACGAGGTGCTGCAGGCGATCACGCAACAATTTGATTTGCGCCTGCGCACTCGCGGCAGCCGGGCGTTACCCATTCGGATCATGTCGACATCCGACGTGCCGGAAAAACTCTAGACGAAGGTCGCACGCGAATGCTCCGCCGCTACCGCCTCGACGACTGGACTCCCGCCGCTGGTCCCGAGGACGAGTGGCTCGCCAGTTGGGCCACCGCCGGCTGGGTCCCTCATCACGCCGAGGGCGGCACCTGGAATGAGGTCAGACGACAGACGTTGAATGGTGTTCTCGCAGTTAAGACCCCGTATGGCCGCCTTCGATGCAGGTCAGAGAGGTCCGAGAATAGATCTCGTAGTGAATAGGTCATGGGTTCGATTCCGATAGGCGGCTCCACCAGACACACCGGCCGGTCAGGCCCCCGGACCCTCAGTGGTCTGTGCGGCGCCGACCGCCGGACCGGGAGTGGCCGCGGGGTCAGCATGGTCGCACCGTCGGTGCCTGAGGATCGAGGCTCGGCGCCCACGGCAGCAGGATGGTCGGTCGAGCTGGTGGCCGGAGACCGGTGCTGCCCGTGGGCCCCCCGACACGTTCGCTTACAAACGGATACGCCGCGACATACCACCTAGTAAATCTATGGCGTAGGTCACGTCCGCGCAAACGGCTGCCGCCCTCGCGCTGACGCCAGACATTTCAGCCGCCCACACGAGCGGGCCCGCCGTCCCATTGCTGTGGGACGGCGGGGCAAAACACTCACCAACGCAGTACAGGATACTCAAATGCGCAACAGTTTGAAGATGAAGATCGGCGCCGGCGTCACCGCCCTCGCAGGGCCTCGGCAAAGTCGTGTTCTAGCAGGTCAACAGGCACGTGATGGCTTGGTCGGGATGTGAGGCGTGATGTCGTAGGGCGGTGGCGATGTTGGTCCAGCCGGCTTGTCGGAGCAGGCTGATGGCGGTATTGCGCAGGGTGGCCATGACTTGTGGGGAGTTGCCGGTCCGGACCTGGGAGCGGTCCTCGTCGTAGGTGACATCTCGGACCCAGTGCAGGCGGTTCTCGATGCCCCAGTGGCCCTGAACCCAGGCGGCGAGGGTCGCCGGTGGTGCGGCGTGGTGGTCCGCCGAGGTGATCAGGTACACGACCTCCACACTCTTCTTGCCGTGGCGGGTGACGGTCCGGCGGACCTGCGCGACCTGGGCTGCGCCAGCGAAGTGGACCCAGGCGGGTGCGGTGACGACCTTGATGGTGCGGGTCACCTGACGCCCGTGTCCGCGGGTGGTGACGCGGTGGTCGGGGACGGCGTTCCAGGGCAGGTCCTTGCACGCCCGGTGCAGGGTGGGCTGGTTCTTCTTCACGGTGAACAGGTAGTCCCCGCCCGCGTCGATGATGGCTTGCGCGGTCTCGACCTGGGTGTGCATCGCGTCCACGGTCACGACGACGCCGGCCAGGTCGAAACAGGCGAGCAGGTCTCGTACGGCGGGGATCTCGTTGCTCTTGGCGGCGACCGCGACCTGCCCTACGACGGTTCCGGTGGCGTGGTCGAACGCGGCGACCAGGTGCGGGGCGACCGCGTTCAAGGTACGCGCACCGCGCACGGTCTTGCCGTCGAGCGCGATCACCCGCCGACCGCCTACGAGGTGGGTGCGGGTCCACACGAACGCCCCGATGATCTGGTCCAACCGGTCGGCGTGGAGACCGGCCATGGCCCGCCGGATCGTCGACTCGCTCGGACGCGCCCGGCCCGTGACTCCCAGCAGGGCCATGGCCGGTTCGGACTGGTCCACGGCCCATTCCCCGATCGCGGCGAAGGACCGTGCGCCGGCCAGGACCGCCGCCAAACCCACCGCCAGGATGGCCGGCAGCAGGTGGCGCACCCCGCGCGCCGACCGGTGGTCCGGCACCGACTCCAGCAGGGTCAGCAGCTCGGGTCGGCTCGGCGCTTGCGCGGGGGCACGGGTCGTGGGCGAAGATGACATCGGCGGGTGTGGTCCTCGGCGTGGTCGGCTGTGTGAGAACTTCCATCCAAGCCCCAAGGGCCACACCCGTCACACACGCCACACCGATCACAACCCCACGAAACCGCAGGTCACAGCCACACACGAGGACTTTGCCGAGGCCCTGACCGCCCTCGCCCTGGCCGGCACGCTGGCCGTGGTCGCCTCCGGCACGACGGGCGCGTACTTCAGCGACACCAAGTCCGGTGGCATCACCGGAACCGTCGGCAGCATCCACGTCTCCGTGAGCGGCCAGAGCAGCGACGGTGTCAACGGCAACGGCATCAACCTGACCTACAGCAACCTGATGCCCGGCGCGGTGCAGACCGTCACGTTCGACTTCCAGAACACGGGACCGGTCGCCCAGGACGTCTTCATGACGTTCCCGAACGTCCCGGCACTGCACGCGCTGAACAACCTCGGTACCTATGGCGAGGTCCACGTCGCCAGCAGCGGCACGCCCTTGTTCGACTCGGCCAACCTGAACGACGGGCGCACCAGGGCGGACGGCACCAACTCGTGCGGCGCCCTCACCCCGGCCGGCTGCTGGCCGCTTCCGACCAGCCTCAAGGTCGCCAGCAGCGTCGCTCCGGGCGCTTCCGGCGTGGTCACCTTCAGCTTCGGCTACGCGAGCAAGCTCGGCAACGGCTCCAACGGTGGCACCGGTGGCGTGTGGAACAGCTACCCGGTGCTCGATGCCTACGGCGCTGACACCACCCCGACCCCCGGCACCGGCCTGCCGGTCAACGTCGTCGCCACCCAGGTCGGTCAGCAGCCCTGATGACCGGCAGCGAGGAGGATGGCCCGGGCACGCGAGCTCCGGCGCCACAGCGGCGGCGGTCGACTCTCGGCGTGGTCCTGCGGTGGTCCGGCGCGGCAGTCGCGCTCGGCCTGCTCGGGGTCGCCCTCCTCGCTCTGCCGTTCCGGTTGTATGCCGTGCAGACCGGCTCGATGCAGCCCACCTTCGGGCCGCGAGCCCTGGTCGTGGTCCACCGGGGCGAGCCCGTCGTGGGTCAGCCCATCTCGTTCACCCACCACGGGGGAGTGATCACCCACCGGCTGGTGTCCGTCGACGATAAGGGTGGGTACAGGACCAAGGGCGAGGCCAACGAGACGGCGGACCCGTGGGTGGTCAACCCGTCCGAGGTCATCGGCGGAGTCGTCTGGTCAGTGCCCGCAGCCGGGTACTGGCTGGTCTACGTCAAGCAGGCGCCCGGGTGGGGCTCGGCCCTGCTCGCCGTCCTCGGCCTGTCGCTGTTGTGGTCGATCGCGCGAGAGCTCGACGGCCCCTCAGAACCAGCCGCCCCGGACCTCACGCCGGCCGGGGCGGCGGTCCTGATGCCTGTCGACCAGCCCGCGAGCTGACGGCACCCTCCAGCACCCCTTCGCGGATGACGTCCTCCGCCACGTCGTGCAGCTTGCGGTTGGAGTTCATGCTGATCTGGCGGATGGCGTCGAACGCGGCCTCGGCGTCGACCGCGAACCGCACCATGACGATGCCGACGGCGATCCCGATCCGCCGGTTGGACTGCAGCGCCTCCCTGAGGGTCGCCACCTGGGTCTCCATCTCCTGGATGACCTCGAGCAGAGCCGCCCGTCCCTCGACGTCGTGCACGGCCTCGAAGGGACACGCCGTCCTCAGGTCGTCACCCTCGACGACCGCGAGCTCAGGTCCGGTCCGCACGTCGTTCGTCAGGATGGTCACGAAGCCCGATGATCCTCGTCACCGCCTGGATCCGCACTGGACCGGCGGCTGTCCAGACGCTGGCCGGTGGATCGCGGGCCGGCGATCGTGATGGAGAATGGTGCCGGTGCCCTTGAAGATCGCTGACACCCGATGACCGCCGCCCCCGAGGTCTCCTCCACGGTTGCGCCCGAGGCAGCCCGCCCTGCGCCTCCGACCGCCACCGGTTCGAGCGCGGACGCGATGACGACCCGAGCGCGGGTCAAGCTCGTGATCATCCTCGGCGCGATGACGGCGCTCGGCCCGTTGACCATCGACACCTACCTGCCCGCCCTCCCGAGCATCACCCGCGACCTGCAGAGCACGTCGGCGGCGGTCGGGCTGACCCTGACCGGGACGCTCGTCGGGTTCGCCCTGGGGCAGCTGGTCGTCGGCCCGATCTCGGACAGCTTCGGCCGGCGCCGGCCGATGATGATCGGGGTGGCCCTGCACGTCGTGGCCTCGATCCTGTGCGCGGTCGCCGGCAATGTCCTGATCCTCAGCGGTTTTCGCGTCCTCCAGGGGATCGCGGCGGCCAGCGCCTCCGTGGTGGCGCTGGCCATCGTGCGCGACGTCGCCAACGGTCGGGCCTTCGTGGTGATGATGTCCCGGCTGCTGCTCGTCATGGGCGCCGCGCCGGTGCTGGCCCCGACGTTGGGCAGCCAGGTGCTCCGCTGGACGGAATGGCGTGGCGTGTTCGTCGTCATCGCCGTGATCGCGGTCATCCTCCTCGTCGTCACCGCGGTCGCCCTCCCCGAGACCCTGCCGCCGGAGCGGCGGCTCGGCGGCGGCGTGCGGGGGAGCCTCACGGCATACGGCGCGCTGCTGCGGGATCGGACCTTCGTGGGTCTGGTGCTGGTGGCGGGTCTGACCATGACCGCCGTCTTCGGCTACGTGGGCGGGTCGTCGTTCGTCATGCAGGGGCAGTACGGCCTGAGCGTGCAGCAGTTCGGGCTGGTCTTCGGTGCGGGATCCATCGCCCTCATCATCGGCACCCAGCTCAACCCCCGGCTCGTCGGCCGGTGGAGCTCGGCCCGGGTGCTCGGGACAGCGCTCGTCCTCGGGACGCTCGCGGCCGGGGCCATGGTCGTGACCGCCGCCACCGGATACGGCGGCCTGGTCGGGCTGCTCGTGCCCCTCTGGCTGGTGCTCGCGAACATCGGGGTCGCCCTGCCCAACGCGCCCGCCCTGGCCCTGGCCCGGCACGGCGACACGGCGGGGACGGCGGCAGCGCTGCTCGGCGCGACCCAGTTCGGCGTGGCCGGGTTCGTCGGTCCCGTGCTCGGCCTGCTCGGCCTGAGTGCCGTCTCGATGGCCGAGGTCATCGCCAGCGGGTTGGGCCTGGCCCTCGTGGTCTACCTCGCGGTGGTCCGGCCCTGGCGGCTCGAACCCGTGGACGCCACTGCCGCCCTCGCCGCCGCCCACTGAGCTGACCGCTGCAGGCCCGCGCCTCCGGGGTCAGAGGTCGTTGCCGGCATACGACTGGTTGAAGCTTTTGTTGGCCAGCGGGAAGTCGGGCACGATCGTGTCCGCCAGTGCGACCGGGACGGCGGGCCAGTTGACGTAGGACGGGTCGACGACCTTGACCCGGCTGAGGGTGCCGTCGGGGGCGAGCTCCACCCGGTGGACCAGCGTCCCGCGCCAGGCCTCGACGACACCGAGCCCGAATCGGTCCGGCGCGCTGTCCCCACCTCCCGAGATGGCAACGGCGCTGGGCACCGCCGCGTCGACCGGCATGTCGGCAAGACGGGAGGTGCGGGTGGCCGCATCGGCCCAGGAGGCGATCAGGGTGGCGGACGTCGCCACCTCCTCCGCGCGGACCAGGAACCTCGCCAGCACGTCCCCGTTCGCCTGGGTCGCCGGCACGAAGGCGCACGGCAGGTCGACGAAGGGATGGTCGAGGCGGGCATCGATCGGGAGCGTTGAGGCGCGAGCGACATAGCCGAGCGTGCCCAGCAGGTATGCCTGCTCGGCGTCGAGGATCGCTGTCCCGGTAAGGCGGTCGCGGACACCGTGGTTGCTCAGGGCGAGGTCGACCAGCTCAGCCGTCGAGCGGGAGACCTCGGCGATCAGGTCGAGGTCGGGGTCGCCCACGAAGTGTGCGCCGCCGATGGTGATCCCACCCCGGAGGAGCCGGTGACCGGTGACGTGCTGGTTGTGGCGCAACAGCTGCTCCCGCAGCCCCTGGGTGTGTGCGTGGATGATGCCGAAGCCGACGTCGTTGACGATCGCGCCGATGTCGGAGACGTGGTTGTGCAGCCGCTCGAGCTCGAGCAGCACTGCGCGACGAGCGCGTTCCTCGTGCGTCACCTGCATCCCGAGGGCCTGTTCCACGGCCATCGCGTAGGCCAGGGCGTGGCCGACGGCGGTGTCGCCGCTGATGCGTTCGGCCAGGGCGATGCCGTCCTGCGGCGTCTTCCCCTCGAAGAGCTTCTCCACCCCGCGGTGGAGGAACCACAGCCGCGCCTTCATCCGCACGATCGTCTCCCCGACGACGGAGAACCGGAAGTGCCCGGGTTCGATGAGCCCGGCGTGGACCGGTCCCACCGGGATCTCGTAGACCCCGTCGCCGCCGACCTGGATGAAGGGGTAGGAGCCGACGTCCGCGTCGAAGTGGGGCTCGGGGTCGGCGTCGCGCAGCATCGGGTAGTAGCCGGTCGGCCAGTGCCCGTGGCGCACCATCCGGCGGGGCAGGGGGTGACCCTCGGGTCGAATGCCGTAGAGATCACGCACCTCCCGCTCGAACCGTCCGCCCGAGTAGGAGATTCCGGCCAGCGTGGGCACCCAGGCGTCGTCGCGGGGCACGCGCAGCCACAGCTCGCACGGGGGGTGTCCGGGCCTGAGAAAGGTGTAGACGATCCGGAAGTCGTGCCGGTCCTCGTGCGCCGCCACGAGTGCCAGACGCCAACGCGCTTCGAGCAGGACGTCGGCGCGTCCGACGAGGTCGTCCCGGGTGACTTCGCGGACGGTCGGCTCACGGTCGGCCGTCACGAGGTCCCCCCGAGGGTGGCGACGGCCAGCGCGATGACGTCGCGCAGCGGTCCGGCGAGGAAACCGATGACCGCCACCAGGGCGAGAGCGAGGCCGAGCGGGATCATGGCGCCGGACGGGCGGACGGACGGGAGCGCCGAGCCGGTCGAATCCGCTTTCCCCAGAGTCATGTTCACCGTATGCCGCGCCAGGCCCGCGAAGATCACCAGCAGCAAGGTCAGAGCCACGGCCATGGCCCAGCCGAGTCCCTGCTGGAAGCCGGCGACGACGATGGCCACCTCCGTGAAGAACAGCACGGACGGCGGGAACCCCAGCAGCGCGGCCATCGCCGTGAGGAACGGGACGGCGAGACGGGGCTGGCGGGCCAGCAGCCCGTGGACGCCGTCGATGCGACTGGTGCCCTCGGCGGTCAGGATGCGTCCGGCGACGACGAAGATGCTCGGCTTGGCCAGGCCGTGCCCGAGGATGTGCAGCAGGACGGCACCGATCGCCAACGGCCCGCCGATGGCCGCGCCGAGGGCGAGCAGGCCCATGTGCTCGATGCTGGAGTAGGCCAGCATCCGCTTGTAGTCCGGCTGGGTGAGGATCAACGCGGCCGCCACGAGCAGGGACAGCAGCCCGCCGGTGAGGAGCATCCCTCGCATGGGCGTGGGGCCGAGGAGGGCGTCGCTGATGGTCCGGATCCGCAGGATCGCGTAGAACGCCACGGAGAGTAAGACGCCCGACATCAGGGCCGACACGGCGGCCGGGGCCTGGCTGTGCGCGTCGGGGAGCCAGCTGTGCATCGGCGCCAGCCCCGCCTTCGTGGCGAAACCGAGGACGGCCAGCGCCGCACCGACGCGGATGAGGTCGGGGTCGAGCGGCTGCGCCGGGTGCGCGAGCAGCACCCACGACAGGGTGGGGGCGCCGCCCGCTGTGGTCGCCGCATAGATCAGCACGATCCCGAGGAAGGCGATCGACACCCCGACGGAGCCGAGGACGACGTACTTCCACGCCGCCTCCAGGGCCCGCCGGTCGCCGTGCTGCCCGACGAGGAAGGCGGTGGTGATGGTGGTGGCCTCGATCGCGACCCACATCACGCCGAGGTTGTCGGCCAGCCGCGCCAGGGTCATGGCCCCGAGGAACAGGCAGAGCAGCGCCGAGTAGGTCCCCTCGCCAGGGTCGACGCTGTCGCTGCTGTCACCAATGTCTTTGCTGGGCAACCCTGCCCACGTCGCGGTCAGGGCCACCAGGCCGACGACAGCCAGCATGTACGCCGAGAGGGAGTCCGCCCGCAGGATCCCGCCCGCGGTGGTCATGGCGGTGGTGGTCACGGCAGCAGTGGAGGTCACGGCCCGCGTCGACCGGGTCAGCACCACGAGGGCGATGCCGGAGACGAGAGCGACGACGGACGCGATGATCGCGGCATACCGGGTCCACCGTCGTCGGCGGGAGAGCATCGAGGCGGTGGCAAGGAGCGTGGGCAGTCCCAGGGCGAGCCAGATCACGGCGGCCATCAGTCGTGCAGCTCCGTCAGGTCGTCGAGGTCGGTCGCACCGAACACGTGCTTGAGCCGGCCGGTGAGGACGCGCAGGATGAGGACGACGAGCAGGACATCGAGCGAGACCCCGAGCTCGACGACCAACGGCACCCCACCCGCGGTCAACAGGGCGATCATCGCGATCCCGTTGTCGAGCACGACGAAGCCGATCAGCTGCGAGATGGCCTGCCGTCGGGTGAGCAGCAGCAGGAACCCGATGAGCACGACCGCGATCCCGACGGGCACCGCTCGTTGGGCGGCATCGGGGGCGGCGCCGAGGATCGGCCGGCTGGCGAGGTAGGCGACCGTCGTCAGGACGGCCGACAGCAGCAGCGCCGCGGTCGGGTTGATCCGCGGGGCGTCCTCACGTCGTGCGCCGGTGGCGGCTGCGGTGCGCCCCAGCACGATCGGGATCGCCACCGCCTTGATGGCGAGGACCAGGACGGCGACGCCGATCAGCTCCGGGTCCGCCGCGGCGACCCCGATCGTGCCGATCAGCGCGGAGAGGGCGGCGCCCTGGAGGGCGAGCAGCGTGACGGAGCCGCTGAGCGATCGCCGCCACAGCTGCAGCACCGCGGTGAGGATCAGCACCCCGGCGCACGACCCGAGGACCTGGGTGAACCCGGCGTCAGTCATCGCCGTCCTCCTCACACCGTCAGGTAGGACGCGGTCACGGCCAGGAAGGCCAGGACGAAGGATCCGGCGAGCAGCTCCGGCACCCGGAACAGGCGCAGCTTGGCCAGGAACACCTCACCGGAGGCGATAGCGGCCCCGAGCACGGCGACCTTGAGGACCAGCGCGACCATGGCGATCAGCACGGCCAGCACGTGGAGGTGCTGGACGACGCCCCAGGGTGCGGCGAGGTTGGCGACGAGCGCGAGCAGGGCTCCCAGCCGCAGCCAGGACGCGTACTCGACCCAGCCGAGGTCGCGGCCGGAGCTCTCGAGGATCATCGCCTCGTGGATCATCGTCAGCTCGAGGTGGGTGGACGGGTTGTCCACGGGCAGGCGGCCGGTCTCGGCGATGACGACGATGAACAGCGCGACGAGCGCGAGGAGGCTGACGGGGGCGACGACCGTGGCGGGGTGGTCCAGCCGGGCCGAGACGATGGCGGAGAGGTTGGAGGTCCCGACCGGGATGGAGAGGGCGTAGACGGCCACGAGGATGGTCGGCTCGACCAGCGCGGCGACGGTCATGTGGCGGCTGGCACCCATCCCACCGAACGCGGTGCCCGAGTCCAGGCCCAGCAGGGCGATGGCGACGGTCCCGAGCAGCAGCACCGAGACGACGACGAACAGGTCGTCGGGGACGGCGACCAGGGTGGCCGTCTGGAGCAGGGGCAGGAGGGCCACCAGCAGCAGGCTGGCCCCCATCAGCAGCACCGGGAGGGCGCCACCGAAGCGCACCCCGGGCGCGCGCAGCGGCTCCTTGCGAGCCAGCTTGGCCAGGTCCCTCCACGGCTGGAGGACGCCGGCGCCGGCGCGGCCCTCGAGGCGGGCCCGCACCTGTCGCATGAGCCCAACCCTGACCGGCGCCAGAGCCAGCAGGAGGCCGCACTGGACCGCGACCAGCAGCATGGTCGTCACGGTGGCGCTCACCACGCCACCGCGACCAGGACGACGAGCAGAGCCACGAACGAGAAGCCGAGATAACGGTGCATGCTGCCGTTCTGCATCAGTCGGGCCAGGTCTCCGGCGCGGTCCAGCATCGCGATCGCCGGACGATAGAGGCTCTTCTCGACCCGGTCGTCGAGATGCTGGTGGAAGCTGACCTCCTGGACGAGGTAGCGCGACTCCTGGGCGTGGGTGACGCGCAGGTCGCGGGTGGGCTGCAGGGCGTCGTCGAACACGCGGACCAGTGGTTCGGCGAATGACGTTGCGGTGTATGGCATCCGCGGGCTGGTGCGCACGCCACCGCCACCCCAGACGAGGTCGACGTCGCGGCGGGGATGACGCCGGGCCAGGAGCCACGTCACGAGCACGACGGGGAGGGTCACCGCGAGCGCCAGCAGCGTCAGCGCCAGCGGGTCGAGGTGGGCGCCGATCCCCGGCAGGGCGACGCCCCAGCCGGCGCCGGTGCCGACCGCCGCAGCAGCGCTGGTGGTCGTGGCGGCGCCGACGGCACCGACGACACCCGCGCTGCGGAGCGCGGTCGCGGCCGCGGTCGCCGTCAGGCCGGGGGCCAGGCCGAGGGCGAGGACTGCGGCTGCACCGATGAGCACGGCGGCGGTCATCGGCCGGTTGACCTCGTGGGCGGTCGTGGCCCCGGGGGACCGCGGCCGGGCCATGAACGCGATCCCGAAGGCCTTGACGAAGGTGAGCAGCGCGAGGCCCGCGGTCAGGGCGACGACGGCAATCGCAGCGGGGAGTAAGGCGCTGGTGAGCTGGTCGCGGCTGTCGCCGTGGATCCGCGCCTGCATCAGGACCCACTCGGCGGCGAAGCCTGAGGTGACGGGAAGCGCCGCCGCACCGAGGCACGCGACACCGAAGGCGACGGCCGTGCGGGGCATGCTGCGGACCAACCCGCCGAGCCGGTCCAGGTCTCGCTCGGCCGTCGCATGGAGCAGGGCACCCGCCCCGAGGAAGAGGACCGTCTTGAAGGCCGCGTGGCTCACGGTGAGCATCAGGGCGGCGACCATCGCCACCCCGGCCACGGCCGAGTCGCCGGAGGAGGCGGCCAGCATCGAGATGGCCACGGCGCTGAGGATGAGGCCGACGTTCTCGGTGGTGGAGTAGGCGAGCAGCCGCTTCAGGTCGCTGGTGACCGAGGCCTGCAGGATGCCGTAGAGCGCCGACGGCAGGGCGAGGGCCAGCACCACCAGTCCCCACCAGCGTGGGCCCCCGGGCAGCAGCCGGGTGACGGTGAGGACGACGCCGTAGACGCCCATCTTCACCATCGCCGCGCTCATCACGGCTGAGACGTGGCTGGGTGCCTCGGGGTGGGCGCGGGGCAGCCAGACGTGCACGGGGACCAGCCCGGCCTTGGTCGCGAAACCGATCGTGAGCAGGACGAACGCGAGGCCGGCCTGGTCGCCGCTGATCCGGCCGGCCGCGAGGGCGGCAAAGCTGCTGCTGTGCCCGGCGACGGTCAGGACGGCGAAACCGGCGAGCAGGAACAGGAAGCTCAGGTGCGTCATGGCGGCATACCAGAGCCCGGCAGAGCGGACCTGGTCCCGGCGCCCGTGCTCGGCGAGGACGAGGATCGTCGACCCGATCGCCATCAGCTCCCACGTCAGCAGGAACGCGACGACGTCGCCGCTCGCCGGCACCAGCTGCAGGCCGAGCAGGAACACGGCGAAGGCCGCGCACCCGGTGCGGGAACCGGCGGGTCCTCGGGCGTAGCCGACGCTGTAGAGGGCCGCGACGGCGCCGACCGCACCCGCGAGGAGCATGAAGAGGCCGCCGAGCCGGTCCGGCGCCAGAGTCATCCGGGCGTCCAGGCCGAGGCCGACGGTCAACGGGGCGGACACGATGCCGGTACGCCCGCCCAGGGCGAGCGCTCCGGTCGCGACACCCGACAGACCCATCAACAGCGTGGCGCCACCCGCCAGCAGCGGCCGCAGCGGGGTCGGCGCGGCCACCGCGGCCGTCACGGCCAGCAGCGCCAGCGCGAGCTGGGCGACCAGGCCGACCTCGAGCAGGCTCATCGGCGGGTGACTCGCCGCAGGGCCTCGACGATGGCCTGTGGCGGAGGGGGGCAGCCGGCGATCTCGAGGTCGACCGGGACGACATCGCCGACCGAGCCCGCCACGCCGTAGGCGCCCGCGAAGACCCCGCAGTTGCGGGCGCAGTCACCCACCGCGACGACCACCCGCGGCCGCGGTGTCGCCTCGACCGTCCGCCGCAACGGCTCCTGCATGTTGTGGGTGACCACACCGGTGACCAGGACGACGTCGGCGTGGCGCGGCGAGGCCACCAGCCGGGCGCCGTATCGCTCGACGTCCTAGACGGGTCCGAACGCCGCCGCGACCTCGATCTCGCAACCGTTGCACGACCCCGCGTCCACGTGTCGCACCTGCGCGCTGCCCTGGAGGACCGCGGGGAAGACCGGGTCGTGGGGACCGTCGGCAGGACGGGTCGGGCCGCCGCTCCCGGCGGGCGGGGCGGGTTCGGCGAGCCGGCCTGCGTTCCGCATCATCCGCAGCACGCGCAGAGGGTTCAACCCGTCGCCTCGTCGGGCGGACGCAGCTGCGCGGTCAGGCTCTCGCCGTCGACGAGGACGTCGTGGAGGACCATCCGTGCGGCCAGCAGCAGGTCACGCGTCCCCGGCACGACCAACGAGTAGATGACCTCGCCGCCGATCCGCTGCTGCCGCACGAGCCCGTGCCGTCGCAGGACGGCCAGCTGCTGGGAGAGGTTGCTCTGCTCGATGTCCATCCGCGCCAGGAGCTGGTGGACCGCCTGGTCGCCCTCGACGAGCAGCTCGAGGATGCGGATGCGGGCGGGGTGTCCGAGGGCGCGGAAGAGCTCCGCCTTGGCCTCGTGAAGGGGGACGGGCACAGCGTCGACCTCCTGCGGTCTCAGGGAGCCGGGCGCTCACCTGCGGAAAGCGTAACGTGTGAATATGTAAATGTCTGCATGTCAGGAGGATCAGGCACACGCCGGTCGACGCGTCACTCAGCGCAGCAGGAGGTCAGCCGTCGCGAGAAAGCTCGCCGCCTCCTCCGGGTAACCGTGCCAGCAGAGGTAGAGGCCGGTCGTGACGCGCTCGACGTAGGCCCAGCGCCAGACGCGGCCGGGATCGACCCCGGCCAGCGGCCCCAGTCGGTGGCACGCCGCATCGAGCAGCGCGGCGCCCGAGCCCGCCGTGGTGGCCTCTGCCGCCTCGATCTCACGGCAGGCATCCCGGAGGACGACCCCGAGGTCGTAGGCGCGCTCCCCGACGAAGCCGTCCGGGTCGATCAGGGCCCAACCCCCGCCGCGGCGGAGCACGTTGCCGGCGTGAGGGTCGCCGTGGCAGACGACCTCGGGCTGCTCTGATGTCGCGAGCGCGGTCGCATACCCTTCGGCCCGGGCCAGGGCCCAGGGATGTCCGCTGCCATAGCGCGGGCCGAGGTCGGCGAGGATCGTCCGCAGCCCGGCGGCCTTGCCCACGAACGGGCTGCCGACCTCGATCGGGACGTCCCACGCCTCCCTCAGGACGGGGAGGATCGCCGCCGTCTGGGCCTCGAGAGAGCGGGCCTCGGTCCACAGGGTGTCACCGAGCCGCTCGGTGAGCAGCGCGCCGAGGGAAGGGTTCCAGGTGAGGACGCGGGCGTAGCCGTGGCCGTCCGCAGCGAGCATGACCTGAGCCTGGACGTCGAGCAGCCCGGGCTGGTCGAGCTTGAGGACGGCTGCGGTGCCATCAGCCGTGGTCACGGCGAGGGTGGGCATCCCGGCTCCGCCGGAGAACCAGCTGTCCGGTGTCAGGCCCTCGTCCCGGCACACGACGGGCAGCGCTCGCTCGACGTGCGCCACCGACCCCGACACGTCCCGCTCCGACATCTCCCCCCGCCGACGTGCCTCGGCGACGGCGCTCTCGATCACGTCCTCGATCACGTCGGGTGGGTCATCCGTCCACGCGCGCCGGCGGTGGCGTCACCGAGGTGTCGGTGTACTCCTCGATCCGGGTGACCTGCCCGTCGCGGACCCAGACGCGCATCATCGCGTCGACCTCGTCGGTGGCGCCGTCGAGGTTGGTGGCGTGGAAGGCCGACCGCTGCACGTAGCCGTCCGCGAGGTAGTCGCGGCGGACGTCGGTGATGGTGAGCCGCCGGTATGCCGTGGCCATCGTCGCGATCGCGGCGAGGCTCGTCGCCCTGTCGCAGTCGACCCGGTCGTAGTTGTGCCACACGACGAGGTCGTCGGCGTAGATCCGCGAGGCGGCCTCGACGTCCCCGGCGACGATGGCGTCCTGCAGCCGGTCAGCGAGCACGGCGATCGTGGCTTGGGTCTCGGGTGTCGGCACGTGAGCGATTCTGGCAGGCCATGATGCAGGCTGGTGGCATGACTGACGTCGCCCGAGTGCGGCTGCGGACCGACTCCACGGTGGCGTGGGTCTTCGCTGCGCTCTCGGTCGCGACGATGGTCGTCACGACGTGGATCGGGTTCCGGTCGTGGGAGGCGTTCTGGCGCGCGGTGATCCACCCTCTCGACCTCCAGCAGCCGCAGGCGCTGACGACCGGGCTTTGGGCGTCCGACCTGATGATCCTGCAGGTCCTGTTGATGGCCCGGCTGCCGTGGCTCGAGCGGGCCTGGGGTCGTGAGGTGCTCGTCCGGTGGCACCGGCAGCTCGGCTACTGGTCGTTCTGGCTGATGCTCCTGCACGTCCTGCTCTTCGTGCTCGCCCGCGAGCAGCACGAGCCCGACGCGATGCGAGCGGCGATGGCGCGGCTCTTCCTCACCGACCCGTGGATGCTCGTCGCGACGATCGGCACGGTCCTCATCGTCCTCGTCGTCGTGACCTCGATGATCGACGTCCGCCGCTGGATGCGTTACGAGACATGGCATCTCATCCACCTCTACGCCTACTTCGGGATGGGCCTCGCGCTGCCGCACCAGCTCGCGACCGGCGACTTCCGCGTCGGGTGGATCGCCGTCTACTGGTGGGTGCTGTATGCCGGGACCCTCACCGTCGTGCTGGTGTGGCGCGTTGTCGTGCCGCTGCAGCGGTCGCTGCGACACGGCATACGGATCGAGGGGTTGCAGCGTGAGACGCCGGACGCGGTGTCGGTGACGATGACCGGACGCGACCTGCAGGGCCTGGGGACGCGGTCCGGGCAGTTCTTCGTCTGGCGCTTCCTCGGCCGCCGCGGCTGGACCCGCGGCCACCCCTACTCGATCTCGGCGGCTCCGACCGGTGAGCGGCTGCGCGTCACCATCGCCGACGAGGGGGACGAGGGCGCGCGTGCCGGTGACCTGCGGGTCGGTGCACGGGTGATCATCGAGGGGCCATACGGCTCACTGGATCTCGCGCATCGACGGCACCCGCGCCTGGTGATGTTTGCGGCCGGGGCCGGCATCACCCCGTTTCGCGCGCTGCTCGAGGACGCCGACCTCGCCCCGGGGGAGGCGATGCTCGTCTACCGGGTGCGCGACGCCGGGCAGGCGATCTTCCGCGACGAGCTGGAGGCGCTCGCGGCGCGACGCGGCATCGACCTCCTCGTCCTCGCCGGGCCCCGACGGTCGCCGCGGTCGTGGCTCCCGGAGGGAGTGGTCGGTGAGGAGACGGAGGCGATGGAGCGGCTCGTGCCCGGCCTCGCCGACCGCGACGTCTACCTCTGCGGGCCGCCCGCGTGGTCCGCCGAGGTCACGCGCACCGCCCGCGCCGGTGGGGTCCGCCGCCGCGACCTGCACCGGGAGGACTTCTCCTGGTGAGCGGTGGCGCCGGATCGAGCTCCTCGCGGCGTGCCGCTATGACGTCGTCAGGACATCGAACTCGTTGCCGTCGGGGTCGGCCATCGTGAGACGGCCCTCACCGGACGAGTCGCCGATACGGGTTGCCCCGAGTCCGATGAGGCGGTCGACCTCCTGCTGAAGGTCACCACCCTCGATCGGGGCGAGATCGAAGCGGAGCCGGTTCCGGCCGGACCTCGGCCGCACCGGCGGACCACCCCAGGTGATCTTCGAACCGCCCGGTGGCGACTGGATCGCCGTCTCACCGTCCTGGTCCCAGACCAGCGGCCACCCCAGGGCTGCGCTCCAGAAGTAGCCGACCTCCTGCGAGCCGTCCGACGACAGCGCCCCGACGGACCCGCAGCCGGCGAGGAAGCGGTTGCCGGGCTCGATGACGCAGAACTCGTTGCCCTCGGGGTCGGCGAGGACGACGTGCGCCGCATCCGGGCCCTGGCCGATGTCGAGGTGTCGGCCGCCCAGGTCGAGTAAGCGGACCACGGTCCGCTGCTGGTCCTCGAGGGAGACGCTCGTCAGGTCGACGTGCATCTGGTTCGCGTCGGTCTTCGGCGCGTCCGTGGGGAGGAACCGGATGCGAGAACCGGTGTCGTCGGGGGAAAGGATCCCCGGCCCGTCGCCCTCGTCGGTCATCTCCCGGTCGAGGACGCCGGCCCAGAACCGCGCGAGGCGTGCCGGGTCTTTCGCATCGATGCAGAGCGCGACGAGCCGTGACGTCATCGTGGCGGGCCTCCGATCGACGGGCGGCACGGCGGGTCCGGCCGGCCGGTGAGGGCGACGCTAGGCCGTCCCCGCAGTCAGCGCAAAGGGATTGAGCTCGAGGAACGGCAAGCGCGCGGCGGCGCGGTGGGGACTGTCAACCGGCACGAGTCCGGTATGTGACGCGGTCGGGGCGGCATACCGGGCACCGGCCGGTCCTGTGTCCCCAGCGTCCGGACTCGGGTCGTCGCGGTGGTCAGCCCAGCGACGCGCTCGCCGCCCGGAGCTCGGCCAGGGCGGCCAGGGTGAAGGGAGCCAGCCCGTCGTCGGCGTCGCGCTCGCCCTCGGCCCACTCGGCGTAGCCGCGCTTGAAGGCCAGCACCCCCAGCTCGGCCGCCAGCTGTGCGGTGGGGTCGGGGACCCCGCGGGCGACGAGGGCGCTCGTCATGGCAGCGGCGAGGCCGACGCTTTTGAGGGCATCCCGTTCCTGCAGCTCGGTGCTAGCGGCGACGGCGGCCTTGAGGCGGGGGCCCAGGTCGCGGTTCATCGGGCCCATCGCGTCGGACGCCCGTTCGAGGCCGGCGGCGACCGCCTCGAGCGGGGTGGCGTCAGCGGGGGCCTCGGTGATGCCCTCGGCGAGGAGCTGGCTCAGCGTCTCCTGGCCGGCGACGAGGAGCTCTCGCTTGTCGGTGAAGTGGCGGAAGAAGGTGCTCTTGGTGACCCCGGCGCGCTCGGCGATCTGCGCCACCGTCGTCGAGTCGTAGCCCTGCTCGGTGAACAGGTCGACGGCAGCCATGACGAGCCGCTCGCGCGCACCCGGTTCCCATCGACCCATGAGGGACATCCTAGGTGATGGGACTTCTATCCCATCACTCTGCTACGGTCATGGGACACAAGTCCCATCACTCGGAGGAATCCCATGCACGTGCTCATCACCGGTGGCACCGGCCTGATCGGCTCCGCCGTCGTCGCCGAGCTGCTCGCCCACGACCACACCGTCCTGGCCCTCGCCCGCTCCGACGCCTCCGCGCTGGCCGTCGAGGCGGCCGGCGCCGAGGCCCTCCGCGGCGGCCTGGCCGACCTCGACGCCCTGCGCGCCGGCGCAGCCCGGGCCGACGGGGTCATCCACCTGGCCTTCAGCAACGACTTCAGCAGCGCCGAGGCCGTGGCTCGGGCGGTCGCGGAGGAGACCGCCGCGCTCACGACCCTGGGCGAGGCGTTCATCGGCACGGACCGCCCCCTGGTCACGGTCTCCGGGACGCCCTGGATCGCGGGCCGCGCCTCCACCGAGGCCGACCCGCTGCCGCTCGACGGGCCGGTGGGCGGCCGCGGCCGGACGGTCATGGCGCTGCTGGGTCTGGCCTCGCGCGGGGTCCGCAGCACGGCCGTGCGGATGCCCCGCACGGTCCACAACGAGGGCAACGAGGGCAACGGGGGCTTCGCCGGGCTGCTGACCGGCATCGCCCGCCGCACCGGGGTCTCCGGCTTCCCGGGCGACGGCGCCCAGCGCTGGCCGGCCGTGCACGCACTCGACGCCGCCGTCCTCTTCCGGCTGGCGCTGGAGCAGGCGCCGGCCGGCAGCTCCTGGCACGCCGTGGCCGACGAGGGCGACGCGGTGCGCGACATCGCCGCAGTCATCGGCGAACGGCTGGGCCTGCCCGTCGAGTCCGTGCCCGAGACGGCCTTCGGCCCGCTCGGCGCGATCTTCGCGATGGACCAGCCCTCGTCCAGCACCGTCACCCGGGTGGCGCTCGGCTGGACGCCGACGCACCAGAGCCTGTTGGCGGACCTGAAGAACATCCAGACCTGACGGAGCGGCCCCGCGACAGGAGGGCCCGACTCCGGATGGCCCGACTCAGGTGGCCCGACTCAGAATGGCCCCAGACAGGATGGTTTCGCTGGAGAGCGGTTCACGCGCGGACCGCCCCTTTATCGGGTGACCCGATACAGGGGCGCTGACCTGGAGAACCGTTCTCGAGCGGAGCGTCCCCTTGTCGATGCCCAGGATTCGGCCCTCGAGAAGGGCGCGCTTCACTCGACAACCGTTCTCCAGTGGACCGTCCCTTTATCGGGTCACCCGATAAAGGGACGGCGGGCTAGCCTGTGGCCGCGGCATACGGCGCTCGACGAGGAGGAGACGTGACCACCTTCACCGGATCCGACGACCTGCAGGGGGCGGAGTTCGTCGACGCCAACCTGCGGGGCGCCCGGTTCGTCAGGACCGACCTGTCCGGCGTGGTGATGCGGGCGGTCGACGTGCAGGAGGCGGATATCGACGCGCCGTGGCTGTTCGACGGCGCGAGCTTCCTGCGCATCAACGGCGTCGACGTCATCCCCCTGGTCGAGGCGGAGCTCAACCGCCGATTCCCCGGCCGCGCCGAGCGGCACGCCGAGGATCCGGACGGTTTGCGCGCCGCCTGGGCCGCCCTCGAGCGCAGCTGGGCCGCCACGCTCGAACGCGTCGAGGGTATGCCGCCGGGCTCGGTCGACGTCTCCGTCGACGGCGAGTGGTCGTTCGCGCAGACGCTGCGGCACCTGGTCATGGCCACCGACACCTGGCTGGGGCGGGCCATTCGTGAGATCGCGCAGCCCTACCACCCCCTCGGCCAGCCGAACGCCGAGTACGAGACCGACGGCTACGACCTGGCCGTCTTCTCGGCGGACACCCCCTCGTATGCCGAGGTGCTGGAGGTCCGCCCCGGTCGGGTCGCCATGGTGCGCGACTTCCTCGCCACCGTGACTCCCTAGCAGCTCGACGCGACGCGCCCCCACCCGTGGGCCCCGGACCACCAGGAGAACCGTCCGCTCCTGCCTCCACACGATCCTGCAGGAGGAGTGGGAGCCCCTGCGCTACGCCCTCCGCGACCTCGACGCGGTCGAGGCCCGCTCCGCCTGAGGTCGATGATCCCGGCCAAGCGACGCAACGACGACCGTTGGTCGACGGCGCCGGACCCGCTGAACGGTCGGGGGCCGCGCGGGGCGGACCAACGGTCGTCGCTACGCGCCGGGTCGTCGCCATGAGACAGGATGGGCCGGACCGACGAGGAGGACACCCATGGACTGGACCACCCCCGGCATCGAGGAGGTTGCCCCCGGGGTGCACCGCATCCCCCTGCCGATGCCGACCGACGGCCTGCGCGCCGTCAACGTGTATGCCGTGCTGGGCACTGGGAGCAACACCCTGATCGACGGCGGGTGGAAGATCGAGCCGGCGGTCGTGGCTCTCGACGAGGCCCTCGCCACCCTCGACCTCTCGGCCGGCGACTTCGCCCAGTGCCTCGTCACGCACCACCACCGCGACCACTACACGCTGGCCGTCGAGCTGCGGCGTCGGGTCGGGATGACGATCAGCCTCGGCGAGGGGGAGCGCGACAACATGGACGCGGCGTATGCCGTCCGACCGGTCGCCTTCCAGTCACAGCTGAAGTCGCTCGCCGACGCCGGAGCGCAGTCGGTGCTCGACATGGTCCGAGCCGTCAAGCACGAAGGCGTCGACCGACATGACTACGAACCCCCTGACGCATGGCTCGCCGACGCGGACCGCCTCGATGCGAGCGGCCGCACCCTGCGTGTCGTCGCGACACCCGGGCACACCTCGGGCCACGTCGTGTTCGTCGACGACGACGCTGGCCTGATGTTCTCCGGCGACCACGTGCTGCCGCACATCACGCCGTCCGTCGGGCTCCAGGCCGTGCCCGCGGTCAGCCCGCTGGCCGACTTCCTCTCGAGCCTCGCCCGCGTCGTCTCCGAGCCCGACCGGATCATGCTGCCGGCCCACGGCCCGGCGGGCGGGAGCATCCACGAACGCGCGACGCAGCTCATCGCCCACCACGAGACGCGGCTGACCGACACGGCCGCCGCGCTGACGGGTGGTGCGGCCACGGCATACGAGGTGGCGCGGCACCTCCGCTGGACGAGCCGCAGCCGGCACCTCGACGAGATGGACGCCTTGAACCAGATGCTCGCCGTGATGGAGACCGTGGCCCACCTCGACGTCCTGCGCGCCCAGGGCCGCGTGACCCGGACCGAGCAGGCCGGCGACCCGTGGGTCTATGCGGTGTGAGGGGACGGGGTGTAGTGGTCCCGGAAGGTGTCCCGCACCAGGTTCTTCTGGATCTTGCCCGTCGAGGTGCGCGGCAGCTCGGTCACGACGATGACCGACTTCGGTGCCTTGTAGGAGTCGAGCACGCCCTTGACCGCGGTGATCACGGCCACCTCGTCGATCTGCTCGCCCGGTTTCGCGACGACGACCGCGGTGACCGCCTCGCTCCAGCGGGCGTGCGGGAGGCCGACGACGGCGACCTCCGCGACCTGCGGGCACGCGGCATACACCGCCTTCTCGACCTCGATCGAGGCGACGTTCTCGCCGCCGGTCTTGATCACGTCCTTGGAGCGGTCGGTGAACCACAGCAGGCCGTCGGTGTCGAAGTGCCCGAGGTCGCCGGAGTGGAACCAGCCGTGCCGGAAGGCCTCGTCGGTCGCCTTCTCGTCCTTGAGGTATGCCGTCATGGTCTGGGGCCCGCGGTAGACGATCTCGCCGGTCTCGCCCTGGGGCAGCATCGCGCCGTCGTCGGCCATGATCGCGACGTGCACGTTGGCCGTCGGGGTGCCGGCAGCGCCGTTGTGGGAGAGCTGGTGCTCGGGCCGGAAGATCGTCGTCGTCGGGCTCATCTCGGTCTGCCCGAAGAGGAGGTAGAAGCCGCAGCCGAACACCTCGAGGCACTCGCGCAGCGTGGCCTCCGGCATCGGCGCCATCGCGTAGAGGGCCCGCCGCAGCGTCGACAGGTCGGTCGACGGGCGGTCGGGGTGGTCGAGCAGGGCGCGATACATCATCGGGATCCCGAAGATCTGCGTGATCCCCTCGGCCTCGATGAGGTGCAGGAGGCGGGCCGGGTCGAAGCCGGGCTCGATGTGGATGGTCGCGCCCACGACGACGGCCGGCGTGCAGTGACAGTTGAGCTGGGCCGTGTGGAACATCGGCATCATCGCGACGAAGCGGTCGTCCGCGGCGAACCGCCCCTCCAGCGCCATCATCAGCGACTCGACGTGGATCGCCGTGTGGTTGCCGATGACGCCCTTGGGGAACGACGTGGTGCCGCTGGTGTAGAGGTAGGTGAGAGCTGCCCGGTCGTCGACCACCACCTCCGGCTCGGCGTCGGAGCCGGCCGCGAGGACGTCGGCGAAGGCAGTGACAGGGAGGGTCCCGAGGAGCGCGCGGGCCCCGGTCGGGTCGCCGACCACGATCACCTCGGCAACGGAGGGCAGCGTCGTCACCGCCGACACCATCCGCTCGGCGAGGGCTTCGCTGACGACCAGCCCGCGGGCGCCGGAGTGCTCGAGGACGTAGGCGACCTCCTCGACCCGCCACCCGAGGTTGATGGGCACGCAGACCGCGCCGATCTTGGCGCAGGCGTAGTAGGTCACCAGGAACTCGACGCTGTTCCCGGAGGCCAGACCGAGGGCGTCACCGGCGGCAAATCCCCTGTGCAGCAACGCGTTTGCCAGCCGGTTGACCCAGCGGTTGAACTCGGCGTAGGTGAGCGAGCGGCTGCTGTCGACCAGGGCGACCGTCTCCGGGGTGCGTGCCGCGGTGCGGGTCAGGCTGTCGCCGACGTTGACGCGGTGGATGAGGTTGAAGGCGAGCTCGGGCGTGGTCACGACGCGCTTCCGGCCTGTAGCAACCGGGCGAGCCGAGCTGTGAGAGAGGGGTCCACGGCATACGGCATGCTGAATGAGAGCCGGTCGACGAGCCCGCTGAACCGGCTCCGCAGGTCGCGCGCGGCCTCCTCCGGCGTGCCCACGACGGCGAACGCCGCCACCACGTCGTCGTCGATCTCGTCGGCCATCGAGGTCCACTCCCCGCGGCGCGACATGGCGTGGAGCCGCTCGTGCAGCGCGTGCCAGCCGTGGTGCTCCAGGACCACCCTGTATGCCGGGGTGGAGCCGTAGAAGGCCAGCTGCTTGCGGACGCCGGTCAGGGCGGCATCGAGCTGGGCCCGGCTCTCGCCGAGGGCGACGAAGGCCGGGAGGCTGACCACCGGCGGGAGGGCGAGCTCGCTCTCGGCCCGCCCCTTCTCCAGTGCCGGGACGGTGACCTCGCGCAGGTAGTCGGGCGTCGTCAGCGGGTGGGCGATGAGCCCGTCGGCGACCCGACCGGCCGTCTCGGTCATCAGCCCGCCGACGGCCGCGAGGTGGATCGGCGGGTTCCCGTGCGGGTTGGGCCCCGGGCTGAACATCGGTGTCATCAGGGTGTGTTGGTAGAACGGCCCCTCGTGCCGCAATGGCTCGCCGGTCTCCCAGGCCGTCCAGATCGTGCGCACGGCTCGGACGTAGTCCTGCATCCGGGCGGCGGGACTGCTCCAGGGCATCGCGAAGCGGCGCTCGATGTGGGGCTTGACCTGCGAGCCGAGCCCGAGGACGAAGCGGCCCCCTGACAGCTCCTGCACGTCGTTCGCCGATATCGCTGTCGTCATGGGGGAGCGCGCGAAGGCGACGACGATCCCGCTGAGCAGGGTCACGCGCTCGGTCGCCCGGGCCGCGAGAGCGAGCGTTATGAACGGGTCGTGCTGGGTCTCCGGCACGAAGAAGCCGTCGTAGCCTGCCTCCTCGGCCGCGCGGGAGGTGGCCGCGAGGTCAGCGGGTGAGGCGCTGGGGTCACCGGTGCTGTCGACGAGGACGGTGGTCACGCTCACGACGCGGTCCCGGCGGATGCGGTCCCGGCAGAGGCGACCGCGGCGGCGTGGGCGTAGTGCTCGCGCAGCTTGCCCTTGACCATCTTGCCGTTGGCGCTCCGGGGGAGGGAGTCCACGAAGTCGACGCTGCGTGGCGCTTTGTAGTGAGCGATCTTCTCCTTCACGTGGGCGATGAGCTGCGCCGCGAGCGCGTCGTCCGCCACGACCCCGTCGGCGACCTGCACGACGGCCTTGACCTGTTCTCCCATCTCGGGATCGGGGATGCCGATGACCGCGACGTCGTAGACCGCCGGGTGCATGGTGAGGGCGTTCTCGACCTCCTGCGGGTAGATGTTCACCCCGCCCGAGATGATCATGAAGGCGCGCCGGTCGGTGAGGTAGAGGAAGCCGTCCTCGTCCACCCGGCCGATGTCGCCGGTGGTCGCCCAGGTGTCGTGGAGGGGGTGCTGCGCGTTGCGGGTCTTCTCCGGGTCGTTGTGGTAGCTGAACGGCATCGCGTCGCGCTCGAAGTAGACCAGGCCGGTCTCGCAGACGGGGAGCTCACCCTGGTCGGGGTCGCCCTCGTCGCAGACGTGGAGGATGCCGAGACCGGCCCGGCCGACCGAGCCCTGGTGCGTCAGCCAGTCCTCGGGCCGGATCAGGGTGATCCCCGCGGCCTCGGTCGCGGCGTAGTACTCGTGGAGGATCGGCCCCCACCAGTCGATCATCTGCTGCTTGACGTCGACGGGACAGGGGGCGGCGGCATGCACCGCGACCTTGAGGCTGCTCAGGTCGTGGGTTGAGCGCTCCTCCTCGGTCAGCTTGAGCATCCGGACGAACATCGTCGGCACCCACTGGCTGTGGGTCGCGCGGTACTGCTCGATGTAGCCCAGAGCTGCTACCGGGTCGAACCGCGACATCACGACGTCGGTGCCGCCCATGGCGTGGATGAGACCACCGAAGCGCAGCGGGGCGGCGTGGTAGAGCGGCGCAGGACTGAGGTAGACGGTGTCCTCGTCGAACCCGTACATCGGGGCGAAGACCGCGATCATCAGGTCGCCGGGCTCGGTGACCTGCCGGGCCGGCAACGCGCCCCGGACGCCCTTGGGGACGCCGGTGGTCCCGGACGAGTACTGCATGTCGAGGCCGGCCGGCTGGGTCTCGAAGGGCACGTCGGAGGCCGCGGCAAGGGCCGCCTCGTAGTCGGCGAAGCCGGTGATCGCACCGCCGACCGCGAGTCGTAGCGTGATGCCGGGGACGCGGGCCACGATCTCGGCCGCCTTGTCGGCGAGCGTCGCTGAGGCGACGAACACCGTTGCGCCGCAGTCCTGCATGATGTACACCATCTCGTCCACCGAGAGGTGGTAGTTGATGGCCGTGATGTAGCGGCCGCTGCGGAGCGCCGCCCAGTAGCAGTCGTAGTAGACCGGGCTGTTCTCCGAGAGCAGCGCGAACGAGTCGCCGACCCGCAGGCCGTGGTCGAACAGCACGTGGTCGAGCCGGACGGACCGGTCCTCCAGCTGCCGATACGTCACCCCCTGACCCGTGTCGGCCATCACGACCGCGAGCTTGTCGGGATGGGTAGAGACATGGGTGCCTGGATACACCTGACCTCCTTGTCGGCGGTCCGGCCACGACATCGAGACCGGTCCGCGTCAGCGTGGATCAGGGCGGTGACCCCTGTCAAGGACCTAGTGACTCACGATTCACTAGGCGCCAGCAGATACCCGGGTTGAGGTGAGAAGGCGCTCTCGAGAGCGCGTTCTCACCTCAACCCGGAGAAGGGTGTGAGTTCACGCGAACTCGACGTCGTGTCCGGAGCTCAGGGCGACGCGCAGCTTGATCAGCCCGTCGCGGATCCGCGTCTTGGCCGTCCCGAGCGGAACACCGAGCTTCTCGGCGACCTCGGAGTGGGTGAGCCCCCCGAAGTAGGCCAGCTCCAGGGCGTTGCGCTGGCCGGGGGCGAGGGCAGCGAGGGCCGCGCTCACCCGCTGGCCGTCCATCGAGGCGGTGGCGGCCTCGGCGGTCACGTCGTACTCGACCTCGTGGCTGGTCTCGATGTATCGCGTGTCGCGACGGCTCGACGCCTCGGCGGACCGGACGCGGTCGACGGACTTGCGGTGCGCGATGGTCATCATCCAGGTCAGCGGCGAGCCGCGGTCGGGGTCGAACCGGGCTGCCGTGCGCCAGATCTCGAGGAACACCTCCTGGCACACCTCCTCCGACTGCGCCCGGTCCCGCAGGACCCGCAGGACCAGCCCGAAGAGGCGCGGTGAGGCGGCGTCATACAGCTGCGCGAAGGCGATCTCATCGCCCTCGGCCGACCGGACGATGAGGTCGCCGAGCCCGTCAGCTGTCGCATTCGGCACGGCCCGAACCGTCACGGGGTTCTCCTTAGCTGAGCGGAGCACAAGCGCCCCACGTCAGCCTGACGGAGACCGCGGCGAAGGGCCACCGACCCTGGCCACCGATTTAGATCACGTTTCAACCACCTTCGGGCCTCTAGCGGATGTGATGGTCGTCACACTGCTCCTCACCCGGTCGTCGACGGCGAGTCGGGGAAATAGTCCACAATCACTTGGCAATCACGCAACCAAAGTGTAGAACTTTACGTGACAGCCCACCGACGTCCGACAGGAGACCAGTGATGAGCATCGACGCTCGGACCGGCCCGGCCCCCTCGCCCACCGGCCCGCTCAGCCAGATCGACTACAGCGAGCGGATCCCCAACAACGTCAACCTCAACGGTGACCGGCGCCTCCAGCGCGCGCTCGAGGGGTGGCAGCCGAAGTTCCTCGACTGGTGGCGGCAGCTGGGTCCGTCGCTCCCGACCAAGGACGTCTACCTGCGGACGGCCGTCGCGGTGGGCCGCGACGGCTGGGCGCACTTCGAGCACGTCCCGATGGAGGAGTACCGCTGGGGCATCTTCCTGGCCGAGGCGGACCCTGACCGCGTCATCAGCTTCGGCAAGCACCGGGGCGAGCCGGCGTGGCAGGAGGTCCCGGGCGAGCACCGCGCCGACCTCATGCGTCTCATCGTCGTCCAGGGCGACACAGAGCCCGCCTCGGTCGAGCAGCAGCGGGTGCTCGGCAGCACCGCGCCGAGCATCTACGACATGCGCAACCTCTTCCAGGTCAACGTCGAGGAGGGGCGTCACCTCTGGGCGATGGTCTACCTGCTGCACGCCTACTTCGGGCGGGAGGGCCGCGACGAGGCCGAGCAGCTGCTCAAGCGCAACTCCGGCGACCTCGACTCGCCCCGCATCCTCGGCGCCTTCAACGAGGCGACCACCGACTGGCTGCAGTTCTTCATGTTCACCTACTTCACCGACCGTGACGGCAAGTTCCAGCTGGGCACCCTCAAGGAGTCGGCCTTCGACCCGTTGGCGCGCACCTGCGAGTTCATGCTCAAGGAGGAGGCGCACCACATGTTCGTCGGCACGACCGGCGTGCAGCGCACGGTGGAGCGCACCGCCGAGGTCATGAAGGAGAACGGCGGCGCGGCAGCCTTCGAGCAGGGGGTCATCCCGCTCACGGTGATCCAGAAGTACCTCAACTTCCAGTTCTCCGTCTCGATGGACCTGTTCGGATCCGAGCGGTCGACCAACGCCGGCAACTACTACTCCTCGGGCCTCAAGGGTCGGTGGATGGAGACCCGGCGCAAGGACGACCACGAGCTCCTCGAGGACACCCGCGAGATGAGCTTCGTCGAGGACGGCAAGATCGCCACCACCACCGTCCCGATGCTCTCGGCCCTCAACCTCGACCTGCGCGACGAATACGTCGCCGACTGCGCGAACGGGGTCCGACGCTGGAACCAGGCACTCGAGGACGCCGGTCTCGAGGAGCGGCTCCTCCTGCCCCACGAGGGCTTCAACCGCAAGGTCGGCGTGTATGCCGGGCAGCCGGTCAGCCCCGAGGGTGAGGTCCTCGACGCGGAGACGCACGCCGCGCGGATCGACTCGTGGCTGCCCAGCGAGCAGGACCGCAAGGCGGTCGCGGACCTCATGGTGCCGCAGTACGAGCTGGGCAAGTTCGCCAGCTGGATCGCGCCTCCGTCGTCCGGGATCAACGACCAGCCGGTCGAGTTCGACTACGTCCACCTCGCCGAGGAGGGCCTGGCCTGAGGCCGGCCCGGCCGGGTCAGGTGCGCTGGCCCGCCTCGTCGTCGAGGCGGTCCCACTCGGCCTGAGCCAGCCGGTTCCAGTGGGTCCGGCGATCATGGAAGATCGCCGCGGCCCGCGGGCCCGGCCAGTCGTGGTTCCAGGTGTCGAGCAGCTCGGCCGGAAGGTCGGGGTCGTCGAAGGGGAACCGTCGCCAGTCCTGGACGAGGCGGGTCTGGGCCACGAAGGCGTCCTCGCCCGACGTCGCCTCGAGGGCGCCGAAGGTGTCGATGAAGTCGAGGTAACGGGTCTCGACGTCGGCGAGGTCCCAGGCCTCCGCGAGCAGCCGGGTCGACTCGCTCGCGTCGACCGCGGGCCCGACCCAGGCGTAGGTCCGGTCCCACAGGTCCAGCTCCCTGATCGCGGAGCGGACCTCGGACTCCTTCGTCGCGTCCGGCACCACCCAGAGGCCGGCGGAGGGGGAGCCCATCCCGAGCCAGGTCAGGCGGGTGCGGAGACGGTGCCGGAGCTGCCGCTGGGACTCCGGCACGGCGATGCTGATGACCAGCCAGCGGCCGTCCCACTCCCGCGTCCCCCGCATGAACCCGTAGATCCGCTCGGTGCCTTCGGCGAGCAGCTGACGGCCGCTCGGAGTCAGACGCCAGCGCACGCGGCGCCCGTGCCGCTCCGAGGTGAGGAGCCCCTCGGCCGCAGTCCGTGACAAGGCCTGACGCGCGGACTTCTCCTCGACCCCGAGGGCGCCCAGCGCCGAGACCAGGGTCCCCGTCCAGACCTCGCCGTCCCGCGCGTGGACGAACTCCCCGAGCACGGTGAGCAGCAGCGACCGGGCACTGGCCTCGGCGATGCCGACCTTGGGCACGGGTCTCCTCGGGTGGTGATGGTGATGGTGGCTCCGGGTGGTGATTCTGTCAGGACGGCCGGAGAGTGGATGCGGCCGCCTTAACACTACAAATACTTGACGAAACGTAGAAGATTCGTAGACTATCAAGTCAGGTCCTCCCCGCCGAAGCCGTCGATCCCCTGGAGAAGCGTCATGACCATCACCGACAGCACCCTCTCCGATCACGCGGGTCGCGAGGATCAGGGACCTGCCGACCAGGTCGCCGTATCCCTGCCGGTGGTCACCTTCGCCATCTCTCCCGAGCGGTACCGGCACTGGAGCCTCGAGGTCGACGGGGAGATCGCCACGGCGACCCTGCGGGTCGACGAGCAGGGCGGCCTCGTCCCCGGTTACGAGCTCAAGATGAACAGCTACGACCTCGGTGTCGACATCGAGCTATACGACCTCGTCCAGCGGGTCCGCTTCGAGCACCCGGGCGTCAAGGCGGTCGTGATGACCGGCGGGCTCGACAGGATGTTCTGTGCCGGTGCCAACATCCGGATGCTGGCCCAGTCGACCCACGGCTGGAAGGTCAACTTCTGCAAGTTCACCAACGAGACCCGTAACGGTATCGAGGACGCCACGGCCCACTCCGGGCAGACGTGGGTCGCCGCCCTCAACGGGACGGCGGCCGGTGGCGGCTACGAGCTCGCCCTCGCCTGCGACCAGATCGTCCTCATCGACGACGGCTCGTCCACCGTCTCGCTGCCCGAGGTGCCGCTGCTCGGGGTCCTGCCCGGCACCGGAGGCCTGACCCGCGTCGTGGACAAGCGCTTCGTCCGCAAGGACCGTGCCGACCTCTTCGCGACGAAGTCGGAGGGCTACCGGGGGGCCACTGCCGTCGAGTGGGGACTGGTCGACGCCACCGTGCCACGCAACGCGTTCGCGGACGAGGTGAGGCGCCGCGCGAGCGAGGCGGCCGCCCGCTCGACCCGCCCGTCCGACGCAGAGGGCGTCACCCTCACGGCCCTCGACCGGCGCGACGGAGGGGACCGGATCACCTACCCCCACGTGTCCGCGACGATCGACCGCGTCCGCCGGGTCGCCGAGATCACCGTGTCGGGGCCCGACGCGCCGCCGCCGGCCGACGCTGCGGGGGTGCTCGCCCAGGGCGCCGCCTACTGGCCGCTCGCCATGACCCGTGCTCTCGACGACCTGATCCTGCACCTGCGCACCAACGAGCTCGACATCGGCACCTGGGTGCTCCGGACCTCGGGCGTTCAGGAGCTGGTGCTCGCCCACGACGCCCAGCTGACCGAGCTCGCCGACGACTGGTTCGTCCGCGAGGTGACCCTCTACTACAAGCGGACCCTCAAGCGGCTCGACGTCACGAGCCGCAGCCTCGTCGCCGTCATCGACCCCGGCACGGCGTTCGTCGGTCTGCTGCTCGAGCTCGCCCTGGCCGCGGACCGGCAGTACATGCTCGACGGCGTCTACGAGGACGTGGACCCCGACGCCGCGCCCGCGACGATCCGGATCACCCCGTCCAACCTCGGCGCCTACCCGATGGGCAACGGCCTGACCCGGCTCGCCTCGCGCTTCTGGGGACACCCGGACCAGCTCGCGGCCGCGGGCGCCAGGGTCGGCTCCGACCTCGACGCGGCGACGGCCACCGACGCCGGGCTCGTGACCCTCGCGCTGGACGACATCGACTTCGAGGACGAGCTCCGGATCGTGCTGGAGGAGCGGGCCTCGCTGTCGCCGGACGCCCTCACCGGCATGGAGGCCAACCACCGCTTCGTCGGGCCGGAGACGCTCGAGACCAAGATCTTCGGTCGGTTGACCGCGTGGCAGAACTGGATCTTCCTCCGCCCCAACGCCGCTGGCCCGGACGGCGCTCTCCGCCGCTACGGCTCGGGCCAAAAGGGCGACTACGACCTCAAGCGGGTCTGAGCCCGTGGCCACCACCTTCAACGCCGAAGCCTGGTTGGTCGATCGCCACGTCGGGGCCGGCCGGGGCCACCACGTCGCCGTCCGGGCCGCCAGCGGGGCGACCCTCACGTATGCCGCGCTGGCCGACCAGGTGGCAGCCACGGCCGCCGGCCTGCGTGGCCTCGACCTGCACCACGACGACCGGGTCGTCTTCGTGACCGGTGACGGCGTCGTCATGTTCAGCGGCATCCTCGCCTGCTTCCGCGCGGGACTGGTCGCCGTCCCGGTCTCGACGATGCTGAGTGGTCACGAGCTCGGCGAGATCATCGCCGACTCGGGCGCGCGGGTCGTCGTCGTCGACGCCCCCTTCGCGCCGCAGGTCGAGGAGGCGCTGCGGCACGCGCCCGACGTGCAGACCGTCGTCACCGACGGAGAGCTGGAGATCGGCGTGCCACCCGGCGTCTCCGTCACCCCGTTCGCGGCGCTGCTCGAGTCCGGCGGCGCGGCGCCGCCGGAGCGCCGTGCTCTGGCCCCGACGACCGACGACTCGTGGGCGCTGTGGCTCTACACCTCCGGCACGACGGGCCGGCCCAAGGGGGCGATGCACCGGCACGCCAACATCCGACTCGTCTGTGAGACCTACGGATCCCAGGTTCTCGGCATCACCGCCGAGGACGTCTGTCTCTCTGTGGCCAAGCTCTTCTTCGCCTACGGCATCGGCAACAGCATGTTCTTCCCGCTGGCGGTGGGGGCCACGACGGTGCTGGAGGCCGCACGTCCCACTCCGGCCTCGATCGGCGACCGGGTCCGCGCCGAGCGCCCCACCCTGTTCTTCGGGGTGCCGACCTTCTATGCCGGGCTGCTGGCGAGCGACGTGCCGGACGACTCCTTCGCCTCCGTCCGTCTCGCCGCCTCCGCCGGGGAGCCGTTGCCGGCCGCCCTCCTCGAGCGCTTCCGGGCCCGCTTCGGGGTCGACATCATCGACGGCATCGGCTCCACCGAGGAGCTGCACATCTTCGTGTCCAACCGTCCTGGCGACATCCGTCCCGGCACGACCGGCCGGCCGGTGCCGGGCTACGAGATCGCGCTGCGCGACCTCGTCGGTCAACCGGTGCCGGACGGGCAGCCCGGCCAGCTCTACGTCCGGGGGCAGTCGATGGCCCTCGGCTACTGGCGTCGCACCGATGCGAGCCGTGCCGTCTTCCAGGGCGAGTGGCTCAACACCGGTGACACCTACGTCCGCTCCGAGGACGGCTACTACACGTGTCTCGGCCGGTCCAACGACCTGATCAAGGCCGGCGGCATCTGGGTGTCACCCGCCGAGGTCGAGGCCCGACTGGTCCAGCACACCTCGGTCCTCGAGGCCGCCGTCATCGGGGTCCCCGACGCCGACGGGCTCGACAAGCCGGTCGCCGTCGTGGTCGCGTCGGCGACCGCTCCCGTCGGCGCCGACGAGCTCGTGCAGTGGTGTCGTGACGGCCTCGCCCACTTCAAGGCCCCGCGGCAGATCGTCTTCGTCGCCGAGCTGCCGAAGACCGCCACCGGCAAGATGCAGCGCTACAAGGTGCGCCAGCTCTTCGCGGCCGCCGAGGTCGAGTCGCCCTCTCTCGCCACACGATCAGCGGTCGCGAAGTGAACACCGTCGAGGTCGATGTGCTCGTGATCGGTGCCGGCCCGGTCGGTCTCTTCGGCGCCTACTACGCCGGCGTCCGCGGCCTGCGGACCGCGGTCGTCGACTCGCTGAGCCAGGTCGGCGGTCAGGTCACGGCGATGTACCCGGAGAAGCAGATCTACGACATCGCCGGATTCCCGGCGGTGTCCGGCCGCACCCTCGTCGCCAACCTCGTCGCGCAGGCCGCCCCCTACGACCCCATCTACCTCCTCGGCCAGGAGGCGCAGACCCTCGACCGGGTGCCCGTCCCGGACCGGCCCGACCGACTCGTCATCCGCACGAGTGCAGGGACCGAGATCGTCACGGGCGCCGTGGTCGTCACGGGGGGCATCGGCACGTTCACCCCGAGGCCGCTGCCCGCCGGCGAAGCCTTCCTCGGCCGCGGCCTCGACTACTTCGTCCCCACCTCTGACGCGTATGCCGGTCGCGACGTCGTCGTCGTGGGCGGCGGCGACAGTGCGGTCGACTGGGCGCTGATGCTCCATCCCGTCGCCCGCAGCGTCACCGTGGTCCACCGCCGCGAGGCCTTCCGCGCTCATCCCGGCTCCCTCGAGCAGCTGCGCGCAGCCCCGGTCGACGTCATCACCAACGCGCAGGTCGTCTCGACCACCGGGGGAGCGGCGTTGCAGCACATCGAGATCCGGGTCACCGGCGAGGACGCGACCCGGTCGCTGCCCTGCGACCGGCTCGTCGCCGCCCTCGGCTTCACGGCGAACCTGGGGCCGTTGCGCGAGTGGGGACTCGAGCTGCACGACAACCGCCACCTCGTCGTCGACTCGGCGATGAGGACGGCCCTCGACGGCGTCTTCGCTGCCGGTGACATCGTCGACTACGACGGCAAGGTCCGGCTGATCGCCACCGGTTTCGGCGAGGTCGCGACCGCGGTGAACAATGCTGCCGTGCACCTCGACCCGGCGGCCCAGCTCTTCCCGGGCCACTCGACCGACACCCCTGCCTCCGTCCCCCAACCCGCCTGAGTCCCCACCACGCCCTGAGTCCCCACCACGCCCTGAGGAGAGTCGCGAGCATGCCCTACGTCATTGCCTCCCCGTGCATCGACATCATGGACAGGTCCTGCATCGAGGAATGTCCGGTCGACTGCATCTACGAGGGGGAGCGCAAGCTCTACGTCAACCCGAAGGAGTGCATCGACTGCGGCGCCTGCGAGCCGGTCTGCCCGGTCGAGGCCATCGCCCAGGACCGCCGCGTCGAGCCGGACCAGAAGGTGTTCATCGAGGACAACCGGGCGTTCTTCGTCGAGGTGCTGACCGGTCGGGACGCGCCGCTCGGGGCTCCGGGCGGCTCCCGCAAGGTCGGCGACATCGGCGTCGACACGCCGCTGGTCTCAGGGTGGGCCTGA
>NZ_JANXRJ010000326.1 GCF_025353065.1 Lapillicoccus sp.
GGCTGACGAACCTGATGTGGACACCCTGGTCGACCACCGGGTTCACGACGGTCGAGCCGGGACTGAGCGCGGCAGACAACACGGTGCGGTTCTTGGCGAAGGTCGGGGTCCCGCTCCACAGCGCGCCGTCGACCTGGTCCAGCACCTGCTGGGGTGACGTGAAGGCGCTCTCGCTCCCGAAGGCACCCAGCGACTCGCCACTGACGTAGAGCTTCGGACGGACCGCCGCGGGCATCCCCGCGAGCCGCGCCCGGACCGCATCCAGGAGCAGTCGCCCCGCTTGCGGCGGCTCCGCCCGCGCGGTCAGGAGCCCGAACGCCGAGGGGAGGTTGGAGTACTGCATCGAGACGATGGCGCTGTTGCCGTCCATGAGGAACTCGAAGCTGGAGACGGCCCACGGGTTGACGTATCCCGTGCTCGTCGCCGTCACGACCAGGATGGCGCGCCGACCCCACGCGTGGGTGCGGTCCAGCTCCGCGAGCGCAGCGTCACGGGTCTGGTCCATCGAGCCGCTGAGGCCGGCGAACACCCGGATCGGCTCGAGGGCCGGCCGACCCGTGGCGTCGGTGATGGCCTTCGCGTCCGGGCCGCGGGCAACGAACGCGGCGCCGTCCTGACCCAGGCTCGACCAGGACAAGGGCGAGCCCGGACCTCCCGTCCGCAGCGGCGACGTCGGAGCCCTGAGGCCGGCCGGCTCCGCGGCATTGACCCTGTCCGCGCTCGCCCCGACGAACGCCAGCGCCGCGGGAACGACGCCCTGGCTCACCAGCAGGTAGATCACGAGGAGCGTCAGCGTCCCGGCCACGACGTGGGCGAAGCTCTCGCGCAGGACCCTGCTCTCCACCTTCACCAGGATCCAGTCGGAGAGGGTGGCCACCACCCTCCACAACCCCAGCACGAGAACGAACACCAGGACCGCCGTGCCCGTGCTCCCGACGACGTAGCCCACGCCGGGTGGGTCGGCCCCGACGTAGCGGGAGACGAACTGCTGCCACCGCAGGCTCGCCAGCGGGAAGAGGGCGATGGTGAGGACGATCAGCGACACCTGTCCGCGAAGGAGGACCCGCCGGGCGCGGTCGTCCATCGAGACGCGGAACCCGGTCAGGTGCACGAAAAGATGCCACGCCCATCCGCACGTCACCCCGGCGACGTAGCCCAGCACCGCACAGGCGGCGGCGATCAGCCCCTGCATCAGCCACGTCCGCGGCAGCAGCGACGGCGTGTTCGCCAGCAGGTAGAACGCTGCGGCAAGCACCATCCCCGGCGAGGACAGTCCGCTCAGTCGGTGGTGCCGCCACCCCACCACGCGGTCCAGCACGGCACCCCGCCCGCGGAAGGACCTCGCGGGGCGGGGGGCTGCGGTCGTCCGGACGGTCGGCGCGTTCTCACGGGGACCGGCGTCATCGCTCGTCGCGCCGTGAGGAGGGAGCCGCGCACCGACCTTCATAGGACCGCCTCCCCTACCAGCCTAGCGATCCGCAGACCACGCAGACCACGCGCGGAGGCCCGTCTCGTGGCGACGGGGACCGAGGTCGTCGGTGTGGCGCCGACCGGCTCAGCGGGTAGCCGGCGGCACCAAGGTGTTCATCTGGAGGGTCACTGCCGTCTGTGCCAGCAGTCGGCCGTTGATCGATGCCCTGGTCTTCATGGCGATCATCGTCTTGGACAGGATTGTTCCCTCGAAGTGCGCCGCGGTTCCGATGGTGACCGCGCCGGCGGACTGCCAGAACACGTTCTTCGCCTGTGCTCCACCGGTAAGCGTCACACTCGCGGAATTGGCCTCGTTGAGGGTTCCGGCGACCTGGAAGATCCATACGTCGTCCGGACCACCGGAGAGCGTGACGTCATGGGATATCGAGACGTTGGAGGTCCATGTGTAGAGACCGGGATTCAGGGTCAGCCCGCCGATCTCCCCAGCGCCCAGGTTGAGCTCATCGGGCATCAGTCGACCTGCGGCGTCGTTGTAGGCCGCCTGCATGTCGCCCACAGCCGCCGTCAGACGCGTGGAGTCGGTCACCGAGCAGGGAAGTGGACCGGCGGCATCGACGGTGTAGATGTTCCCATTGACCTCTCCGCAGGTCAGACGGACCGCAGCACCGGTGATGGGACTGGTCCCGACATCGCCGTCGATCGACGACTTGTAGACGTCGGTGACACCTGATTTCGACAGGACCGTGAAGTTGCCGGCCGATCCCAGGGCTACCGGCACCGGAGGACTGGCAGCCGACGCGACCGACGTGCCGGCCGCCAACATTGACACGATCGCGAACGGAACGATGAACAGCGTTGTTCTTGGCCTCAAAATTTCTCCTCGTGTCGTCAAGCAAGGCGAAGCGCAGGTGCTTGCGCCACCCATCGTCCCGGCCCGCGCCTCTGCCACCCGGGACCTAAGTCCCGACGCAACTGGTCACTCTGGTAAAAAGTGACGAGCTGCTCAGGACGCAGCAGGGTCGGGCCTGCCGGCGGGGGTAGGCGCTCGATTGGGTACGGTCGCAGCGCCGAGCCGGGCGCCGGCCGAAGGGAGGAGCGGGATGCCGCCGTCGAGGGACAGGATGAACGGTGACCTGTCGGCCCTCCCTGCCGCGGCCCGTGCGGACCTGCCTCGGGCCCACCACTACGGGGAGTTCTACGGGCTCAAACCCCTCCCCGACGGCGATCGACCGCTGCTGGTGGTCCACGGCAACTGCCAGGCGGAGGCGCTGCGACTGCTGCTGCAGCGCGCCCCGGAGGCGCCCTGCCTCAGTGTCCGGATACCCCCTCTGCACGAGATCGCCCTCGACGAGATCCCCTGTCTGGAGCGACTGCTCACGCGGAGCGCGGTCCTGCTCACCCAGCCCGTCGCCGACGGGTACCACGGCCTGCCGCTCGGTTCGGCCGACGTGCGACGGACAGCCGTCCGGGCCCGGACCCTGGTCTTCCCGATCATCCGCTTCGTCGGACTGCACCCCTACCAGGTGGTCACCAACTCCCCCGACCACCGACCGCCCGTGATCCCCTACCACGACCTGCGCACCATCCGGCGGGCCGCCGGGCTGCCCCCCGCGCCGCCCCTCGACGCCGCTCACCTCGACACGGTGACG
>NZ_JANXRJ010000327.1 GCF_025353065.1 Lapillicoccus sp.
AGGAGATCGCCGCCTCGGTCGCCTGGTTGCTCTCTGCCGACACGGCCTACCTGCACGGAGCCGAGATCGCCGTCGACGGAGGAATCACCTCGACCCGCTGACCCGCATGCAGGCATGGCCTCAAGTCCCACTGCCAGTGGACCACACGCGGATCGTTTGCGTTCCGGGTTGAGCTCCGGCGACAGCTCGCCGATCCGCGGTTTGACGATTCACCTGCAGAGCATGCATTCGCCACGAATTCCCCGGCGACTGGAACTACACCCTGCACCCACCGACACGCCGGACAGAACCGACCTAATTACTGCGCGCAACCTAGCTGGCGTGACCCCGCTACTGAATCCGTAACGGGATACCCCGCGACAGGGACGCTACAACGTGGATCCGTGTCGTCAAGCAGCGGTAGGGACAGGGCCCGGTCTCCCGGCAGAGGAAATACTCAGCCGCGGGTGGGTGTCAACCCGAGGGTGGGTGTCAACCCGAGGGGCTTGTGCGCTGGGAGGAGCGGACCCGTTCGATCGCGGCGACGATGGCTGCGGGGTGGGTCAGTGGAATCATATGGCCGCCTGCGCCGACTGAGGTCAAGGTGCCCTGGGACACCTGGCGCAGGTGCGCGGACCAGTCGCGGGTCGCGATCCGGTCGTTGACGCCGCGGACGACTTCGACGGGCAGGGTCTGCTGAGCCAGTGTGAGGTCGGTACGGAACCACCGGATCGCGTTCATGCCTCGCAGCATGCCGGCCGGGCCGGTACGCCAGTACTGGGGCAGCAGCACTGCCGCCTCGGCGGGATGTTCATGGGCTGCGGATCGTAGCCACTGAGCGAGCATCCGCGGCCAGGTCCGTGCCGCCGGGTCGGTCACCGGACCGACCAGGACGAGCCCCACCACGTCGGGCGAGACCGCGGCGGCCTGGACGACGACAGGGCAGCTCGCCGAATGCCCCACCAGGATCAGGGGTGTACCGATGGTAAAAGTCTTCACCAACCGCCGGGCTTGAGCGTCCACGAACAGGTCGGTACCTCGAGGGGCGGGCTCACCCATCGAGGGAAGTTCTTCCACCACACTTGGCCCGTTGAGGAGGGAGCGCACCTTGTGCCACGACCGTTCGTTCAGCCCCAACCCGGGAACGAACACCACCCTGGCTGACGTCTGAGTCGCCCTCACGGCTGACCCGGGCAGAACCTTCGCGTGGGCGGTCGGCTCTTCCCGTCCCGCCTGCCCGGCTACAGGTGAGGCAGCCGTCCACCCGTCAGCGTTCGACCCCGACCCCGACCCCGACCCCGACCCCGGCGTCGGCGCCGACGTCGGCGGCGTCGGCGTCTTCGAAGGCGGCCCAGTAAGCATGACACTCCCTGATAGATCGAACACCGGAGAAAGCGAACGCGTCGGAACCGGCAGTTGTCAGGGCCCCCTGTTTATCGTCAGGGCCCCCTGTTTACCTACCCCGTGCGACCCCGTGCGGGGCGTGGCGCCGCACCGCGTCTTTGAGGTACAAGCCCTCAGGGCGCGGGACGGCGGGCCTGGCCAGGTGGTTCAGCTGAGAGCTTGCAGGCCTTTGACCTCGGCCCGGGCCGCGACGATCTCGTCGTGCTGACGTTGCACCATGGCGCGGAAACCCTCGCTGAGGTCCTCCTTCAACGCCTTCTCGTACTCCGACACGGTGTGGTCCTCACCCTGGACGGCGGCGTCGAGCACCCCCGACGGCTTATCCCCGGTCAAGGCGTCCTTCAACGTCAACCAGCCCCGGTGCGCCGCGGCGAGGGCAGACCCGCTCTCGTCCACGTCGACGCCACCGTCGTGGCCGAACGCCACGATCTCCTGGGCGAACTGGACCCGCTGCAGCTGCAAACGGCGCATCGTGTCCGCCCACTGCGGCACGGTGCTGTCGGCGAGCTTGTCCGCCGACGCCGCGAAACCCTTCTGGCCGTCCTTCAACGTCTCGACCAAACCTTTCGCCGTCTTCTCGTCAACGCTCATATCGTCCTCCTCGATAGGGACCACGGGGCGTGGCCACAGAACTTCGTGTGGTACCCGCCGGTGACAACCCCAAACAGCGCACCCCCCGCAGGGCCCTCCCCGCCCTCCCCACCCTCCCCCACCCCCCCCCCC
>NZ_JANXRJ010000015.1 GCF_025353065.1 Lapillicoccus sp.
CCACGGGATAGGACACTTGGCTGTGCTCGACGAGCTTGGGCTTCGAGGTCGTGCCCGAGGTGAAGTAGAGGAGGACCGGGTCGCTCGAGGCGGTGCCCGGGTGGGGGGTGGGCTGCGCGTCGAGCACGTATGCCGCAGAGACGGATTCCCAGCCCGGCGCCACGCCGCTCGTGGTCGCGACCGGGCCGACGACGATCCGCACCACATCGCCCGGCACCACGTCGAACTTGCCGGTGTCGACGGCGTTGGCGATCACTGCCCGTGCCCGTCCGCGGGCGATCCGGTCGCTCAGGTCGGCCGGTCCGGCGGCGGTGGCGGTCGGCATGACGACGGCGCCGAGCTTGATGATCGCCAGCATCGCCTCCCACAGCTCGACCCGGTTGTTGAGCATGACGATGACGGCGTCGCCGCGACCGACCCCGAGGGCGCGCAGGTGGGCGGCCACCTGGTCCGAGCGGCGGGCCAGGGTGTCGAAGCTGTAGCTCGCCGGCTCGCGTCCGGCGGCGCGGTCGGCCTCCTCGACGATGACGAGCGCGGGGTTGTCGTTGCCGCGGGCGACCGCGTCGAACCAGTCGACACCCCAGTTGAAGTGGTCACCCACGTCGGGGAACGCAAAGTCGGCGACCGCCGCGGCATACTGCTCACGGCAGCCGAGGAGCTGGTCGCGGGCGGCCCGAAAGGCCTGTGTCGCAGCCGAACCCGTGCCGACTGCGAGCGCCGGTCCCTGATCCGTCACGGTGTCCTACTCCTCACTGAGGCGGGGTCGGTCCGGGCGCTCCGGGCTGCGGGCCGGCCACTCGCCGCCTCCGCCACTGGCCCGACGGGCCCGCGTCGTGGAGTCCTCGTCGATGAGGTGGTTGACGAGCTGCTGGATCTCGTCGCTGTGGGGGATGTTGCGCAGCTCCTCGTCGGCCGAGTCGCCGGCCGACTCGATGCTCAGCGACCCGGACCGCAGGATGCGGTCGAGCAGGCTCTGGTGGAAGCTGACGTCGGTGATCTTGGACAGGGTGATGTCCTTGCCGGCCTTCGACAGGATGCCGCGGCGCACCATGACGCGGTGGGTGGTGATGACGTAGTGGGTGGTGCGCCAGCGCAGGTAGGGGACGAGGACGAGGGGGATCGCGAGGACCACCACCAGCCCGACGCATACCCATTGGATGAGGTTGCCCCGGCTGTCGTCCGGGGTGAGCGCCGATGCGACGACCGCCGCTGCGACGAGGACGACGGCGGTGACGGTCGGCCCGATCACGGTGAGCCAGTGCGGGTGCAGGCTGCGGACGACCTGCTCGTCACGGGTGAGGACGTTCTCCGGGAAGCCCATGGCGAGCAGGCTAGCTGCCGAAGAGGGTCGTGAGCTCGCGTACGGCCACGAGCCGCACGCCCGCGCAGGCGAAGTAGGGGTCGGCCGCCAGCGCCGCGTCCACGCGCTCGCGGGTCGTGGTGAAGAAGCAGAGCGACCCGCTGCCGTCCTCGAACGGGCCCGCGTCGAGCAGCTCGCCGCGCTCGTGCAGCTCGGTCAGCAGCTCGCGGTGCCGCGGCCTCAGCTCGAGCCGGGAGGGGTGGTCGGTGAAGGCGAGCTCGACGACGAACATGCCCACACCGTATGCCGTCCGCCTGCCATGGGAAAGGACGTGCGGTCACCCGCCAGGGGGCGGGAGAATCGACCCATGCCCCACCGCATGTTTGTTGCTGTCGTCCCGCCGCCCGAGGTCGTCGAGGACCTCTCCGACTTCCTCGAACCCCGCCGTGACCAGGGGATGCCGTGGATCGACCCGTCGCAGTGGCACGTGACGCTGGCCTTCATGGAGGCGGTCCCGGAGCGCCGGGTCGACGACCTCGTGGAACGACTGGACGAAGCGGGTGCCAAGCGCCGTCCCTTCACCCTCCGTCTCGCGGGAGCCGGCGCCTTCCCCGACGCCATCGAGGCGAAGGTCCTCTGGCTCGGCCTGCGCAACGGCGCCGGGGTGGCGGAGACCGGCGAGCTCGAGCGGCTGGCCGTCAACGTCCGGGCCGCAGCGTCCTCGGCGGGAGCACCGGTCGACGGCAAGCCCTTCCGGCCCCACCTGTCCGTCGCCCGGCTCAAGCGTCCCGTCGAGGCGACCCGCTGGATGCGCATCCTCGACACCTACGTCAGCCCGCCGTGGGAGGTCGACGCCGTCGACCTCATCTCCTCCCACCTCCACGAGGGCCAGCACCGCCGTCCCCGCCACCAGGTCGTCCACACCGTGCAGATGGGGGTCGGCGTCCCCGACCCGCGCTGACCTGAGGTCTCACGCTCTCCTGCGGTGCCAGACTTCGCCACCACAGTCCCGCCACCACAGTCCCGCACCGCCGGGAACTCCCTCCCCACATCAGGCACGGTGCCCAGGCATGCCTCAGACCCCGCGGTCGCGGGGTGCGGTGCGGGGTGGTCAGAGGTGCCAGGTGACGCCGGTGGTGTCGATGTCGGCGGTGAGGTCACGGTCGTGGACCAGGGTGTGGTGGCGCCCGCAGAGCAGGGCGCCGTTGGCGATGTCGGTCGGGCCCGATCGGGCCCACCAGGTGACGTGGTGGACGTCGGTCCACTGCGCGGGGATGGTGCAGCCGGGATAGGTGCAGTGCCCGTCGCGGCGCCAGATGACCTTCCGCTGGCCGGGGCTGAACAGCCTCCGCCCGCGCCCGAGGTCGAGGACCTCACCCTGCGCGCCGAGGACCATCGGGAAGATCCGGGCGTCGCACGCCATCCGGCGCAGCACGCCCGGTGAGAGCAGCTCCCCGGTCAGGGTCAGGCCCGCGCCGCGGCAGCCGTCCTGCAGGTCCGCCCACGGGATCGTCACGATCACCTGCGCGTTCTCGGTCGTCGGCATCTCGCCCGGCGCCCCGACCCCGCGCCGGACCACCTCGAGCAGCGCGTCGGCGCGGCGGGTCGCGGCCGTCCGCGGGTCCCGTTCACCGTCGGGTCCCTGGACCGGCTCGGACAGCGCCTCCACGGCCGCGTCGAGGATCGCCGCTCCTTCGGCGTCGAGGCGCACCCGGTAGTCCCCCATCCCCGCCGGCCCGGTCCCCTTGACCAGCGAGCGCGCCAGCCGGCGTTTGCGTTCGTCGGCCTCGAGGTCGGCGGCGGGTTTGATCAGCTGGGTCGCGTAACGGATCGCCTTGATCAGCTCCCGCGTCGACAGGGCCCGACCGTCCTGGTCATCCCACGCAGCTCTCACCAGGGCCTCGGTGTCGGCGACCAGCGCGTCGGGGTCGGCGAGGCCGCGCACGTCCTCCACCAACCGCATCACCAGGGCGGCCTTCTCCACCGTCATCGCTCCCGAGGTGACGGCCTGCCCCACGAGGACGTCCGTCGGCCGCTCGCTGCGGCAGGCCCGCGCGACGGCCACCACCTGAGCGATCCGGCGCACCTCGGGCTTCGGTGCGCCCGCGCCGAACACGGCGACCAGCCAGTCCTGCGTCGACAGACCCGCCGCACCCGCCAGCCCCCGCTCATCGACCTCCCCCGCGACCGCGACCTCGAGCCGCTCCAGCACGGACCGGATCACCCCGAGCACCCCCACCGCCGCCTCGAGGTCACCGTCGGACACGGCCCAGGTCGGCTCCAGGACCGAC
>NZ_JANXRJ010000035.1 GCF_025353065.1 Lapillicoccus sp.
GGTTGACGCTGGCTATAACCAGCGTCAACCCCTTGACGCAGCGTCAACCCTCTAGGGGTTGGGCTCCTGCTGTCCCGCGCGGGCTCAGGTCGCCGGGGTCCAGCCCGGGTCGCGGCCCATCCAGGCGACGAGCCGGTCGTATGCCGTCGCCTCGGCCTCGGCCTCGACCGCGACCACCGGCCCGAAGGGGATCCCGCCACCCCGGGGCTCGGCGGGAAGGAACGCGGTCACGGAGCCGAGCGTCGCGGCGGCGAGGTCGTCGTCGAGGGGGATGGGGCTGGCGATGGCGCGGGAGAGGTCCCAGGTGTGCACGGCGACCTCGCTGACGTAGGCGAAGATCGCCTGACGGGCGGGGAACTGGCCCGCGGGGTGGGCGAAGGTCCGGTCGAGGATCCCGTCCTCGTCCATCACGGCATCGAGGTCGACGCGGGCCAGGTCCCAGGCTCCGGGCCAATCCGCGTCGGCGACGTCGGTGGCGAGGCGCGTGGTGTCGTCGGGGCGACCGCCGTGGCTGATGTGGACGATCCGTCGCTCGACGGCGACGAGGTGTCCGAGCAGCTGCCGCACGGTGTAGTCGCTGCAGGGAGTGGGACGGTCGAGGTCGTCGAGGGTCACGGTGTGCACGAGTCGGCCGGCCTGGTCGAGCGTGGGCCAGGGCTGGACGCGGGTCGGGCGCCGGTGTCCCCGGGCCGGTGGGAGTCGTGCGGGTGGTGTCCTCGGCGTGAGTGGTAGTCATCGGGTCCTCCAGGGGGGTGGTGGGTGGTGATGTCTCCATCCTTCTGCGGTAACCAGACATCCTGTGTCAGGTTTGTGGGAGAGACTGGAGGGCATGCGGGCCGACCGACTCCTCCAGCTCCTCTACCTCCTGCGCCGCCACGGCCGGTTGCCCGCGCGCCGGCTCGCCGAGCTGCTCGAGGTCTCGGAGCGCACCGTGCTGCGCGACATGGAGGCGTTGTCGGCGGCCGGGGTGCCGGTCTACTGCGAGCAGGGCCGAGGGGGTGGATGCGTGCTCATGGAGGGCTGGGAGACCGCCGTGAGCGGTCTCAGCGCCGAGGAGGCCCAGGCGCTGTTCGCCTGGTCGAGCCGGGCCGCTGTCACGGATCTCGGGCTCGGACCGCAGCTGGCGACCGCCCTGACCAAGCTCGCCGCGACCGTCCCGCAGCCGGCGCTGGAGCGGGCCGACGCGCTCGCGGCCGTCGTCGTCGTCGACCGCCGGCGCTGGTTCGCCGCGGCCGAGGAGGTGCCGATGCTGCCGGAGCTCCGCGACGCTGCCGTCCGGCATCGCCGAGTCCTGCTGTCCTACAAAGGGATGGGCGACGAAGACCCCAAGGAACGAACCGTCGACCCCTACGGGCTGGTCGAGAACGCCGGCCGCTGGTACCTCCTGGCGGCTCGTGACAGCGAGGTGCGCAGCTACCGGGTCTCGCGCATCGCCGCCGCGACCCTGCTCGACGAGCCGGCCCTCATCCCGGTGGACCTCGACCTCACGGCCGAGTGGGATCGCGTGCGCTCGCGTTTCGAGTCGAGCGAGGGTGCCACCGTCTTCACGGTGGCGGTGGACCCGGTTGCGCTGCAACGCTTTCGGCTGATCGCGGGCTCCCAGGCCTCGTCGGGCACCTCGGCCGAGACGATCGTCGGTCGCTCTGTCAGCGGCAACGCCACGACCGCCGACTGGCCGGTGCTCCGAGTCTCCTTGCGCGCTCACGAGGCCGCGGTCTCGCTCCTGCTCGGGTTCGGGGGTCAGATCAGGCTGCTCGACTCTCCCCTGCTGCGGCAGGACATGATCGACCGGGCGCAGGCGGCGTTGGCGATACACGCCTGAGGTCCACATCGCGGCGCAGTGCGCTGGCCGCGCTTCTCAGGCGTAGTGTCCGAGGGACGAGATCGACATCTCACTGATCGGACACAGCATGCCCAGCGACATCTACTCCCACGGGCACCACGAGTCGGTGCTGCGCTCACACACCTGGCGCACGGCAGCCAACTCCGCGGCATACCTGCTGCCGCGTCTTGCTCCCGGGATGGCTCTCCTCGACGTCGGCTGCGGTCCGGGCACCATCACTCTCGACCTCGCGACGCACGTGGCGCCAGGTCGAGTCGTGGGAATCGATACCGTGGAGGCGCCGTTGGAGGTGGCGCGCGCCAACGCAGGCGAGCGCACCGACACGACAACGGAGTTCGCCATCGGTGATGTCTACGCGCTCGACTTTGCGGACGACACGTTCGACGTCGTCCACGCCCACCAGGTGCTGCAGCACCTCACCGACCCTGTGGCCGCACTGCAGGAGATGCGGCGCGCGTGCCGCCCCGGCGGCACCATCGCGGTCCGGGACGCCGACTACGCCGCGATGACCTGGTTTCCCGCCGACCGGCGGCTCGACGACTGGCTCGAGCTCTACGAGCAGGTCGCCCGGGGCAACCACGCCGAGCCGGACGCCGCCCGCCACCTGCTGGCCTGGGCGCACGCCGCCGAGCTCGACGACGTCGTCTGCTCCGCCGACACGTGGTGCTACGCCTCGGCGTCGGAGCGGCAGTGGTGGGGCGGGCTCTGGGCCGACCGCGTCACGCAGTCGGCTCTCGCCGAGCAGGCGGTCGCCCGGGGGCTCGCGACCCCCGACCGGCTCGAGGAGCTCGCCGATGGCTGGCGCGCCTGGGCGGCCCACCCCGACGCGTGGTTCGCCGTCCTCAACGGCGAGATCCTGGCGCGCGCCTGACGCCGCCCAGCGGCATACCGGCCACCCCCCCCTTGCGTTCCGGACACACGTTTTGTCAAGTCCCGGCGCCAGATCCGGCCCAGAACTTGCTAAAACGGGTGTCCGGAACGCAAGGGGGTGCCGAGCCACAGCGGTCAGGCGACGGCGGTGACCGTCACCGACCCCTCGGGCGGCTGACGCAGCGACTGCCAGACCACGCAGTAGCGCTCGGTGAGCTTGGCGAGGGTCGCGAGCTGCTCGGGGGTGGCGTCGGTCTCGACCTCGAAGGCGAGCCGGATCGCCCGGAAACCCACGGGTGCGTCGCGGTCGACGGCGAGCGTGCCGCGGAAGTCGAGGTCGCCCTCCGCCCGCACCGAACCGCCGCTGACGGCGAGCCCGAGTGAGGTCGCGACCGCCTTGAGGGTGACGCCGGCGCAGGCGACCAGCGCCTCGAGCAGCATGTCGCCAGAACAGAGTTGGCTCCCGTCACCACCGGCGGCCGGGTGCAGTCCGGCCTCGGCCATCGCCTTCCCCGTGTCGAGTGAGCACGAGACCCCCTCGCCGAGTCGGCCGGAGGCCTTGAGGGTGATCAGCGCGGAGCCCGCGTCGTCGCGGTAACGCTCCTTGAGCGGCGCCTGCAGTGCGGTGAGGGTGTCCTTGTCCATGGTCCGACGCTAACCCGGCTGCGTGTCGGTCACCCCCTCCGCCCGGACAGTCCCGCACAACGCCGTCGCGTATGCCGCGGTCGGCTCAGCCGATTCAGCCGGCTCAGCCCGCACCCCACCGCCCGAGGTGCTCGACCAGCCCGGCGAGCGGCTCGGGGAGGGCGCCGTCCGGGAGCGCCTCGACGAACAGCGGCGCGTAGCGGATCTTGCGCCCCGACCCGCTGCCGAGGAAGCGGTGCAGCTGCTGCTCGCGCGCCCGGTCGCGCTGGGCGAGCTGCTGCCGCATCGTGCGGAACGCCCCGAGCTCGTGCTCGGCCTCGACCACGGTCAGGGCCGCGTCAATCCCGAGGGCGCGGATCAGCTCGTCCTCGAGGTCCTGGACACAGACGAAGAACCCCAGCGCGGCGAGGTCCCACCGGTCCAGGGCCGTGCCGAAACCGGCCTGTCCGAGCGCCCGCACGACCACCCCCTCCTCGCCGGCGTCGCAGAGCCCGGCGATCAGGACGTCCTCGCGCTCGGCCGTCAGCTCGCGCAGGTGCCGCCCGATGTTGGTCACCCCACCCATCGCGACCACTCGGTAGGCGTCGGGGTCGAGCCCCCGTCGTCGCATCGCCGCGATGACGGCCAGCCGGTCGCTCTCGCCCTCGACGAGCACGGTCCCCGGGCTCTCCACCAGCCCAGTATCCGGCACCCCCCGCCCGCCCGCCCCTCCCCGATCGAGGTGGAACCGCGTCATCGATGACGCGGGTTCACCCCAATCCGGGAGGTGGGTGGACGGCTGCATATGACACGCTGGCCGGTATGAGCGAGTGGACCACCCCTGAGCAGCTGGCTGCGGTGCGCGAGACGATCGCCGCCTCCATCGAGGGCTGGCAGCCGCCGGCAGTGCACGCGGTGGGACTCACCAGTGCGACCTCGTCGGCGGAGTTCGACTTCCCGTTGGTCAACATCGGCGACGGCTACCTGCCGGCTCTCGTCCTCGCCAAGACGATCGGCTACGCCCACGGCACCCAGACCCACGAGCTGACGACGGCCGAGCTCAAGCACGCTATCGACGGCCTCGCCCCGGCCGAGGCCTGCACGAGCGTCGAGCACCCCAACCTCGTCTCCTGGCGCCACCTGCTGCACGAGGTCGAGTCCAACCCGGCGCGCCATCTTGTCGCCGTCTTCATCGGTGACCTCGACGACCCGGTCTCGTCCGAGGCCGACGGGTCGCTGCGCACCCAGCTGCCGTCCTGACCCGGCCCGCCCGAGCCGGCGTCTCGCCCTCCTCGAACCGATGAGCCCGACCCAGCCCTGTCTGTTCTGCGCGATCGCCACCGGCGCCGAACCGGCATACCTCGTGCTCGACGAGCCTGACCTGCTCGGCTTCCTCGACACGCGGCCCGTCTTCAAGGGCCACGTCCTGCTCGTCCCGCGCACGCACGTGGACACCCTGCTGGACCTGCCCGTCGGCCTCCTTGCGCCGTTCCTCGGAGCCGGCCAACGGCTCGCGCAGGCGGCCGTCGACGGGCTCGGCGCCCAGGGCAGCTTCGTCGCGATGAACAACGTCGTCAGCCAGTCCGTCCCCCACCTGCACCTGCACGTCGTCCCCCGCACCAAGGGCGACGGCCTGCGCGGCTTCTTCTGGCCCCGGACGACATACGCCTCACCCGACGAGGGGCGGCAGTATGCCGCCCGCCTCGCCGCCGCCCTTCCGCCCCCCTCAACCCCCTGACGCCGCCGTCGCCCTCGCCCCCAAAACCCCGTTTGTTGCTTCTGCCGTGCCCTTCCTTGCGACATTTCGGGCTGGTTTGGGCACTGTCGAAGCAACAAGCGGGGTTGTGAGGCGCGCGAGCGGAGCCCAGCGGACCCCACTGGCCGAGCGAGCACGCGGCATACCGGTGCCGTCGGCCGTTTGCACTCTCGGGGGGAGAGTGCCAATAATGGCGTTAGCACTCTCGTCATGAGAGTGACAATCCTGACCACTTCCGGTGAGGTCGGGGAAGTGCGTGCGACCGACGTGCGCAGGACCTCCGATCGTCCGTCGCGGGCACCGTGGTGGTCTCCACATCGATTCGCGTGGGAGGAACCACCCGAATGGCCAAGATCATCGCTTTCGATGAAGAGGCGCGCCGCGGACTCGAGCGAGGGATGAACATCCTCGCCGACGCCGTCAAGGTGACCCTCGGCCCGAAGGGCCGCAACGTCGTGCTCGAGAAGAAGTGGGGCGCCCCCACGATCACCAACGATGGCGTGTCCATCGCCAAGGAGATCGAACTCGAGGACCCCTACGAGAAGATCGGCGCCGAGCTCGTCAAGGAAGTTGCCAAGAAGACCGACGACGTCGCCGGAGACGGCACGACGACGGCCACCGTCATCGCCCAGGCGATGGTGCGCGAGGGTCTGCGCAACGTCGCAGCCGGTGCCAACCCGATGGCGCTGAAGCGCGGCATCGAGAAGGCTGTCGACGCCGTCGCCGCCGAGCTGCTCCGGTCCGCCGTCGAGGTGGAGACCAAGGAGCAGATCGCTGCCACCGCGTCGATCTCCGCCGCCGACGAGCAGATCGGCGAGCTCATCGCCGAGGCGATGGACAAGGTCGGCAAGGAAGGCGTCATCACCGTCGAGGACTCCAACACGATGGGTCTCGAGCTCGAGCTCACCGAGGGGATGCGCTTCGACAAGGGCTACATCTCGCACTACTTCGTGACCGACACCGAGCGCATGGAGGCCGTCCTCGACGACGCCTACGTGCTCGTCGTCAACTCCAAGATCAGCAGCGTCAAGGACCTCCTGCCGCTCCTGGAGAAGGTCATGCAGTCGGGCAAGCCGCTGCTCATCATCGCCGAGGACATCGACGGTGAGGCGCTCGCGACCCTGGTCGTGAACAAGATCAAGGGCACCTTCAAGTCGGTCGCCGTCAAGGCTCCCGGCTTCGGTGACCGTCGCAAGGCGATGCTCGGCGACATCGCGATCCTCACCGGTGGCCAGGTCATCTCGGAGGAGGTCGGGCTCAAGCTCGACACCGCCGACCTCGACCTGCTCGGCAAGGCCCGCAAGGTCGTCGTCACCAAGGACGACACGACGATCGTCGAGGACACCGAGGACCGCACCGCGGTCGAGGGTCGGATCAACCAGATCAAGGCCGAGATCGAGAAGTCGGACTCGGACTACGACCGCGAGAAGCTCCAGGAGCGGCTCGCCAAGCTCGCTGGCGGCGTGGCCGTCATCAAGGCGGGCGCGGCCACCGAGGTCGAGCTCAAGGAGCGCAAGCACCGCATCGAGGACGCCGTCCGCAATGCGAAGGCCGCGGTCGAGGAAGGCATCGTCGCCGGTGGTGGGGTCGCCCTCATCCAGGCCACGAAGACCGTCTTCGCCACGCTCTCGCTCGAGGGTGACGAGGCCACCGGCGCCAACATTGTGCGCGTCGCGGCCGAGGCTCCGCTCAAGCAGATCGCCATCAACGCCGGGCTCGAGGGTGGGGTCGTGGCCGAGAAGGTCCGCAACCTCGACAAGGGCTGGGGCCTCAACGCCGCGAGCGGTGAGTACGTCGACATGCTCGCGGCCGGCATCAACGACCCGGTCAAGGTGACCCGGTCCGCGCTGCAGAACGCTGCGAGCATCGCCGCGCTCTTCCTCACGACCGAGGCCGTCATCGCCGACAAGCCGGAGAAGGCCCCCGCGGGCATGCCCGGCGGCGGCGGCGACGACATGGGCGGCATGGGCTTCTAGTCCCAGCCTCCCGGCCAGGGCTTCAGGGCTCGGGCTGACCACGGCATACGCCAGCAGGAAGGGCGGCTCTCCCGAGAGGGGGAGCCGCCCTTCCGCTGTCCCGTCAGGCGATCTTCCGCATCGTGTTGATGCTGACGTGCGGCCACCGGATGAGCCCGGGCTGGTTGTCCGGCCGGGGGAAGAAGTCGAGCAGGACGACCTGGAGGTACTGCAGCTGGAGGGTCGTCGTGTTGTCGCCGTTGTCGATCTCCTCGATCCAGAAGGTCGAGGTCATCGAGGTGGGGTTGGCCTGGTGCGTCACGAAGGGGATGTTGTGGATCCCGGCCGTGAAGGTCTCGGTCGACAGGTCGAGCACCGTTGTCCGGGTGATGTTCTGGCCGACGAGCGCCCCCGCCAGGAGCAGGTGCGGGTGCAGCGGGTTGAACCCCGGGAACCCGGCCACACCGGCCAGCACTCCCTTGAACGGGTTCGCGTCGAAGGCCAGGTAGGGCGCCAGGTAGTGGGCCCCCGGTCCGTGGGGGTCGGGGTCGACGCCGATGGGAAGTCCGTCGACGGCCGGAATGGCCGGCGGACCGGCGATGGTCGAGCTCTTGCCGATGGCCAGCACCGAGTCCCCGTGGGGGATCGAACCGAGTCGGGCGATGTTGTTGCCGGCGGGAGTCCGGTTGACCATGTTGAGAAAGAGCCCCGGCTCGTGGTGGACCGGCTTGGACTGCGGGTCGGCGAAGGTGCTGCGTGGGTTGTCCGTGGCCGAGATCTGACCGACGGACTGGACGTAGTCCAGCGTCACGTCGAACTGGTCCCTCTCCTGCAGGGGGTTGGCGCTGATCCCGCGGTTCGGCACGGCCTTGTCGACCAGGTTGAACGTCAGGGTCTCGTTGAACTGGTTGAGCAGCAGCCGGAAGGGTGGCGAGCCGTCGGCGGTGGCGAAGGGCAGCGCGATCATGTTCCAGCCGTGTCCCGCTGCCGGGCCGCCGCCGGGCTGGCTGGGGTCGATGTTGGCCCAGGTCCCGGGCAGCAGCTGGAACGGCCCCAGGTCGGGGTCCGGAGGGCTGCCGGGAGCAGGCACCTGCAGCCTCCGGGCGTCCGGCTGGTTCAGGTGGTCGATCCTGGTGTCGCCGGGCAGGTTGATCTCGATGGTCATGGTGCGCTCTCCTTGGTGTGTGGATGACCCTGGTGCGGAGGCGAGGGCTGCCCCTTCTCGATCGTCTCCGTGACGACTGGTCGGCCGCTTCCGTGCTGGCACGGGCACCCAACCGTGGATAAGGAGAGCCGGATCGGCATGCTGATACCGCAAAGATCCTGGGCACGGCCCGGACGGGCTAGCGTCTGACCCGATGACCATCTGGATCGACCACCCCATCTGGCCGCGGCACGGCACGGTCTTCGCCCACCTCGTCAGCGACACCTCGCTGGAGGAGCTGCACGCGTTCGCCGAGCGTGCCGGGCTGCACCCGCGCAGCTTCCACGGCGACCACTACGACGTGCCCCAGCAGCGGTATGCCGCGGTGCTGGCGGCCGGTGCCACCGCCACGACCGGCGCCGACCTCGTCCGCCGGCTGATCGCCAGCGGGCTGCGGATCCGCAAGCGGCGCGGCGACCGACCCGTCGCCCGGGTGCGCGACGTCGCGACCCCGGACGGCACGGTCATGGACGTCGACCTCATCGCCTCCGACGTCGTCTTCGACCGTGGGCTGGTGGTCGCCGCCATGGTCCTGATCCGGGACGGGCGGGGCCGGTATGCCGTCGTCCACACGCCGGGGCGTGAGTCCTGGGGGCCGCCGGGGGGCGGGGTCGAACCGGGAGAGGGAGTCGCCGACGCTGCCGTTCGTGAGGTCCTCGAGGAGACGGGGATCGTCCTCGAGGTGGCCGACCTGACACCTGCCGGCTACGAGCGCTTCGACGTGCGACCGGGAGCTGAGGGGACGAGCGGCCGCTGGGGAGAGGGGCGTTCGTACCTCCAGCTCTTCTCTGCCGACCTTCTCGGCGTCGGCCCTGACCTTGTCGCGTCCACCGATGACGTCGACGGCTGGCGGTGGCTGGCGCGAGAGGGGTTCGCCACCCTCAGCGGTCACGAGTTCTGGTGGCCGCTCGTCGCCCACCTCGCCCACCTCGCCGACCTCGTCGACCGCGCCGACTGACGCCACGCGGCATACCGTCGGGGGATGACGACCTCCAGCCAGGTGTCCCGATGGAAGACGACGGCGGCCGGCCGTTCGTACGGCAGGTGGCGTTGGACTGTGCCCATCCGCGGCCGCTCGCCGAGTCCTACCGAGGGCTGCTGGGTGACCACTACCGGCCGGGCGACGACGCCGATGTCGACGTCGCGATCGCCCCGGCGATCTACGACGTGTACGGTCCATCCGCGGTCGAGAACACCGCCAACCTCACGGCAGCCATGGCGTCCCGGTTCGGGACAAGAGCGACGAGCATCGCCACCTACCGCAGCGCCTACGCACTGGCGACCGCCGGCTGCTTCGGCTCCGGTCCCGAGGACGGCCACTTCGCCTGGTGCGTCCAACAGCTGTCAGCGGTGAGGTAGTGCGCACGACCGTTGGTCCTTCCCTGACGCCACGCGGCATACGGTCGAGCAAGGTTCGTCGGGAGCGTTGGCCCCCCAGGAGGGGGTCCACCACTCCCCGCCGGCCCGCTCGGGCTGTGGCGGCACCTAAGGTCGTGGCATGACTGAGCGCGCGAAGATCGGCATGGTGTTCGACCGGACGTTCCCGGGGTCGACGGTGACGGAGTTCGCCCGTCGGCTCGAGGCGGGTGGGGTCGACGAGATGTGGTTCATCGAGGACTGCTTCTTCACGACCGCCCCGCCGCTTGCAGCAGCGGCGCTGGCGGTCACCGAGCGGCTCACGGTCGGGCTCGGCATCCTGCCCGCCGTCGCCCGCACCGCGGCGATGACGGCGATGGAGATCGCGACCCTGAGCAGCATCGCGCCGGGCCGGGTGATCGGCGGGGTCGGCCACGGCATCCAGTACTGGATGGGCCAGATGGGCGTCCGGCCCAAGTCGCCGGTCACGACGCTCGACGAGACGCTCGTCGCGGTCCGCCGGCTCCTCGCCGGGGAGACCGTCACGGTCGACGGCACCACCGTCCACCTCGCCGACGTCAGCCTCGCGCACGTGCCCACCCCGACACCCCCGGTGCTCGCCGGCGTCCGGGGCCCGCGCTCGATGGCGCTCGCCGGCCGCGTCAGCGACGGCCTCGTGCTCGCGGGTCCGTGCCCCGCGGCATACGTGACCTGGGCGGTGGAGACCGCCGCGTCGCCGCGCCCCGACTTCGCCGTCGTCACCTTCACCAACTTCTGCGTCACCGAGGACGCCGCAACCGCCCACGCCACCATGGCGCCCTGGCTGATCCAGGTGCTCGGCACCGACGAGGACACCGCCCTGCGGCTGCTCCCCTTCTACGACGACCTCATCGAACGCGCCGGTCACGGACCCGACGCCCTCGCCGGTATGCCGCGTGAGCAGTGGGTCACGATCGGCGCCATCGGCACCCTGGACGACGCCGCCGAGCACGTCGCCGCGGTCGAGGCGGCCGGCGCGACGGGCATCGCGTTCTTCCCGGCGACCGATCTCGAGGTCGCCCGCCGACAGGTCGACGACGTCATCGCGCTCACCACGAGGAGCTAGGCTCGACAAGCGGTTTCGTGCTGGAACGTATGCCGCGCGCGTTCAGCCGAGCCGGTCCACGGCCCGTCGGAGGTTGACGCGCGCCGGCCCGTCCCACTGCGCGTGGGCGTGGTCGGTGGCATAGAGCCGGTCGCGGCCCAGGAAGTCCTCGAGGATCGCCCGGCGGCCGGCGCGGAAGGCGTCGTCGGGGACGTGGGCATACTCCTGCCGGACGAGGTCGTCGTAGTCGTCGAAGCGTTCCGCAGCCGCGGCGAAGATGACCAGGTCGGCGTCGTGGAAGGCCGCCGCGAGCGGGTCGTCGGCGACCGACGCGAGGTCGTGCCCATCCGTCATCCGGACCAGCGACTCGACCCGTGAGACGGTCGCCGGCGTGAGCCCCACCGTCGGCAGCAGCCGGGCGGCGAGCTCCACGCTCTCTGCCTCGTTGCGCCCTGGCGGTGCCGCCGGGTCGTAGACCGCGTCGTGCAGCCAGCCCGCGATCCGGCCGACGGTCGCGTCCCCGGCGCTGAGCTCGCCCGCCTCCTCGATCTCCTCGAGCCCTCGGAACAGCTCGATGAGGTGCGTCGACGAGTGGTATCGCCGGGCCGGGTCGGCCCAGCGCCGCAGCAGGTCCTCGCCCACGGCCTGCACGGCCCTGGGGTCGGCGTCCGGGGCGAGGAGGCCGAGGTCCTGGGTCCACCACGTGATGAGGGCCGGCACCGCCCAATCCTCCCAGACGGGCTACCGCGGCGCCCGCGGCTCCCCCCAACGGCAGCAACACGTCGGGGTCAGTCGAGGGCGGCCGGCAGGGCCTCGGCGTGGACGACGGTGAGGGCGGAGACGGCGCGGGTGAGGACGACGTAGAGGCGGCGCAGGCCGGTGCGCTCGTCGGGCTCGTCGGCGGCGATCCGCGCGGGCTCGACGACGACGACCCGGTCGAACTCGAGCCCCTTGGCCACGGTCGCGGGCACCAGGTCGACCTGATGGGTGACGTCGCCGTGATCCGTCCCGAGGATGCCGTGGGGGAGGCCGGCAGCGGTCAGGGCCGCAGAGATCGAGGCGAGGTATGCCGCGGGGGCGATGACCCCGACGGACCCCGGCTCGGCGGCCGCCTCGGTCACCACCCGCGCGACCGCGAGGTCGCGGTCGGCGACCGTCGTCCTGACGAAGTCGAGCCGTCCGGGGTTGTCCCGCACCGAGACCGGGGCGCCGAGGCCCGGGGCCATCGCCGGAAGCAGCCGCGCGGCGTAGTCGATGACGAGGGCCGGCACGCGGAACCCCCGGTCGAGGATCTCGATGTGACTGTCGGGCTTGCCGAGGTGCCCGAGCGACGCCTCCCACGACGCGGTCGCCCATGGCGTCGTGCCCTGCGCGATGTCGCCGAGCACCGTCGCCGACCCCGTCGAGCACCGGCGTCCCACGGCGCGCAGCTGCATGGGCGAGAGGTCCTGGGCCTCGTCGAGGACGACGTGCCCGAGGCTGGGCGTGCGCTCGCAGACGTCGGCGATCTCGTCGAGGAGCACGGTGTCGGCCGCCGACCACCGGGCCGTCCCCTTGGCGCGAGGAGGCTTGTCCCACAGGAGAATCTGTTGTTCCTCAGGAGTCAGCAGTCCGTCGGCGTGCTCGGCCAGCACGGCACGATCGCTCCAGAGCTCGAAGAGCACCGCCCGCGGATCGACCGCGGGCCAGAGCGTCGCGGCATACGCCTTGACCGGGGTGCTGCGCGCGACAGCGTCCTGCACCCGGTCGTCGGGGGAGTCGCCGCTGCGCTCCATCTCCAGCAGCACGTGGTGCGCGAGCCGCTGCGGGAGGATCTGTCGCGCCGCCTCGTAACGCACACTGCGAGCGCGCAGCTCGTCGACGATCTCGGCCACCTCATAGGCCGGGACCCGCCAGCGCCGAGCGCCGCGCGGCACGATCAGGGGCTCGGTCGCCGGCCGGACGCGCGCCCACACGGCACGGCGCAACACTGCGGCCAGCCGGGCGTCGCCCTTGAGCACGGCAGCGGTGGTGGAGTCGCTGCCCTTCACCGGCACCGACGCGACCAGCTCCTCGGCCGTCGTGTGCTGCACCTCGATCTCGCCGAGGGCGGGCAGTACCGCGCCGATGTGGTCGAGGAACGCCCGGTTGGGCCCGACGACCAACACCCCGGAGCGAGCGAGCTTGTCCCGGAACGCATACAGCAACCACGCGGCCCGGTGGAGGCCGACCGCCGTCTTGCCGGTCCCAGGTGCTCCCTGCACGCAGATCGTCGTCGCGGCGTCGGCGCGCACGATCTCGTCCTGCTCCGGTTGGATGGTTGCGACGATGTCGCGCATCGGCCCGACGCGCGGCCGCTCGATCTCGCTCATCAGGATGTCGCTCCGGACGTCGTGCTCACCCGCGTCCTGCAGGTGCTCGTCCTCGAACGCCGTCAGTCGGCCGCGGTCGATGCCGAAGCGCCGCCGCAGCGTGACGTGCATCGGCTCGGTGCGCGAGGCGCGGTAGAAGGCGCCGGAGAGGTCGGCCCGCCAGTCGATGACGACCGGGTCGCCCAGCTCGTCGTTGACGTGCCGCCGCCCGACATACCACCGCTCGTGGCCGTGCTCCTGCGCCGGCGCCCCCTCGAGGTCGAGGCGACCGAAGAACAGCGTCGAGGTCGGGTCGTCGACCAGCGAGGCGGCCCGGCGCGCAAGGGTGTTGGCGAGGAAGGCGTCCGAGACGGCGTCGCCCGCGGCCCGCTCGGTGCTCAGCGTCTTGTCCCGCATCCGGGCCAGCTCGGTGCGGGCCCGGGCGAGGTAGTCCTGCTCCCGCGCGAGCTCAGGGTCCGGGGTGGGCTCGAGTATGTCGGTGGGCATGACGACGGGAGCCTTTCCGGGAGCGAGCGGGAGTGCAGGGCAGTCGCTCACCGTACCTCCCGTAGCCACCACCTCGACCCGACGTGTTGCGGCCAGATCCGCGAATGGGCCAACGCGGACCCCGGATTCGCGGATCTCACCGCAACACGTGGGAGCAGGGAAGGGGCCTTCCGCGAGCCACGGGCAGCTCCGGAGAGCGCTCAGGTGATCTGCGGAAGGCCCCAGGCGGAGGTCGCGGCCCGCGAACCAGGAAGAAGGCGGGCCGCGGACCCCCTACCCCTGGCCGGGACGGGCGGCCAGGGTGACCTGGATGTCCTGCTGCGCGCCGCCGCGGACGACGGTGACGGTGACCTTGTCGCCCACGCTGTACTCGTGGATGGTGGCGACGAGGGACTTGGAGGACTCGATCGAGTTGCCGTTGATCTTGATGACCGCGTCTCCCTGCTTGAGCCCGGCCGTCGCCGCCGGGGTGCCGGCGGAGAGGGAGTCGATGAGGGCGCCGGCCCGCTTGCTCCCGTTCGCCGTCACCGTCGTGTCCCTGGCGGAGACACCGAGGTAGGCGTGCTTGGCCGTGCCCGTCGCGATGAGCTGGTCGGCGATCGACTTGGCCTCCTTGACCGGGATGGCGAAGCCGATGCCGATGCTCCCGCTCTGCGCACCGCTCGAGGACGAGCCCAGCGACGCGATCGAGGAGTTGATGCCGACGAGCTGGCCGCTGGCGGTGACGAGGGCGCCACCGGAGTTGCCGGGGTTGATCGCCGCCGACGTCTGGATGGCGTTGGTGTTGACGTCACCACTCTGGTCCTGCGACTGGCCGTTCCCCTGGCTGCCCTGCGACGGGGTGGCGTCGCTCGCGGCGGTAGTCACCGGACGGTTCAGGGCGGAGACGATGCCCGTCGTCACCGTGCCGGCGAGGCCGAGCGGGTTGCCGACGGCCATTACCGGCTGGCCGACGGTGAGCTCGTCGGAGTTGCCGAAGGAGATCGGCTTGAGGTCGCTGGGCGGGTTCTTGATCAGCAGGACCGCCAGGTCGGTCGTCGGGTCCGTGCCGACGATGGTCGCGTCGTAGTTGCGGCCGTCGTTGAGCGTGACCGCGATCGTCGCGCCCGCCCCGGCGCCCGTGGCTACGTGGTTGTTGGTCAGGACGTTGCCCTGCGAGTTGATGATCACACCCGAGCCCTGGCCCTCCGCCTGCTGGCTCGCCACCGTGATGGACACCACGCTGGGGGAGACGGCCTTGGCCGTGGCCGTCCAGTCGGGGTTGTTGGCGCTCGCCTGGATCACCGGAGCCGGCACGTTGTTGGTCTGGGTGTTCGATGCCGTTGCCGCGGGCTGGCTGTAGCGCGCCGCGACAAAGGTGCCACCGCTGGCCAGCACCGCGGCGATGAGGGCCACGGCGGACAGCTCGACGACCCGCCGATTGCCCCGCGGCTTGGACGGCGGCGCCGGCGGCGGGGGTGGGGTGCTCCCGTGGGGGCCACCCCAGCCGCCGTCGCCACCGAAGGCCGTGCCGCTGGGGTATGCCGGTGACTCCGGGTGCCAGGACATCGGCACCTCCGAGGTCGGGGCACCACCCGGACCCTGCAGCGGCGCACCCGGCGCAGTCGTTGTGGTGCTCGCACTGGTGGCACCCGGGGCGATCGGTGCCGCCGGGGCGGCATAGCCGCTGGTGGCGTAGTTGCCGGGGTAGTCACCGCCGCCGCCGTCAGCGCCGGGCTGTGGGGCACTCTCACGCGACGGGTCGGGGCGACCGAAGGGGTCGTAGTCGCTCGAGGGAGCGCGCCAGGGGGCCGGGTCGCCGTACCAGAGGGGGGCTGCGGGGGTCTCCGAGGTCTGCGCGCCCGACGTGGTGCGGTCGACCTCGCGGTCGGCGCTCGGGGCGCCAGAGGTGCTGTCGTGGTCCCTGTCGCCGGAGGAGTTCGTCGGGTGGGTCTGCTGGGTCATGTCTCTAGTCCTTATCCCAGGTGGGGTGGTCGTTTTCACGTCTGGTGTCCACTACATCGACCCAGCGTCAGCCTCGGCTTGGCTCAGGCTGTGAACCGCCTGTGGGAGTTCGACCACGAAGGTCGCCCCCCCGCCAGGTGTCTGCGCAACCCCCACCTTGCCCCGGTGGGCCGTGACGATCGCCGCGACGATGGCGAGGCCCAGACCGCTGCCGCCACCCGATCCGCGGGCCCGGCTGCGCGAGGGGTCCGTGCGGTAGAAGCGCTCGAAGACCCGACGGGCCCGCTGCGGGTCGATGCCCTGGCCGTGGTCGCGGACCTCGATGAGTGCGGTTTCCCCGGGGCCGTGGCCGACCGCGATCTCCACGGCGGTCCCCGCTGGGGTGTGGTTGAGGGCGTTGCCGACGAGGTTGGTCATCACCTGGCGCAACCGGGGCTCGTCGCCGATGACGTGCACCGGTCCGAGGGGACCGCCGAGCCCGACGAGGCGCACCCGCCGTTCCGGCGCGAGCACGCGGGCGTCCTGGGTCGCGTCGCCGGCGAGCACGGCGAGGTCGACGTCGTCCTGGGCGAGGGGTCGCTCGCCGTCGAGCCGGGCGAGGACGAGGAGGTCCTCGACGAGGCTGCCCATCCTGGCCGCCTCGCTCTCGATCCGGTCGAAGGCGCCGGTGACGTCCTCCGGCTTGTTGACGGCGCCCTGCCGGTAGAGCTCTGCGTAGCCGCGCACGGTCGCGAGCGGCGTGCGCAGCTCGTGGGAGGCGTCGGCCACGAACTGCCGCATCCGTTCCTCCGAGGCCTCGCGGACGGCGAAGGACTGCTCGATCTGGGTCAGCATCTGGTTGAGGGAGCGGGAGAGGGAGGCGACCTCGTCGCTGGTGGAGCGCTCGGGGACGCGCTGGGTGAGGTCGCCGGCGGCGATCGCGGCGGCGGTGTCCTCGATCCGGCTCAGCGGTCGGAAGGACCGCCGTACCGCGAACCAGCCGATCAGCGCGCTCGCCGCGAGGACGCCCAGGCCGATGAGCGACGCGTCGATGATGACGCGGTTGAGCGTCTCCTCGAGCGTGCGCAACGGGACGGCCACGGCATACACTGCGTCGCGCTGGTCGTCGACCCCGGCCATGACCCGCCACCGGATGTCGTCGTTGGTCTGCGAGCGGACGGTGAAGGGGGTGGAGCGCACGACCCTGGGGTCGCTCGCGGACAGGACGGGGATGGCGGGCTGGGCCGTCGGCTCGGTGACCGCCGCGAAGAGGGTCAGCGGGGCCGAGCCGTCGAGCACGCTCATCTGGACGGTGAAGTTGGGCTGGATGACCGGCGGGGTCACGGCGGTGGGGTCGGTGGGGTAGTCGAGCTGCCTCGCGATGCTGGCGTACGTATGGAGCTCGTCGTCGGTGCGCGCCAGCAGGTAGTTGCGCAGGAGCACGTTGACGATGAGACCGGACGCCGCCAGAGCGGCGGCGAGCAGCAGCACCACGACCGCGACGAGCCGGACGCGCAGGGGGAGGGTCTGGAGTCGGGCCCGGGTGCGAGGGAGCAGGCCGGCTCCGACGGTCACGCTGTTACGCGCCCGGGCTGCCCGGGGGCAGCCGCAGCACGTAGCCGACGCCGCGCTTGGTGTGGATCATGGCCGGTTCGACCGTGTCGATCTTGCGGCGGAGGTAGGAGATGTAGGACTCGACGATCCCGGACTCGCCGCGGAAGTCGTAGTCCCACACGTGATCGAGGATCTGCGCCTTCGACAGCACCCGGTTGGGGTTGAGCATGAGGTAGCGCAGCAGCTTGAACTCGGTGGGGGAGACCTCGATGACGCGCCCACCACGGCGGACCTCGTGGCTGTCGTCGTCGAGCTCGAGGTCGTGGAAGATCAGCGTGGCGGTGCTGTCCTCGTCGCCACGGGTGCGGCGCAGGACGGCCCGGATGCGGGCGACGACCTCCTCGAGGCTGAACGGCTTCGTGACGTAGTCGTCGCCGCCGACGGTCAGGCCCTTGATCTTGTCGTCGACGGAGTCGCGCGCGGTGACGAACACGATGGGGAGCTGGCGACCGGACTCGCGCAGTCGACGCGTCACCTCGAAGCCGTCCATGTCGGGGAGCATCACGTCGAGCACGACGAGGTCGGGCTTGTGCTCGGAGGCACTGACGAGGGCGCTCTGCCCGTCTGCGGCGACCGAGACCTCGAAGCCGGCGAACCGCAGAGAGGTCGCCAGCAGCTCGCGGATGTTGGGCTCGTCCTCGACGACGAGGAGGCTCGCTTCATGGGCAATGGTGTCCGTCACCCTGCGAGTGTGGCCCCCAAGTCTGTGAGTCTGCTGGATGTCCGCTGGACGGGTTTTCCCGTGGGGCGGGGGGTTTTGGGGCGGGGCGGGGTTTTTGGGGGTGGGTCAGACGGTGAGGTCGTCGGCGTCCACGATGCGGTAGGCGTAGCCCTGCTCGGCGAGGAAGCGCTGGCGGTGGGCGGCGAAGTCGGCGTCGACCGTGTCGCGGGCGACCACGGTGTAGAAGTGCGCGGTCCGGCCGTCACTCTTGGGGCGAAGCACCCGGCCGAGGCGCTGGGCCTCCTCCTGCCGCGACCCGAAGGTGCCGGAGACCTGGATGGCGACGCTCGCCTCGGGCAGGTCGATCGAGAAGTTCGCGACCTTGCTGACGACGAGCAGGTCGATCTCGCCGACCCGGAAGGCGTGGAAGAGCTTCTGCCTCTCGGCCACGGAGGTCTCGCCGGTGATGAGGTCGGCACCGAGGCGCTCGGCGAGCACGTCGAGCTGGTCGAGGTACTGGCCGATGACGAGGGTCGGCTCCCCCTTGTGCTTACGCACGAGCTGTTCGACGACGCCGGTCTTGGCGCTGCTGCACGACGACATGCGGTAGCGCTCCTCCGGCTCGGACATGGCGTAGGCCATCCGCTGGCCCTCGGGCAGGGAGACCCGGATCTCGACGCAGTCCGCGGGCGCGATGTAGCCCTGGGCCTCGATGTCCTTCCACGGAGCGTCGTAGCGCTTCGGCCCGATGAGCGAGAAGACGTCGCCCTCGCGGCCGTCCTCGCGCACCAGGGTGGCGGTCAGGCCGAGACGCCGCCGCGCCTGCAGGTCGGCGGTCATCCGGAAGATCGGCGCGGGCAGGAGGTGCACCTCGTCGTAGAGGATGAGGCCCCAGTCGCGCGCGTCGAGCAGGTCGAGGTGGGTGTAAACGCCCTTGCGCCTCGTCGTGAGGACTTGGTAGGTGGCGATGGTGACTGGACGAATCTCCTTGCGGGAGCCCGAATACTCGCCGATCTCTTCCTCCGTCAGGCTCGTTCGGTGGATGAGCTCCTCCTTCCACTGCCGCGCGGAGACGGTGTTGGTCACGAGGATGAGCGTCGTCGCCTTCGCGGCCGCCATCGCGCCTGCGCCGACGAGGGTCTTGCCCGCGCCGCAGGGCAGCACGACCACGCCCGAGCCGCCGTCCCAGAAGCCGTCGATGGCCTGCTGCTGGTAGGGCCGCAGCGACCAGTCGGACGTGTCGAGCTCGATGGGGTGGGCCTCGCCGTTGACGTAGCCCGCGAGGTCCTCGGCCGGCCAGCCGACCTTGAGCAGCTCCTGCTTCAGGTGGCCACGCTCGGAGGGGTGGACGGCGACCGTGAGGTCGTCGATGCGGACCCCGAGGAGCGGCTGGATCTTCTTGTGCCGCAAGATCTCCTCGAGCACCGGCCGGTCGGTGGTGCGCAGCGTCAGCCCGTGCGTCGGGTCCTTCTCGAGGGTGAGCCGGCCGTAGCGGTCCATCGTCTCGGCGATGTCGATGAGCAGGGCCTGCGGCACGGCATACCGGCTGTGGGTGAGGAGGGCGTTGACGACCTTCTCCGCGTCATGGCCCGCGGCCCGGGCGTTCCAGAGGCCGAGCGGTGTGACGCGGTAGGTGTGCACGTGCTCGGGGGCACGCTCGAGCTCGGCGAAGGGGGCGATCGCGCGGCGGGCGTCCTCGGCGCCGGGGTGGTCGATCTCGAGGAGCAGCGTCTTGTCGCTCTGGACGATGAGGGGGCCGTCAGTCATGGTCTGCTGTCCAACCCCGGGGCGCGGGAGGTTGTTCCGCTCACTGGTTGTTCGACACCCAGATGTAGAACGGGATGAGCAGGAGGATGCCGACGGCGAAGTTGGCCGCGAACCAGATCCACCCGGACGTCGTCCGCCTGCGGGCCGCGACGGGGTCGGCGGAGTGCTGGCGCCAGGCCAGGGCAGCGATGATCGCGCTGGGGATCCCGATGATGCCGGTGAGGACGATCCCCACGAGGGACAGGACGAGCAGGGTGACCGTGCTACCGGGGACGCTCGACCTCGTTGCGACGGTGGCATAGGCCGGAGCGGGATAGGCGGTGGGGTAGCCCTGCGGAGCCGGTGGGTGGCCGAGCGGGCTCGGGTATGCCGGGTAGCCGGGCGGCGGCGGCGGTTGACCTGGAGCACCGAAGGAGGTCGGTTGACCTGGAGCACCGTAGGAGGTCGGTGTCGACCAGGGGTTGGCCGGCGGACCGGCTGCCGCGCCACCGACGGGAGGGGCGAACCCGCCGGGCGCCGCGAAACCGCGACCGGGCCACGTCGGGCTCTCGGGCGGCCGCGGCTGCTGCTCCGGTGTGGGGTCGCTCATGGACGGGGGCCTCTCGCGCTCGGCCGGAGCGATGCTCCAGCGCACCTCACCCGACACCCGGGGCTACGCATTGCCGAAGACACTGTTCGTGCCGGATGAGCTGGAGTTGGCCATCCCGATAGCGAGGAAGACGTAGAACCCGATGGTGAGTACGGCGCAGATGGCGAAGACGATCCAGCCGATGCGGCTCAGCCGCTTGGCCGAGATGCCGTCGGTGTTCGCGCGGCTGAGGGCGATGATCGACAGCACCAGGCTCGGGATGCCGAGGACGCAGGTGGCCACGGTCAACAGGGCCGACAGCACGAGCAGCGTGATGATGGGACCCTTGCTGACCGGTGGTCCGGCGTAGGGCGACCCGGGGGCGTAGCCGTAGCCGCCAGGCTGGCCGTAGGCGGTGTACGGCATACCCGGAGCGGGTGGGTAGGCAGGGTACGGCTGGCCGACCGCGCCCGGAGCGGGTTGCTGGCCGTATGCCGGGGGTTGGCCGTAGGCGGGTGGCTGCCCGTATGCCGGGGGCTGGCCGTAGGCGGGTGGCTGGCCATAGGCGGGTGGCTGGCCGTATGCCGGGGGCTGACCAAAGGCCGTCAGTGGCTGGGTGTAGCCGGGTGGGGGTGGTGGCGCCGCCGACATCGGCTGCGTGCCGGGCGCGACGTAGCTCCCGGGCGGCGCGTCCTTCGGGCCATCGGGCCCCACGCCTGCGCCGAGGTCGGGCGCGTCGGTATAGCTGCGGTAGTCGTCCCCCGTGGGGTCCGTCCCGTGCGTGCTCATTCCTCTGCCCTTCGACGGATGGTCCTGGAGCGGTGCGGGAACCGACGACGTAGGCGCCCCCTGAGGGGATGAATCTACCGGCCCTTGCCCCGCGTGCCACCCTTTCGAGGGGAGCCGGCCCGCTGGGGTTCCCGTCGGCGCCGATGCCAACAGGAATGGCACAGCGACCCCACACCGACGACACCGAGGCCGCACAGTCCTGCTCGTCAGATTCGTCCTGTCCCGACGTCCCGATCCGCGACGTCTCGCCTGATCGCAGGAGAGCCCGATGACCGCCACGCTGACCCCACCCGCGCTGCCACCGGCGCCCTCCGGTCCACCCGCAGAGCTCGCCGCTCGACCCGGTCCGGCGGGTCCGCCGGCCGGTCGCGGACGCGTCGACCGCGTGGTCTTCGGTCCGGCCGACCAGGCGCGATGGGTCCGCCCGTCCGTCCTCGGACTGCTCGCGGCCACCGCCGTGCTCTACCTCGTCGGTCTCTCGGCCTCGGGCTTCGCCAACGAGTTCTACGGCGCGGCGGTCCAGGCCGGCACGAAGAGCCTCGAGGCGTGGCTCTTCGGCTCCCTTGACGCGGGCAACTCGATCACCGTCGACAAGCCGCCGGCATCGCTCTGGATCATGGTCCTGTCGGCGCGGGTCCTCGGCTTCTCCTCGTTCGCGATGCTGCTGCCGCAGGCGCTGATGGGGGTCGCCACCGTCGGGGTGACCTATGCCGCCGTCCGCCGGTGGGCCGGTGCCGGCGCGGGCCTCGTGGCGGGAGCGCTCCTCGCCCTGACTCCCGTCGCTGCCCTGATGTTCCGGTTCAACAACCCCGACGCCCTGCTCGTGCTGCTGACCACCGTCGCGGCATACGGCGTCGTCCGGGCTGTCGACGCCAGCCGCGTCGTGGACGGGGGCAGCCGCCGGGCCCTGCGCTGGCTGCTGCTCGCCGGGCTGGCGATCAGCTTCGCGTTCCTCACCAAGATGCTCCAGGGGCTGCTCGTCCTCCTGGCCTTCGCCCTCGTCTACCTCGTCGCGGCCAACCTCGACCTGAAGCGCCGGATCCTCCATCTTTTTGCCGCGCTGGCCGCGGTCGTCGTCGGCTCGGGCTGGTTCATCGCCCTGGTGGCCCTGTGGCCCGCGGGGTCGCGGCCCTACATCGGTGGTAGCACCGACAACTCGTTGTGGGAGCTGGCGATCGGCTACAACGGCCTCGGTCGGATCTTCGGGAACAGCGGCGGTGGTGCCGGCGGCGCAGGCGGTGGGAACGCCGGCTTCGGTGGCTCGACCGGGATCGCCCGACTCTTCAACACCGCCTTCGGTACGGAGATCTCGTGGTTCCTCCCCGCCGCCCTCGTCGGGCTCGTCGGGGTCCTCCTCCTCGGTCGTAGGGCCGTCCGCACCGACCGGACCCGCGCTGGCCTCCTGCTCTGGGGTGGCTCGCTGATTGTCACGGGCCTCGTCTTCTCCTTCATGGAGGGCACCGTCCACCCCTACTACGCCGTCGCCCTCGCTCCGTCGATCGCCGCGACGATCGCGATCGCCGGCACCTTCCTCTGGCGCCGACGCGACGCGCTCGTCGGCCGGCTGGTGCTCGCCGCGATGATCGCCGTCACCTCGGGCTGGTCGTTCTGGATGCTCCAGAGCAACGCCGCGGCATGGCTCCCGTGGCTGCGGTATGCCGTGCTCTTCGGTGGTCTTGCTGGCGCGGTCCTGCTGGTGGTCAGCACGGCCGCCCTGCGCAGGCTCACGGTCGTCGCCCTCGTCGTCGGTGCGGTGAGCGCCGGCGGTGGCTCGGCGGCACACACGATCGCGACGGCGTCGCAGGCTCACACCGGCTCGATCCCCACGTCCGGCCCGGCGGGCTACGCCAGCAGTGCTTTTGGTGGTGGCGGTAGGACGGGCACGCGTCCGACGGGTAACTTCGGCGGCGGTCAGGCGCCGACCGGCAGCAGGGCGGCGACGGGCACGAGCACCGCATCACTCGACACTCTTCTCGAGGTGACGACCGGCACCTGGTCGGCGGCCACCGTCGGCGCGCAGACCGCCGCCGGCTACGAGCTGTCCAGCGGGACGTCGGTCATGGCCATCGGGGGCTGGGACGGGTCCGACCCGTCGATCACGTTGGCCCAGTTCAAGGCCGATGTCGCAGCGGGGAAGATCGGCTACTACATCGTCGGTGGCGGGGGCGGTGCCGGGGGTAGTGGTGGCGGCCAGGGTGGCACCAGCACGGTCGGGTCGCAGATCACCACGTGGGTGACCGCGACCTACACCGCGACGACGGTCGGTGGCGTCACGGTCTACGCCCTCGGCGCGAGCTGATCTCTGCCGCAGCAGGTTTCGCCGGCCCGACTTCCGGGCCGG